>NZ_JADOES010000039.1 GCF_018739885.1 Leptothoe spongobia TAU-MAC 1115 | reverse complement strand
AAGTTGGGAATCTCGGTCAATATCGGACGGGTGCCTATCTCAGCGTGAGACTGACGTAAGAAACTGCAAGATCTAAGATAATCCCACCATAGCACCCGGATATTGTTTTCTTTCTACCTGGGTACCAAGACTATTTAGCTGTTCTACGATCGCCTCTTCTGACTTTGGTTTTTTCCGTGCCAAGAGAACCCACACTCTTTTTTGATCCTGCAGCTCTGTGGCTTTTAGAGCCCGTAATTCTTGATAGTGTTGTTCTAAATCAGCGTCCGATATTTTCCAAATACCGATATTGCTCAGCTGACTGAGAACAATGTCAGATGCAGGCAGCTCAAAACGACGGTTGTAGAACTCAAACTGAAACTGTGCCCCTGGCAAAACATAGAGCTTATCGCCTGCTTGCCAGTGAGTATCTATGTATTGGATAGTCGGTCTCACGTGATCAAAGTGCAAACTTATAGGATCTATCATACCGTGAAGACCTTTTCGGGTGGGTATGAATACCAGCATCACAGCCATGATCAGGCCGACAATCCCCAGCACCCTAGGTTTCTTTTTCCACCTCGCCAACCAAAAAACAATACCTTCTGCCAAAGGAATTAGGGCAAATGGGGCCAAAAATAAGATTAGTCTCTCTCGGAATGGATATTTATGCAGATAGGCGGCCAGCAGGGTAATCAGCAACGGGCTACTGAGGTAGAGCAGACGTAGTTTTGCCGTGCGGTATAACAAAACACAACCGGTAATAAAGGCCACCATGGCAACGCCATCTGCTGGTCCAGCAAAGCCGAGGGGGCGATAGAAAAAGCGACCAAAGGAGTCCAATAACCACGCTATATCCCAGACATTATTGGGATAACGACCCGCCCAGCTATCGGAGAGTCCTGTTCCTGTCAGGGCTTTACGAATAACGAGAAAATATAGGCCACAAAAACTAAGGAACCATGCACTATACAGCGGTAACCGTCTGAGGCAAAAATCTTTTAGGGTTTGCCAGGGTGTATGCCACAACCGTAGTTTGACGATATTGGCTCCTTCTACACCTGCGATCACAAAAATGCTAGGGAATGATAGCCAGATGCTGACGATGCCTAATATTCCTGCTGATAAAGACTGTTTTAGGCTAGGTTTAGCGGTGGCCAGCTTAGATATGGCCATAAATAGCAACAACCCGCTGGCGACATCCCAGCTATAGGGTTTTGTTTCACTGGCAAAATAGGCAATGTAGCCCTGTACTGAAAACAGCAGTATGACAATGGGTCTGGCCCATCCTTGGGTAAACTGCTGCGTCAATCGATAGAACAGTCCCAGGGATAATAGGCCACCGATGAGGGGAAACAGGCGCAGAGAGTATTCGTGACTCCCTAGGGTATCCATGGCAAATTTCTCAATCCAGAGAAATAGGGGGGGAGCCGCCTGATTGTGATCCAGTGCATTGAGCAGTTCTAGATAACTGCGGTCTAGTAGATTGAGCCCGATGGCCACTTCGTCAAACCAGAGGGAGCGATTGCTCAGGTACTGCACCAATCTAATTAAAATCCCTAATCCAACGCCCAGCAGGGAAAAAATCTCTAGCCAGTGACGATGGGTTAAGGATTTTAGGTTCTGAAGGAACACGGGCGGCTGGTAAATAGCAAACTTCTAAATGTCTATCATGTTTGCTGGTGCCCGAACCTGGGTTAGTTTTCCTGAGCTAATTTACTCAGCTAAAACGGGACTACAGGTCTTACAAATGGCTTCAATGTGTCGATGGTCGGTGCCGCAGCAACCTCCCAGTACATTCAGGTGGGGCAGCTGTCTCCGGAGCAGATAGAACCGTTCGCCTAGATCCTGAGGGTTGCCGTCATCTAGGGTTTCGGCCTCGTCTAGCTCAGCGTGGCTCATCATGGAGGCATTGGCTCGGATACCCCGAATACGCTCTACCCAAGGGCCTTGGTTGAGGATGGCGCGGTCAAAGTGGATGGGGTGAGCGCAGTTGATCATGTAGTAGGCTGGGGCGCTATCGGTGGCTGTATCAACGATGCGGATAGCCTCTTTTAGGCTGGTGCCGTTGGGTAGTTTGCCGTCGGTTTCAACGGTGAAAGAAATGACAACGGGCATTTGAACCTTGCTGGCGGCGCGGGTGATACCGATGGCTTCTTCTGGGTAGGTCATGGTGATGGCGGAGACCAGATCAGCTGCGGTGTTTTGGAATGCGTTGATCTGGGCCTGGTGGTATTGCTCAGCAGTTTCTGCATCCATCAGATCGTTAGGACTATAGCCGTCGCCTCGAGGGCCGATGCAGCCGCTGATGACGATAGGGGTGTGTGGGCTGTCGTAGGTAGTCTGGGTGAGTTGGAGGAGTGCGATCGCGCGTCGGTTCACATCTGCCAGCCTGGCCGCATCATAACCCTGCCGACTGCCCCAATCGGCACTGGCCCGCCATGTCGGACTTTCTAACACAAGACCCATGCCATAGGTTTTAGCCAATGTGCCGTAGGTATTGAAATAGTTATGGAGCGCTTCGGTCCCCAAGGGGCGGTCCATCAAGGTAAACGCTGCAAAGTCCGGCAAATCCCAGCCCTGCTGAAACAGCATGACAGTTTCTAAGCCACCATCCGTAATAAAAATACTGTCAGACAGCTGTGGCAGCTGATGTCGGTAGTAAGCCATGGTCTGTGTTCCTTAAGTGTGTGTGAACGATTGCGTTTGATTTGATACAAATCGCCCATCGCAATTCCTAAGCGTGGCCTGTGATATTCATCACCGCCCTAGCGCCGATCAAAGCGCCATCCCCAGACAACCGTGGCAAAATAGGCAGTGACCCATGCCCATTGCTTTTCATGCTGCGCCTTTCCGAAATTAAGCTGCCCCTCGATCATACGGACGAGGATTTGCACGCCGCTGTCCTCAAAAAATTGCGACTCAAGGCAGCTGATATTAACAACTACACCGTCTTTAAACGCAGCTATGACGCCCGCAAACGAGACGACATTCGATTGGTGTACATCGTTGATGTGGAGCTACCGAAACAAAAGCAACTGCTGCATCGCTTTAAGAAAGATCCCCATGTCAAGCCTACCCCCGATACCAGCTATCACTATGTAGCAGAAGCACCCAAGGCTGTAGAACATCGACCTGTCGTGATTGGTAATGGTCCCTGCGGTATGTTTGCCGGTCTGTTGCTGGCCCAAATGGGCTTTAAGCCCATCATTCTGGAGCGGGGCAAAGCGGTCCATGAACGCTCCGTCGATACCTTTGGCTTTTGGAGTAAGCGCAAATTCAAGCCCGAGTCCAATGCGCAGTTTGGCGAAGGGGGGGCAGGCACTTTCTCTGATGGCAAGCTGTATAGCCGGATCAAAGACACCAATCACCACGGTCGAAAAGTGTTGCATGAGCTAGTCAACGCTGGTGCTGTGCCGGAGATTCTGTTCATTAATAAACCCCACATTGGCACCTACCGTCTGGTCAAAATTGTGGAGAACTTACGTAATACAATTCTCTCTTTTGAGGGAGATGTCCGGTTTGAAACCCGTGTGGATGACATTGATATTGCAGACCGTCAGGTGCGGGGAGTGATGCTGGCCAATGGTGATTACATTCGCACTGACCATGTGGTTCTGTCCGTGGGCCATAGTGCTCGCGACACCTTCGAGATGCTCCATCGTCGCGGTGTGTATATAGAACCAAAGCCTTTCTCCATTGGTTTTCGCGTGGAGCACCCCCAGCCCTTGATCGACGAATGTCGCTTTGGTGAACAAGCTGGTCATCCGATTTTGGGCGCTGCTGACTATAAGCTGGTGCATCATTGCAACAATGGTCGCTCGGTCTATAGCTTTTGCATGTGTCCTGGTGGTCAGGTTGTTGCCGCGACGTCAGAAACGGGTCGAGTTGTTACCAACGGTATGAGCCAGTATGAGCGCAGTGGCAAGAATGCTAATAGTGGAATAGTGGTTGGTATCACCCCTGAAGCCGATTATCCGGATGGTCCTCTGGCAGGAATTGCACTGCAGCGAGAGTTAGAAGCGCGTGCCTTTGAGCTAGGAGGTGGCACCTATGAAGCTCCTGGTCAGCTGGTGGGAGACTTTTTGGTTGGTCAACCCTCTCAACAGTTGGGGAGCGTTAAACCTAGCTATCGTCCTGGAGTGCATCTCTGTGACCTGAGTCCGAGTTTACCGGACTATGCCATTGAGGCGATTCGCGAAGCGTTACCTGTTTTTGATAAAAAGATTCCAGGATTTGCGATGCATGATGCTGTTCTTACTGGTGTAGAGACGCGCACGTCGTCGCCGATTCGCATTAAGCGAGGAGAGGATTTTCAAAGTCTAAATACTCAGGGATTGTATCCTGCCGGGGAAGGTGCAGGATACGCAGGTGGTATTCTCTCGGCTGGTGTGGATGGTCTCAAAGTCGCTGAAGCTGTTGCTCTGAGTATTGTGGAAAAAGTGTCTTGTTTAGTGGGGTGATATGGATGATGAACAAGATGTCATCCCGAATGTCATAAACATAGGACTTCTCAGTGGAAAGGCGAAGACTCAATCAACACAAGTTGAATAAACTATTTAATTCTTGATCCTAACCTGGAGTTGTAAGCATATAGCTAACGCTCAAATTCAGACTAAGCTCGCTGAGATCAGTCTTGATTTTGGATTTCAGTTACTGCTGATTTGTACCCCATACGAGTTGCTAGGAGAATAATTCATGGCTCAATTTAGGCGTTATACCGCAACAAGATAATCATCCTAAAGTGCATCTGAAAAGATGAAAACTCAACCGTTAATTACTGTGCATGATTGTACCTTCAAGCCGCAAATGGTAAGAAAACGTTCTTGGGCTCCATGGCGGACATGGCGGTAATGAATATGAGCGGATGATGCACGGTGATTGCATGGAAAATACTCTATTCGATAATCTTGTCATTCAACGTAATCGCATGAAGGCGCTGTTTGGATTTGACTATCTAATTGAGTGCTATGTGCCTGAGTCCAAACGTCGAACAGAAACCTAACAATCCCAGGAGAGTGCTAACTATTAGGGAGTTCATGCAGATTTGTATCGCCAAATTTTGCAAGATGTGAATGAATCTATATCAGAATGAGAACTATCGAAAATCTTTAGCTCTAATCGAGATGAAATATGGTCTGTAACGACTAGCCTAGGGTATGGCATGCCAAACATCATCCTCTGCTAATCCCATGAAATATTCTGATCTGCTAAAACATCCCGAAGGTGGGCGCTATCTTGAAGTTTATCGCTCGATGAGTCAGGTATCGATCGATGATAAAACGAGGACAGCTCTTACCCATATTTACTTTTCCTTGGAACCTCATGAGGTCAGCCGTTTTCATCGTGTCAGCAATGATGAAGTGTGGAATCTCTATCAGGGAGAAGGGTTATACCTGTACCAATGGGACGGGAGTTCCTCCACGATTGAGTCTATTGAACTGTCGGCCAAGTTAATGAATTTCTGCCATGTGATTCCAGCAGGCTATTGGCAGGCGGCGGTTCCTATAAAAGATCGTGTCCTGGTGGGTTGTTCTGTTGCGCCTGGGTTTGAGTTTGAAGACTTTGAGTTGATTGTGCCAGAGTCAGATATTGCTCAAACATTACTCAAGATAGATCCAGGTTTGTCTAAGTTGATTCAGGTCAGGTAATGCTGCTGATCTAGAAAACAGTTGTGAAAATTGGATGGCTCCTGATATTGATGGACTGGCACGAGGTAAAGTCCCTAAAGTTAGCCTCACCCATATTGACCATCACAGCCAATGATTGCCACCATGACGGATTGCTTAGGCTAGTTTAGCGATTGTGTGGTGCAACACCTCAACCCCATGCGGAGTTTTAAGATAAATTTCTTTGACTAAGAAAACTGGAGACTTTAGTACATTTGAACTATATTGGTGATCAAGTGCTTCTGATTGACTTCAATACTTTTTGACTTAGCCTGTTGTTATTTTCAAACATGCTTAAGGAGATTGCTATGAAATTGAGTCCCTATCTCTCTTTTAATGGTTGTTGTGAAACTGCTTTCAAGTTTTATGAACAGTGTCTGGGTGGCAAGATCGAATCGATGATGCCTTATAAAGGTTCACCTATGGAAGCAGAGGTTTCTGCGGAATGGGGGAATAAGGTCATGCATGGTGAGTTTAAGTTGGGTGAGTTCGTTTTGATGGGCTCTGACTGTATGCCGGGTAAGTATGAAGCAGCGAAAGGGACTTCTCTGATGATTGGGATTGAGGATCCGGTCGAGGCTGAACGGGCGTTTAATGCTTTAGCAGAGAATGGAAAGGTGGTAATGCCGATTCAGGAGACTTTTTGGGCAGAGAAGTTTGGCGTGCTTGAGGATCAATTTGGCATTCCGTGGATGATTAATTGCGATAAACCGATGTGATAGAGCTTTGGTTTTTAGTACTGACAATATCGCTGAAACCCCGCCACTATTCAGTATTTGTATCCTGATATGGGCAGGGTCAAAGCTTTTGTCGAAGTGCTTTAATCAGAAGTGCTTCGACAAAATGAGCGCCTTGAGTGTGTCATGTTTCAGTAGAACTCAGTGAGTAGCCACTACTGGACATACTCTTCGATGGGGCCGTTGTAGTTTAGGGTGACATTGCGATCTCGACCTGTACCTTCTACCGTAACAACGCTGAGGATAGTATATTCTTCTTCTAGTGCCACTGCCGTTGGCTCGCCACCGCGAATGGTGAATTGCCACATTGCGGGTCCTAGCATTTCACAAGGGGATGCGATCGCAGCTCCATGCATAGCCGCTTCAGCTCGATACGCAGACAGTCCACCATTGGTTAACTCTGCTATTTGGCGCGCTTCATTTTTGGCAGCATTAAGGGCTATTTGCTCGGCTGGCGTGGTAGCAATGCAAGCACTCTCATTGGCTGAGTTCTGTTTTTCGCTAGCAGTTACTTGTGCCATAGTCGGCATAGCCGTACTGATGCTGGTTGCCAATATTAGGCTGGACAATAGAGCAATGCGCTGCATTGGATGATGCTCCTCAGATATAGTTTGCTGCTAAAGCATACATGGTACTTCAAGTAAAATCAGTACTTGAGGTAAATCAGATTCATGTCAGTAGGAATTACAATAATGATGTTGGAGGAATCCTGGTGGAGAGTGGTCTGATGGCCAAGACAGCACTAGAGCTAAGCCCTGAAGAATGGAAGCAATATTCGCCACCAGTGCGAACGGCTACCCCTGAAACGAGAGATCGTTGGCATGCTGCATGGGAGCTGATTCCTCAGTTAGTAAAGTTACTGCGTGAAGACTTTGGTGCAACTACAATCAAGGTCTTTGGATCGGCAATTAATGTAGATTACTTTTCCCTAGACTCTGATATTGATATTGCTGCTTGGGATATTCCCATTGATAAATACTTTCTGGCGGTTTTGGCTGTTGATGAATTCACCCCTGATTTTAGGGTCGATTTAGTGGATCCTGCAATTTGCCGTCCAAAACTCCTCCAAAATATTGAGGAAGAAGGCATTGAGGTATGACACAGTCGCTGCAACGATTGGCGGACAGAATTCAGGATGAGTTGAGTAAGATAGAACTTTGTCTTCAACGTTTACTTAAAGCGTGGCAAAGCTTTCAGACGTCAAAAAATGAACTATTTTTGGATAGCGTAGCGCTCAATATTCAGGCTGTTTACAATGGCCTAGAAAATATATTTGTGCTGATTGCTAAGGGCATTGACGGTAGCTGTTCATCCGATAGCAATTGGCACCAAGGACTACTTAAACAAATGGCAGCTGAGATTCCGGGAAGACGACCTGCTGTTATTTCTGACCATAGTTTTCATGCTCTGAGTCCCTTACGTGGAGCCCGACATGTTGTAGTCATATATATCCATTTGAAATAGATGATGCCCGTCTGGGACAGACCGTTCAACTTATAACACCTATCTTTCAACAGGTTAATCTGGAGATATCTGCGTTTGCAGAATTCTTACGAGCATCGGCGTTATAACAACCGTAGAAAAGAGAGATAAACTTATCTGTGATGATTTCTAACCCAGTCGCCAACGCTGGGCATACTTTCGTAAGTAAATACCGATTGCCTGTACCGATAGGAATAGATGAGTAAACGTTGGCAGCATAGCTGAAATACCGACAACAATACCAAAGTAGATATTTTTGAGATTGTGTTTGTTGGTGGGATTTTGCACAGCTGCAACTACGCGAGATTCGTACACATCCGCTCGTGTAGCTAGAGACTCTGGTGAATGTTGAATGATGCTGATCAGCCAGCCAGAGAATGAGAAAACAAATAATACCCACCATGTGGCAACAATAGCAATTACCACATCAACACTGAGGTGAGCGATATAGCTGGCCAGTGAAGTCGTTTTTAAAGCCCGTTTAGCAATCCAAACCGTAATAAAAAACGACAGGCTATCAAATAATGCTCCCAATATGCCTACTGGAAACTGGAGCAAAAAATAATGTATGCGTTCATCCCCAAATGCTTCGTGGGGAAAAGCGGTGAGCAGTGCCAGCCAATAGCAGCTCATATTGAGCAGCGTAAAAAAGATAAATAATTTGGGAAAAAAGCTGATTAAACTTCCCCGCTTAGTATCGTAGTAATTGAGCAAGCGTCCCAGGGATTTTTTCCAAATCGCCATGACAGGGCGCGTGCGCAATTGGCGCAGGGAAGTAAGAATTTTCATAGAAGTTCAGGAGCCCGTTTAGCTGGCCAATTATAGATAGGTATTTTGCCTACCATAGCCAAAAAATACAGAATCAGGTACCGTACCTCTCTGAATATGAGTGTGCCAGTTCCTACACTGGCTATCGAGCTAGGTGGGCATGGGTGCCATTGCCTGCCCTGATCAGACCAATCTTTAAATCGTGCAACCAGCGTTTTTTGGGATGCTAATCTGCCTACATGCGTTCTAGGACTGGAATACCCAGTAACGATAGGCCCAGTTGTAGGGTACGAGCGGTTAGATCGCACAGCATCAAACGCGATGTCCGTTGAGGTTCCTCTGCTTGGAGAACTGAGCAACGGTCGTAAAACTGATTGAACTTTTGGCTTAGTTCAAATAAATACTGGCATAGCCGATTGGGGTATAGATCCCGCGCTACTTCCATGATGGTGGTGTCGAGTGCGAGCAGGTGTTTGGCCAGTGCTAGTTCTGAATCATCCTCTAGCAAAATGGCTGCATCGCCGAGCTGGGAAAAGTCGATGTTGCCTTTGCGGCTAATGCCCTGGACTCGCACATAGGCGTACAGCATGTAAGGGGCTGTATTACCTTGGAGAGCCAACATCTTGTCAAAACTAAAGACGTAGTCACTGGTGCGATTTTGACTGAGGTCGGCATATTTAACGGCACTGATGCCCACAGCCGTAGACACCTCCTGGACAAACTCTGCCGATTCCTCTCGACTTTCATCAGCAATTCGTGTTTGTAAATCTTTTTCTGCTCCGGTGACAGCTTCATCAAGTAGGGACTTGAGCTTAACGGTTTCACCAGAACGGGTTTTGAGTTTTTTGCCGTCTTCTCCTTTGACCAGACCAAAGGGGACATGTACTAGCTCAACGCCATCAGGGATCCAATGGGCGCGATTGGCCACCTGGAAGACTTGCGCAAAATGGTTCGCCTGACCTGCATCGGTAATGTAAATCACTCGCTGGGCTTTTTCGTCGACGGTGCGTTGTCGAATAGCGGCAAGGTCGGTGGTGGCATAGTTAAAGCCGCCGTCAGACTTTTGCACAATCAGCGGCTGAGGATTCCCGTCTTTGTTGGTAAACCCTTCTAGAAAAACAACCTGGGCACCCTGGTCTTCTTCTAACAATCCCAGGGATGTAAGATCTTTGGCGACATCTTCGAGTAAGGGATTATAAAAGGATTCTCCCCGCTCTTGAATCGTAATGTCGAGGCGATCATAAATCTTTTGAAACTCTTTTCGAGATTGTTCACAAAGGAGCTGCCAGGCTTTACGGGCGCTTTCATCGCCAGACTGGAGGTCAACAACGGCTTCGCGGGATGTGGTTTTAAACTCCTCCTCCTCGTCAAAGCGCTGTTTGGCTTGCTTATAAAACTCCACCAGGTCACCAATATCGACCGAGGATGACTCGGTAATGGCCTCAGGACAGACATCCCGCAGATGAGTGATCAACATGCCAAACTGGGTGCCCCAGTCGCCGACATGATTTAGACGGAGGACATCGTGGCCGAGAAATTCTAAGGTGCGGGCGATGCACTCTCCGATGATGGTGGAGCGCAGGTGACCCACGTGCATTTCTTTGGCGATGTTAGGACTGGAGAAATCGACGATGGTTCGCTGGGCTGGTGTGGCTGTGGGGACACCTAGACGATCGTCTGAGTAAATGGCTTTGAGCTGTGCTTGCAGATAGTCGGTTTTGAATTTGAGGTTGATGAAGCCAGGGCCAGCGATTTGTGGTGGTTCGCAGAGGTCATCGATGGTGAGGTGGTCGACGATTTTGGTTGCGATCGCACGTGGCTTCTCCTTCAATCGCTTGGCCAGGGACATGGCCACATTCGCCTGATAGTCACCAAACTTAGGATTATTCGTCGCCACCAGCACCGGGTCTGTACCCTCCAAATCGGGGCCAAACGCATTCACCAGGGCTGTTTGCAGGCGTTGTTTTAGATCGTCGAGGGTGGATAGCATGGACACCAATGAAAGCAAGCAACCTATAGCCTATCAACTCCCCTTACACATTGCGCTATATCATCCATGGAGAGCCAAAAAAAACTGTGTCCCATTCACCCAGATGGGTGATGTCCCTATGGTTTTACCTAGGTAACGATTGGTCTGTAACCCAAAATAGATTGGGGATGGCCTTTGACTGTGCCTTAGCCGTCAATGCATCGACCTTCTTGGTGTGATTTGTGTGGTGTTCCTATGACTGTGTTTTCCGGTTTTCCCTTGGGTTTTCCATATTTTGTGCGTTTAAGTCTCAGTGCACTGACGGTTAGTACCCTGACCCTGACGAGTTGGGTCTCGATAGCGGCCATTGATATTTGTGGTTCAACGGCGCTGGCGAGTCGGCAGTTTGGCCAGGATGGTCGCGATGGTCGCGATGGTAGAACGGGGCGCGATGGCCGAGATGGAACTAGTCAGACGATTTGGGTGACCGGCGATCCAGTCCATCTAGATCTATCCGGTACCGATGGAGAAGATGGTGGTTATGGAGAAGACGGTGAATGGGTGCGTTGTCGACGCCAGCCCCGTGATGAACGCCAGGACTTGCAAGCGGCGGATGGCGGTGATGGCGGTGATGGTGGCAATGGTGGACGCGGTGGTCATGGCGGCAATCTGACGGTGCATTACACCAACCCCAGTGAGCTTAGGCAAGTTTTAGTGACAGCCGATGGTGGACGTGGTGGACGTGGTGGACGTGGTGGGGATGGTACCGATGGCTGTGATTGTGCCGATGAGCGTTGGACCGTTGAAGTCTGTAAGGACGGTACTTGTCAACTAAAAGAGTATGAATGTGACGACGGTGATGATGGTGCCGATGGTCGTAATGGTCGAGATGGTGATGTTGGCAGCCTTGGTCAGCTTGTTTTGATCAACCAGGTAGACCCATTACCTCAAGAATCGCCTCGCCAGTCTCATTCTGTAGCCAGCTTGGCAAATCTGACTGTGAATCTGTCACGAAATCTTTGGGATACTCGCAGCGGTGCCAAAACCTTATTAGCCCCCGGCTCGACCATTGCCAATACCTATCAAGTTTATACTGGTCATATTGAACGACAATTTGCCCTAGATTGGCAGGCCCCTCAGCCCTCCCAGAGCTTTACGGAAGCAGTTGACCTGGAGTTACAGCCTGATGGTCAAGTCAGTATCGATTTTCCTGAGTCCTACTGGCTTTTGGGCGAAACGCTAGAACAAGAAACCCTGACCACCTATCGCGTGGATGGCATTGTTCCTGTGGAGGAAGTGACTCAGCTGGCTGTAGGGCGGGTTGATGGTCGTAGTCGTACGTTTGAATTCAATGTGGTTGACTTGGCCCAGCGATCGGATGTATTAGAGACTCGGTTTGAAGTGCGCTATAGCACCTCAGGTGATGATGGTCGTCGTCGTCGCTATGATCTCGAATTTGAGGGGCCAGTGCCTGAAAATCTAGTACAACAAGATCACAATCGATTTACCCTGGCTCTCGGACGATTGCCAATCCGCTCTCAATTGTTGAGTGGTGGGACCAGGGCTCAGGTGGAGTTAACGATTATTCGTTCTTTTGGCAGTAATGTGGCGGAACAGACCTTGACCTGGGAAGGAGAGATTTGAGGGAGAGAATTTTGAATTGCTAGTTCTGAATTTTGAGCTGTGGACCAGTAGCCCCCACCTCCCAGAAGTTAGAAGAGGTGAGGGGCCAGGGGTTGTTATACAGCTACCTGGAAGTACACATCCACCATATCGATAGTGCTACCATTACGTTTCGCAGAACTATGCTCACCGTGGACGTTACCAGCCGCATCCGTGCTAAACACATCAACGTAGTCGGTCACGAGGTCAGTGATGCCTGCAGTAGTCAAACTCACTAGCTCACCACTGTCAGTCACACCGTTTTCGTTGCTGTCTTGCCATAGACGCAGGTCGGCAAACATGTCGTCGGACTCATTCACCAGGCCATCACCATTGCTATCAAAGGACTCCAGCTTAGCAAAGCCTTCACCAACGCCACCACCAAATAGCTCGGCACGGGAAGAGATTAAGCCATCGCCATTGTTATCAATAGCTAGGAAGCCATCTTCACCGGAGAGCCAGCCAGTGTTCACGGCGGTGCCAGTGTTGAGCATGTCAAACATCACACCCTGATCAATGCTGACGGTCTGAATGCCATCACCATTCAAATCAAACGAGATGGGTGAATAGACAGCATAGTTATCTTTGATATAGATCTGTTTCTCTCCTGTGTAGACCTCTTGATCGCCAATCTTCTCAATATTGAGGCTGAAGCTCTCAGTGCCTTCAGTGGAGGTCTGCCCAGAGAACATTTTACCGAGCTGGATTTCCTTCAATGCAGAAATGTCGAAGGACTCGGAAGTATCGCTCCCGGCTGCAACCTTGACAACAAGTTTATCGCCTTGGGCACCAGCTACTTCGAAGTCATCTGTAAGGTTATGGGCACCAACAGGTAGTTGGTTCAGGTCCCCGGAGAACCAGTGGGTGCCGTTCCAGTAATGCGCTGCGTAATAGCGGTCATAGGTATTAGCCGTGTACAGCTGGCCCTTTTCACCCCATTGCACATTGTGAGTATAAGGATTTGACAGGCTCTTAATTGTTTCTAACTGATACCCATCGGCCTGTTTCGCAGTGCCGTTGTCGATGTTGATGGTAACGTAAGTATCTTGAGTCACGATGCCATCGAGCTTGATCTGATAGGAGCCTGTATTGCCTTCCTTAATGCATTCAGCACCAAGAATCTCGCCCGTTGTAACCGGTTGAGCAACAATTCCTGCATCTAGGGTAGAGTTGTGCTCACCAGCGGCTAGGGTGACGATGTGAGTCATGCCGTTGGTGGGGTCAGCATCAGAATCGATAGTGTCATCGTTGCTGCCCATGGATGCCACTAACTTAATGTCATCTAAGCGGGCACCACGGCCATAGGCTAGAGCTGTACCAGTGGAAAGAAACTCAAGTTGCTTAGTACTGCCATCGCCTTCAAAGGTGACGGTGTAGTTCTTCCAGTTATAGCCATTGCTGCCAGCCCCATCTTCTGCAACCGCTAACAATGTGTCACCATCCAGGCGAACTTCCATCGAATTCACATCTGCACTGAAACCAGGGCGAGCTGCATACTGGAAGGTGAGGGTATATTGCTTACCTGCTTCAGTGTCAATGTCGCGATAGATGTTGCGAGCATCGTTGTAGTAATCGATGGCATCATCATTCAGTTCGATGTGGTTGTGGCCATCTGCAGAGTTACTAGTGCTATGGATTTCAATATAGCCATCAGTGGATTGCCAGCCTTCAAGAGAACCGCTAACAAATGCTGTATTCTTCGCGGCACTTTCAAAACTGGTGTCAAAGATGACTTCTTCTCCAGTAATCTGAGCAGCATTAGCTTTGGTGAACTCATAACCATTAGGCAGATGAGAGAAGGTTACCTTATACTCTTCGCCAGCATTGAGGTTATCAAATAGATAGAAGCCGTTGAGGTCAGTAGTGGTTGAGACGTTCGTATCATCAGCGTTGCCGATCACACCATCAGCACCACCGCCCGTGAGTGTGACTTTAACACCTTCGACGCCTTGCTCATTATCGTCTTGGATACCGTCTCCGTCGGTGTCATACCAGACGCGATCGCCCAGACTAGCACTGGGTAATGCTACAAGGCCTGCGTCAATAGTGGCATCATATTCACCGGGTGTGAGGGAAATAACATCCGTAATCCCAGTGGTTGTATCGGCATCAGAGTCTAGGGCGTCATTTCCTGCATTGGCAGCCGTAAATTCCTGACCTTCAGGCGCTTCAAACTGTACCTTATAATCCCCCGCTACTACGGTAAAGTCGTAGTTCCCGTTGGCATCAGTTTGCTTAGTCTCAACGATTTCATCATTTTCAATAGTGCCATCGCCATCGAGATCAGCCAACAAGTTAACTGTGACATTAGCCACACCTTGCTCGCCCGCATCTTGGATGCCGTCGTTATCTGCATCAAAGAAGACTTTATCACCGAGTTTGGCCAGTTCTACGGCAGCAATGACCACCTGAGCATCAGGAATCAAATCACCATTGTCTTCAGGAACAAGAATGATGGCCATTTTTTGACCATAGTCAGGGACAAATCCTTCCCCATTTGCCTGAGCTGCTGCCACAATTTCATTGATGCGTGCTTGCTGCCAATGATCGCCTTCGGGGCCAACATAGGCAGAAGAACTTTCATCATCTAGCAATGCCCACATGGCCTTTTGGATGTCGGCCCAAGTATAGTTGCCACTACCATTGGCAGATGCTTGGTTAGTGAAGTCCTGGTTGAGCACCCAGTTAACCAGGTCCATGTTGTCAGGCTGTTCAATGTCTACCTCATCCGGTAGGGTTTCATAGCTGGAATAAACCTGTGCAGAGTAGCTACGACTGGTGTATTCACTCGGGTCAATCACACCGTCATAGTTCTCATCGTATGAAATGTCGAGACCGCGATCCGCATCAATGCAAAAGCCATCATAGGTACCGTTGAGGGCACCGCCATCTTCTAATATCAGGTCAAAGGTTCTTGTATCGGTTGGATCGTCGAACTGATTATGGAAGAAGTTGACTGTTTTGATGGTGATGCGATCGGGTAAAGAAGCACTGAGGGCTTGAATAGTCATGTTGATTCCTTTAAAAGTGTGTTGACATGGATGAAAAATCACTCGACCATACGCCTTGTGGCAGCAGCATGTTGCAACAGTCTTTGCTTAAGACGTTGTCGCTCTATGGCTGCCTATGTTTGGACAGATCAATCAAGCCGCCCTTGTAAGTTCAAGGGTATGATTGTTAGGTCTGATGGCGTGTGGTAAGTGTTGAGAGTGTTGTCAAAACAACAGAAGTTGTTGACAAGCTTGTTTAGATGCCGAGATTAAGTTTGTGCAGTGAGATGGTGATGCATTTAGCTTTTCAAGCGAAGCTTCCTGGGAGGGCAATGATAGCGCTCGCTGAGTATCGTATGTCTGGATACTCCAATAACAGTTGAAAAAAGCAGTTGTATTGCATAACCTCTTCGCGTTTAGACATGTTGCCGACACTGGTGAATATCCGGTGGCGATATGCTCAATATAACTGTTGTCTCGGTCGAATTTCTTAAATGTGATGCAAATCACGATTTAGTTTTTGTGAGCATAACAATTAAATTTGTTATGGACTAAGTAAGTTCCGTAGTATGTTTTTTCTTGATACTAAAAATATTGTCGATAAAGCTTGAAAGGTTTTATATGTAAGGAATTCAGGCTTCTTTGTGTTCAGCCTGATGATTTTTCTAAGGAGGCAAGGCCTTGAGAATGTATGTTTCTGGATAGGTATTTCTTAAGAAAGTGCTTGCTTCTCTATGAATCTTTTTTGAAGGGACTATGGATTTCCTGTTAGGCAATTATTTGCTGGGCACTGCCAGTTTAAATCGCTTAGGGTCTATAGGGTTTGTGGCTGAAGTGATTGCATGGATGATAATGTCGATGCTTTTTAGGGAATAAGGATTGGCGTTAATTGTGGCTTGAGCCTTAGGGCTGGTTTTGGGGTGGAGCTGATTCGATGTGAATTCCTCTTTTTTGAAGGGTGGATCAATTGGAGGAAAGCATGGGGATGCATCGATGGGGTGCTCAAATCTTGTCTCTATGGGATAAGGATTTTATAAGATCCAAAAATTATGTCTGAAGAGGTTGCCATGGCAACCTGTACATCAAAAGATAGAACCTAATTGAATCCTCATTCCTATACGATCAAGATTTTGATTTGTTTTTGAATTTTCTCTTATCGTTGACTCTTTATGTCAAAGAGTCTTTTATTCCTTGTCCTGCTAGCCACCCGGTTGTCCAGGCGCTTTGAAAATTAAAACCACCCGTGATGCCGTCGATGTCGAGAATCTCTCCGGCAAAGAAGAGGTTAGAGCATAGACGACTTTCCATGGTTTTGAAGTTAACTTCTTTTAGACGGATGCCACCACAGGTGACAAATTCGTCTTTGAAAACCCCTTTGCCCTGGAGAGCATATTCTCCCTGGCAGAGTTCTTGGGTGAGTTTGTTGATGGCTTTGTTGGAGAGGGTGGTCCACTGTGTATTCGACTTAATCTGGGCTCGTTGGACAAAGTAGGTCCACAGGCGTTTTGGGGCGGGGGTAGGATTGTGGTTTGAGATCGCACGTTTACCCCCCTCACTCCTTGCGGTTTGTAATTGAGCCCTGACGTTATCCTGACTGAGTTGCGGTAACCAGTTGATGAGGACGGTGCCTTGGTAACCCTGGTCGTGTAGCGCACGAGCACCCCAGGCGGAGAGCTTTAAAACGGCAGGACCACTGAGACCCCAGTGGGTAATTAGCACTGGGCCAGTTTGAGTCAGGGGTTTCTTGTGCCCTGGCAGTTTCAGTTTGATCTCCACCGGATCCATAGATAGGCCGCTGCGCTGGCGCAGATCACTGTCTTTAATGGTGAAGGTAAAGAGAGAGGGGACCGGTGGTTCGATGGTGTGACCAAGACTTTTGGCAATGCGATGACCCTGGGGACTACTGCCGGTGGCGAGGAGGATGCGATCGCACTTTACGTCACCCTCTCGCAGGCCAACTGCAAAGCCTGACCTTGTTTTTATGACTTGTTTGACTGGTGCTTTCGTTTTGATCGTCACCCCTGCCTGTAAAGCTGACTGCATCAGGCAGTCCACGATAGTGGCAGAATCATCGGTGATAGGAAACATGCGGCCATCGGCTTCGGTTTTTAGCTTGACGCCGCGTTGTCGGTACCAGGCGATGGTGTCCTGGGGCTGAAATCGAGAAAATGCTCCCCGTAAGGCTTTACCACCACGCGGATAGTTTTGAACCAGCTGGGCCGGATCAAAACAGTGGTGGGTGACATTGCAGCGACCGCCACCGGAGATCCGCACTTTGGCGAGACATTCGGGACCGGCTTCGTAGAGGGTGACGGTGGTCTGGGGATTGGCATGAGTGGCTGCGATCGCACCAAAAAAACCTGCTGCACCACCGCCAATGACGACTATTCGCTGTTTTTCCACGCTACGTTGCTGATACCTTCCCAGAGATGGTGGGCCATGACCTACCTACATATCTTGTTTTCACAAGAAAATTTATATTTTGTACTTTTATTGCCGTATATTAATTAATGTGAAGGTATCTAAGGTTTCTGACGTAGAAGTCAAGGTACTTGATAGTGATGATTGCCTTGGCTGTCTGAGACTTGTAGGGTTTTGGGCAGCCATTTTCTTTGGGTTGCTGCGCAGTCTCTCATCATATCGAAATATGACCACACTTTTATGTGAGTCCATGGCAAAATCAGCACTATTGCCGCTAAGCCTGCTTCCCATCAATGTCCCACCCCCTATCCCCTGATAATTACCGCCGATTTTTACAGTCTCTCAAGGACCGTATTCGCTCGGCTCAGGTCAAGGCGGCCTTAGCGGTGAATCAAGAGCTAATCCTGCTCTACTGGCAGATTGGCCGCGAAATTCTCAACCGTCAGCAGCAAGAAGGGTGGGGTACCAAGGTGATTGATCGCTTGGCTAAGGATCTCAAGCGTGATTTTCCTGATATGACAGGGTTTTCTGCTCGGAATCTAAAGTATATGCGTGCCTTTGCCGATGCTTATCCTGATGGTCAGCTGGTGCAGCAGGTGCTGTCGCAGATTCCCTGGGGGCATAATGTCAGGCTGTTAGATGTGCTCAAGGATCCAGACGAGCGACTTTGGTATGCTCGCCAAACCATTGAGAAAGGCTGGAGCCGCAATGTTTTGCTCATGCAAATTGAGCAAGGTTTACATAAACAGACAAGCGCCGCGATTACGAATTTTGAGCGCACGCTGCCGCCCGATCAGTCAGATTTGGCCAAGAATCTGATTAAGGATCCCTATAACTTCGACTTTCTCACTCTGGCAGCTGATGCCCAGGAGCGAGACCTGGAGCAGTCTTTGCTATCTCATATTCGTGATTTTTTGTTGGAGCTGGGGGTGGGGTTTGCCTTTGTGGGTAGCCAATATCCGATTCAGGTGGGGACCAAGGAGTATGCCATTGACTTGCTGTTTTATCACCTGAAGCTGCGGTGTTTTGTGGTGATCGATCTCAAGCTTGGCGAGTTTGAACCTGAATTTTCTGGCAAGATGAACTTCTTTGTGTCAGCGGTGGATGAATTGCTGCGTCATGCAGATGATCAGCCGACGATTGGTATGATTTTATGTAAGTCCAATGATGCCACGGTGGCGGAGTATTCTCTGCGGGATGTGAACAAGCCCATTGGTGTGGCGACGCATCAGTTAGGGCGGGAGCTACCGGCGGATTTGCAGGGGACATTACCTACGGTAGAGGAACTGGAGCAGCAGTTGGAAAGTGCTCAGTTGCCTGAGACTAATTAGGGGTGTTTGGGGTTTTGATAGCAAGCTGAGTCAATGCATTGATCTCACATCTTGCACCTAGTGAAGAAGCGTCAATCCGCCTTGGCCTCAAAGTCACAAGGCTAACTGGATCAAAACCCGCTATAGGGGTTAAGAGATCGGTAAAAGCTATATGTATAGAGCTTCACAGCCGACCTTGTCGCTTTAGCGACAGCCCTCGATTAGCGCTCGGTTTTGAACCGAGCGTGGGCTGAGGCTCGTCTCCAACATTAGTGCAAGATCTGAATTTATCGGATGGCTCTGCTCATAATTGTTCTCAGTTTCTGGAGTGCAGGAAATGAGCTCAGGCACATCAGCTAAGTCTGAGAAAAAGCACATCTCGGTCAAACTTCAAAGGCGATTGGAAAACCTTGAAAGTGCAATCACAACTCGAAAACCAAGAGAACCATAGGATCGGGTGGCAGGCCGATTAGCAAAACGACGGGCAGAGCGACAATACTCTGCATCGAAGTGCCACGATCCACCACGCAGAATTCGATATTCGTCATCTTCATTAGTCCTATTCGTTATCCAAACACGACCATCAGTCGGTGTGCCCTCATAATTGTCATGCCAAATGTCCTGGCACCATTCCAAAACGTTGCCATGCATATCGTAGAGACCATAAGCATTAGGCGGGTAAAGTCCTACAGGAGTTGTTCCATATTGGTTGCTCCCAAAGCTAGCCTGCTTCGCTGTAAGGGCATCTCCAAAGTAATAACGTGTTGTTGTACCAGCCCGACAGGCATATTCCCATTCTGCTTCACTGGGTAAGCGAACAGTGATTCCAGATTGCTTGGAAATTGTTTCGCAAAACTCAACCGCATCATGCCAGGATACTCGCTCTACTGGCTGATCTTTGCCTTTGAAGTCACTTGGATTATTGCCTGCAACCGCTTGGTACTGCTCCTGTGTAACCGGATATTTTCCGATCCAAAACGGGGGTATTGTCACTTTATGTTGTGGTCTTTCATTGCCTTTGCTGTCCTTTTCGGTATTAGAGGCTCCCATGAGGAATGTCCCACCAGGAATATGCATCAGCTCAAGGGTGATACCGTCGCCTAAGTCTAGGATTCTTGCCTCTGTAGTCGGATAGGACACCTCTGGGGATGATGGTTTAGATGGTTCATTCGAGGCATGGGCCAAAAAGATACGGATCATCAGCTAAGGTTGTGCTAAGTAGGCAAGGGTAGAAAAGCTCACGTATATTTCAAAATGTAAATGCAGTGGAATCCTATGCTTTAGAAGGCTTTTAGCTCAGTTTACAAAAGGAAACGTAGTTGATTATTTCAAGCCCGCCCTACTTATTTGTTTCAAACTGTTAGCCATTCAGATTTCCTAAAAAGAAGCCTATGGTTGGCTACCGGAGTGGCAGAATCTTATCTAAACCTAACTCTCTAAGGCTTCATCTAAGCTGACTGCGCCTGCTCCGGTGTAAATCACCATCAGTAGCCCGCCAATCAGGCCCACGTTTTTTAGAAAGGCATTGAGCTGTTCACCGTCGGCTACAAAGTTATGAAACATCAGCGTTGCTGGAATCAAGAAGAAGATTAGCAGTATCGCGCCGATTTTAACCTTGTAACCCAACAGTAGCGAGAGGCTACCTGCTAGTTGAAAAATGATCGTGCCTGCTGCTAGTAGACCTCCGAGGAAAAGTCGTTGGCCAAGCATATCGGCAAATCCGCTGAATCCCATGAGGTGAGTAATGCCCGCTTTTACAAAGATGAGGGCTAAGCAAATGCGGGCGGCGAGGGGTAGATACTTCATAGATCGGACTCGGTGGTTTCGTACGTTTTGGGGACCAGGTATAGAAATAGATACCACCACACCAAAATCACAAATGCTGCTGGTGTAGTGATCCACCAGCGATGTAGCCATACCCAGCTAACGGTAGGTACTGCTAGGCCGGTCAAAGCAATGGACCAGGGCTGACACCACCAAGGCTTGAGCTGCCAAAATGACTGAGGTTGTTCGGATGGTTCCATGGATGAAAAAAAGTTACTCAATACACCACATCAAACTAGGGTAGCGTGCTGTCAATGTGTGGGTGTCGATGCTCCATGGCATGCATCAATTTGTGAGGTGCTGATACATAGCTGATGGGAGGGCCAGATCCCATCGTCTGAATTCGCTTCAATTAGCGAAAAAAAAAGCGGTTGAAACAGTAAAAACTGTCTCGCCCGCTTCTTGTTAACCCACCCCAGGAACTGCCCATTAAAAAACAGACAGCTCCGGTTCTGAAATTGCTAGCATCAACAGACACCAGCAAAACCTGAGGAGTTCACTAGTAACTGCCTAGGAACCGCAACGTAGCCCTGAGAAGTTACCTCACGTGTCTAACTCAAACTCCGATGCACATAATGTTTCGAAGGTGTTAGAAACGTGTCGAACTATCAACTTGATTTAAGAATCCCATGAGAAGATGACAAATAGGTGTAATTACTTATTTTCTTTAGAATTAGGTCCGAACTGTTGCAATTGATACGTTTCACGCTTGATCCCCGGTAAGCCTTGGGTGGATTTGGGGGTTCCTTCTCATTTTTTGGTGGTTTTGGGGATGGCTTTTTTCTTGAGGTGCGTTATCTATGTCAGATTTAGCCAATGCCTACGATGTTAGTAATTTAGGGTTTTATCGGCAGTACCATGGCCAGCAGCTTTATTACCGTTGGGAGGGGACGGTCTGGTGGCGGCTGTCGCCAGAGGATCCTTTGGAGCGGGTATTTGCGATCGCAGGCATGAATGCCACCAAGGTATTCCTCTGCTCCGGTGCCAAGGGCGAGTATGGCCATCGCATTAACCGAGAATTAGGTCTTTACTGCGATTTAGCCACTGGCGATGTCCTCACCCATTGGCAACCTTTTCCCGATCAGCCCCCCGTGTCAGTGGTGCCTATTGCCAACCGGGTAGTCCAGGGCGACGTTTCGCCAAAAACGACGCAAATTCCTGCGGGTGAACCCTATCTCAAAAAAGTGCAAGAAATTCCCCTCACCTATCCCCATCCTTTGGCCGCTGATCCTAAGTACCGCGATCACTGTCCTGGCGATACTTTTCAGGGCACAGAATATTTCACGACCTATGGGACGCGTCCTGGGGCGACTGCACCCACACCACTATGGGCCAGGGATTGCCCCTGGCTCCCCTGGATGAAGCTGGGCTATGGGCATCCAGCTCGCCTCAGATTTGAAACGACGATTCAGCGGGTGGATCGGTTTGCAGATCTGAATCCAAAACTGATAGAGGTGATTCGTCAACGGGTGCCTATCTATGAGCACACTCCAGATGCCACTGACGAACCTAACGTTACCAGTACGACTTATTTCAAGCAGTATTTTGAGGCGTATCAGTCAGGGGAGACGTTTCCGATTCGGGAGACTGAATAATAGGACGGTCGGGTTTGCACAGTAAGCTATGGGGTCATCAAACGCTGCACCTGAATGTCTACATCCTGAAAGGCTATCGGGGATACGGTGCCAGTTTGCAGCAGATCTTCAGTGTTGTATTGTCCGTTCTGGGGATTTGTGAAGACGTAGAGTTGTTTATTTTTTAGACTGACGACCCAATATTCCTGGATGCCTGCTTCTGCGTAGGTGATTTTCTTTGTTGTCAGGTCTTTGGTTAGGGTGGCGTCAGAAAATTCGATCAACCAGTGGATATTGTCGGGATAGGGATGGTGCTCTAGATAGACGGTGCCTAAGGGTTTTACGATCGCTAAGTCAGGGATAGGTTCCGAATTGTTGCTCAGAGTGATGGGATGGGCTTCGCGAACTTTGGCACGATGGCCCAGTAGCCCCCGGAGGTAGTCGCCGACTTCGCTGTTGTAGTAGGCGTGGGGTTCACCCTCTGGCGGCATGATGATGATGTCTCCGCGTAGTAGTTCGACGGGCTGGTCGTCGAATACGCCAGCATGGATGGCTTGGTGATACCGGTCAATGGTCCATTGGTAGGTGGTGACGGTCATAGTCACTGAGCCTCAAACGTTGAAAAGGTTGAGCGTATCGGTAGTTTTAGTATGACAAATTTGCGATCATCAGAAGGTTAGCGTTATCCAGAAGACTCACTCAACTGTGGAAAAATCTTAGGCTGCTTCATCTGCCCCAACTATTCCCTGATGAGCCGTAAAATACTAAAGCTTGGGCTAAGTCAGGAGGATTAGGGTGTGTCTGAATCGCGGGCAGTTGAGCGTTCCGCCGATTGGTCGTGGCCATGGTGGCCGCTGTTACCGCTGTACCCCTATGGACAGCGACGTACCTTACGCCGGGAGGTAATCACCAACCAGGTTTGGACCTTTGACCAAATGCAGGGCATTTTATACGTCGTCGTGCCCATTCGCATGACCGTCATCCGTCTGGCAGCGGGTGGTTTGCTTGTCTACGCCCCCATTGCTCCCACCCCCGAATGCATTCGCCTGGTCAATGAACTAGAAGCTCTCCACGGCGAGGTCAAATACATCATCCTACCTACGGTCACTGGCCTGGAGCATAAAGTATTTGTCGGCCCCTTTGCCCGTAAATTTCCTGCCGCCCAGGTCTATGCCGCCCGCTATCAGTGGAGCTTCCCGCTCAATCTGCCCCTCAGCTGGTTGGGCTTTCCCATGGGTCGCACCCACTGGTTGCCAGAGAATCCAGCAGACGCTCCCTTTAGCGACGAGTTTGACTATCGAATGCTGAAGCCAGTCAACTTAGGTATTGGCCCCTTTTCAGAAGTCGCCCTGCTGCATCGTGCTTCCAAAACATTGCTGGTGACTGATTCTGTCGTATCGATTCCTGCCGAGCCGCCAGCGATTGTGCAGTTAGACAGCTATCCTTTGCTCTTTCATGCCAAAGAGAGTGCTGATGATGCCCCAGCCGATACGGCTGAAAATCGTCGCAAGGGATGGCAACGCATTGCCCTGTTTGCTTTCTATTTTCGTCCCGATTCCCTGAAAGAACCGCGTTGGGGGCGCGTATTTCAGCAGCGGAAGACGGCATCGGATCGGTCCAAACGGGCTTACTTTGGTCTGTATCCGTTTGATTGGGCACCTAACTGGCAGCAGTCCTTTGACCGTCTGAGCAGCAATGGTCGCTTGGTAGTGGCTCCAGTGCTGCAGTCACTGATTTTTAACCGGGGTAGCCAAGCCGTGTTGAACTGGGCCGATCAGGTCGCGGCTCTGCCGTTTGAGTCTGTGATTCCCTGTCATTTAGATGCACCGATCAGAACAGATGGCGCAACGTTTCGTAAAGCCTTTGCTTTTTTGGCTCCTGAGAATCGATCAGGCCGAGGGGGGGAGTTGCCAGAAGCGGACTTTAGCTTACTGAATAAAATTAGTCGCCAGTTGGAAAACTTTAGGATTACGCCTCCTCCTGGCTAGAACCCCGGTTTTTAGTGAGATCCCTGTTGCCTCAGAACCCCGGTTTTTAGTGAGATCCCTGTTGCCTCAGAACCCCGGTTTTTAGTGAGATCCCTGTTGCCTCAGAACCCCGGTTTTTAGTGAGATCCCTGTTGCCTAAATATCGGCAATCTGAAAAACCGGGGTTCTAGGAGATCGATGCCTACCTATCGGCAATCTGAAAAACCGGGGTTCTAGCTGGATATCCCTTATCCTTGAAACTTAACCTTTTTCAAAAATGGGTTTTACCATGGTGGCATCTCCCCAACAGCCCGAGCCGTCTGTTTCTGCACAACGGCCTGACGACCCTCAGCTCAACTGGCGGACCTGCTGGTATCCCATCACCTTTGCGGTGGATTTACCTGCCGATCAGCCCTATGGATTTTCCATCTTTGCTGAGCCCTTTGTCATCTTTCGCGATCACCAAGACAAACTCGTGTGCCTGGTGGATCGCTGTCCCCATCGGTTAGCAAAACTATCTGATGGTCGTGTCACCGCTGGTCGTCTGGAATGCCTCTATCACGGGTGGCAGTTTGGTGACAACGGCACTTGTCTCCATATTCCTCACTTGCTAGAGGGTGCTACTGTGCCTGATCGCGCTCATACTCAGTCATTTCCAGTCCAAGAACAGCAGGGCATCATTTGGGTTTGGGCGGATGGTGACGTGCCACCGACTCCGGTGGCTCCGCCTGCGATCGCAGATTTAGAAACAGACGGTGTCTTTCAGGTCGATACTGCCACTGATCTCCCCTTTGACCACACTTTCCTGGTAGAGAATCTGCTGGATCCTGCCCACGTTTACATTAGCCATGGTGGTACCGAGCTCAATATTAGTCGGGACGATGCAGCTCCTCTGGATCTGGAGGTGTTGGCCACATCGGTGGATGGGATCCAAGGCCGTTTTCGCCGTGCTGATCGGCCCCAGACTCCTTGGATAAAGCTGACGTTTCATGCGCCGATGCTGGTGCACTATGACTTTTCGAATCCGACCTATGGTGTCATCGGGGGGCTGGGTCTATATGCCTTACCGGTTGCTCCTGGTCATAGTCGGATTCTGATGCGACGTTATGGCACCTTTTTTAAGCGTAACTTTACGCTAAAGCCACGCTGGCTAGAGCATTTGCGCCAAAATAAAATTTTGGAGGAGGATCTGGCATTTATTGTGGCTCAGGATCGGTTTTTCCACGAGTCAGGGCAATCGATAAAATCCGCTTACTTCCCACTTAAACATTGCGACACCTTGGTAATGGCACATCGTCGCTGGTTGGATCGCTTTGGCCAGGATCTCCCCTGGTATGTAGGGTTTGCTACCGTAAAGGCCACTACAGTGAGTCAAGAGTCTCAGGGGTTTTCCACCCGCTTTGAGCGCCATACCCAGTCATGTCAAGCCTGTCGCGGGGCTTATGAACAGCTGATTTTGCTTAGACAAGCAGGCTGGGCTGGGGCGGTGACCAGTATTGCGTTAGCGTTGGTGACCGAGGGGCCGACTCATATGGTCTTTGTGCTCAGCTTCTTGTTGGCCATGGTCGCGATCTCAGCTGCCCGCGCTTTAGAAACCCGGTTTCTGTGAAGTGGGCGCTTTCCATTAGAACCCCGGTTTCTGAGAGTTGACTCTCTTTGGCATTAATGTGTCCCATTAGAAACCGGGGTTCTAGCGAAAAGCAAGGTGCTATAAATCTGCAAGGCGGTATCCCAATCGCTGGGTTTGCGCCGATTGAGATCGATATAAATCGGCATATACGGTAACAGCGGTATCATCTCCAAAGCACCCTGACCAAAGTTGCTAAAGTCCTCCAGGGTGGGGCAATTAGTGTCGCGATTGATCGTTTGCCGCAGGCCGTTCCAGCGAATGCGGGTGGAGGTCAGATTGGTTTGGTTGGGGACCAGGGCCACGCTTTTACGAAACTCGTAGGTGCGATCGCAGCCCCGCAAAATAATCTTGCGCCCATGAATATGCAGATCCAGCACCTGAGCATAATCCAGTACTTGCTCTTTGCGCTTGATTTTCCCCCAAGGGCCTTTGTCATTCACCTGCTCAAATAATGGTAGCTGGGCCTGTACGATTTGAGTCACCTCAGACCAATCAAACTGGAGCGAGCCCATCTGACCTGTGGGGCTCTGGCATACCACCATTGGCTGAGGGACGACTGCCTGAAAGGACTTCACTTGAAAGACCTGGACAGTTTTGAGCGCCTCAATCGTGGACCACATGGCAGGAATCCCCACTGCTTGCAGGGCCTCACCATAGTATTGCATCTCTCCAATAGAGCCAGTGCGTTGCAGACGTAGCCCTCGTTTGGGTAGCTGTAACCTGGCCATATAGGGGTCAATCCGCAGGATTTTTGCCAGATCCATGGCTGCCTGCTGCATATCTTCGGGTGGCATGATTACCAACACCCCCGGATCATCACTCCCTAAAACTGCCTTGGCCTCGTCCAATGCTGCTTGACGACTGCTCTCCCGTGCTTGTTGCACTCGCTTTAAGCCTGCACGAGCTTGTCCCATCAGTTTCGGATTATTGACCCGTTTTAAGAAAGTCAGGTAAGTTTTCTCAGCGGCATCCCACTGTAGCGTGCCTTCTTGTAATCGTCCGATAGATAGCAACATCCAGGGGTCCTTAGGATCCGTTTTTTGCCACTTTTTGATCAGTGCGGTAGCACGACGATAGTTCTGGGCCTTGAGGGCAGCGGTGACAAGTTGATGCATAGGGTGACAGATGCAATGGCCACAGGCCAAAATCCTCCCCATTGTAATCATCGAAGCCAGTAGAGGCATACCCACAAAAATCTCAAAACTGCGTCCTAAAATAGGGCAAGGATCAACGAATTTTGCTATGCGCTCTCCAACGTTTCTAACTCAGTTACTGACGACTAGCTTGATGGGGGTTGTCATTGGTTTAGGTCTAGGCTGGAGTAAACAAGCCTCTAAGGTCACTGGTCGCTCAATACCGTTAGCAGAGCAGAGTTATGGGAAAAGCCTTGCTAACGGAGATAGCTCACTACCTCAGCCAGCGTCAGAGCCTATAGAATTCTTGGTCCTTGCCGGTGGTGGAGCGCCCTATTACAACGAAATTGCCCTTGAGAAAAATGTCCGTTACTTTCAGCGCACACTAACGTCCCTTGGCATTGATTTCAGCAATGGGCGACAGTACTTTGCTAACGGTAATGATGGTGAGGCGACGGTGCGCTACATCAACTTTGTTGGGCAAGAGCAATTCAAACCGCCAGAAATTGACAACCTGGATGGAGCCGCCACGGTTGCTAATGCCCAACAGTGGTTTGAGAATTTAGCAAACAACCCTTCTCCATGCCCTTCATTTTTCTATTTTACGGGCCATGGCGCATACAACGATGAGAATCCTGATAATAATGCGATGATTCTTTGGGAGGAAAAGTTTGTTTCGGTGCAGCAGTTGGCGGGTTGGCTAGATGAGTTACCTGCTGATCAGCCATTTGTAACCATGATGGCCCAATGCTTTTCAGGCTCTTTTGCCAATCTCATTTATGAACAAGGCAATCCTGACAATCCTGTTGCGTTGCAAACTCGTTGTGGTTTTTTTGCAACGGTTGCCGAACGTCCATCCGTGGGTTGTACTCCAGCTGTGAATGAAGCGGACTATCGTGATTATAGTTCTAGCTTTTTTGCTGGTTTAAGTGGGATTGATCGGACTGGTAAGACTGTTGCCTCTGCAGATTATGATGCGGATGGGAGAATCTCCTATGCTGAAGCCCATGCTTTTGCTAAAGTCGATGAGGAGACTACTGACTGGCCTGTTTCTACCTTAGAAGTATGGTTGCAAAAGCAAGCAGGAGAAGAGAAGGTTGCTGAGGTTTTCTCGCGACCGATGACTGTTTGGATGGCTCAGGCTTCTCCCCAACGACAATATGTTATCCGTGCTCTGAGTGACAAGCTAAACCTGGATTGGGAAAAATCCTATACGTCTCAAATGCCCCCTGTGGATTTTGAGTCGGTGAGGGGAGCGTATTGGATACGTTTGGGCATGGAGCTGACTAATGTTGCTGTGATCCAGGAGATTCGGCAAGGTGCTGATACTAATACTCAGGCTATTTTAGAAAAACTGACCCTCTGTGAGAGTGGCAGTTTTTCTAACCCTGATGGAGCGAGTCATTAAATCCTCTGCCGATCTGCCGATCGAGGATGTAATGACTCTGAATATATTGAGGCGATCCTAGGGAAATCATGTTTTGGAGGCGAGCTTCAAAGTTCCACCATGTTCTACTGGAATTTGACTTTTATAGGGTAATCCTTTTACATCGCTGTAGAGCTTGATATATTCAATCGCTGAATTTTCCCAGCTAAAGTTTTCAGCCATGGCGCGTTTTTGTAATTCTTTCCAGAAGGGTTTGTACTGGAAGCCTTCCCAGGCACGTACCATGCAAGTAAACAGGTCTAGGGGCTCATAGCGATCAAAGCAATAGCCTGTGCCTTTGCCATTGACTGGATCGTGATGGCTGACGGTATCTACCAGGCCACCGGTACGACGGACAATGGGTACACAGCCGTAGCGCATGGCGATCATTTGACTGATGCCACAGGGTTCAAACCGGGATGGCATTAAGAAGGCATCAGAGCCTGCGTAGATTTTTTGGGCGAGCTGGCTGCTGTACATCAGGTATACGGAGACTCGACCGGGAAAGCGATTGGATAGCTCCCACAGCTGGGTTTCATAATGGCGATTGCCTGAACCAAGCAGTACCAACTGGGCATCGGTATAGGACAAAAAACGATCCATGGTCTGCAAAATCAGATCGATACCCTTTTGCTCTACTAAACGGCTAACCAGACCAATGACAAAGCGACCATCGTTGACTTCAAGACCCATGTCTTCTTGGAGGGCCCTTTTGTTGATGGCTCTTTTTTCTAGGGTTTCTGCGGTGTAGGTTTGCTCGATTTGTTGATCCGTGGCGGGGTTAAACTCATCCAGGTCAATGCCATTGACGATGCCGCTCAGCTTTTCACTGATATAGGACAGGAGACCTTCGAGTTTTTCGCCATATTCCTTGGTTTGGATCTGCTGGGCATACGTGGGTGATACGGCATTGACCCGGTCAGCGTAGAGAAGAGCGGCTGCCATGGTGCTATCGCCCTGCATATACCAGGGACACCAGGTAATTTTGTCCAATTTCCAGCGCCAGGGACCCTGATAAGCCAGATTATGAATAGTAAAGACTGTGGAGATTTCGGGGGACTGATGCATCCATACAGGTAGCATGCCCGTATGCCAGTCGTGGCAGTGAATGATATCGGGTTTCCAGTGGTTCCAGCAAAACTCAGCAGCACCATTGGCGAAGAAGGTAAAGCGCCAGTCTTCATCTTCAGTGCCGTAGATTTCGTTGCCATCAAAGGCAGGATGGCCAAATAGATAAAGGGGCACGTCTGACTTTGGCAATGTGGTTTCGTACACTGCAAAGGCATTGAACATGGCATATCCCCACCAGACGGGCTCTTCGGGGATATCGATTTTGTCTCCTATAAAGCCGTAGTAGGGCATCAATACCCGCACATCATGCCCCATGGCTCGCAATGCTTTGGGTAATGTGCCGACCACATCACCCATACCACCTACCTTTGCTAAGGGTGAGGCCTCTGCTGCCACAAATAAAATTCGCATCCCGTTCCTGTTGCCCCGTTGAAAAACCCACATGCCACGGGATCAAGTCTAGAGGGGGATTGGATCCGTGCATAGTGCTTAAGCCTACGGTTGGGGCCCATATTTTGCCGTAGGGGCATTGCATGCAATGCCCCTACGGCAAAATATGGGCCCATGATCCAATACAGATCAGGGAAAAATTAACGGCTTTCGGCTGAAATCTCATCCAAAATTGTCTGAGCACCAGCGTCTTTAGCCCGCTTTGCCAAAGTCGTTCCCATGGCATCAGCTGTATCTACCGGACCAGAGATTTCGTCTTTCACGAGTGTTTGTCCATCTAGACTCGCGACGATGCCAGTTAGTTTCAGGCTATCGCCTTCGATCACAGTATTGACGCCAATGGGTACCTGGCAGCCGCCTTCTAGCTCACGCAAAAAGGCTCGCTCTGCATAGCAACGCTGGGCAGTGGGAACATGCTCCAGGGTTTTAATGACCGCTAAAATATCTTCATCACCGCTGCGACATTCAATGCCCAAGGCACCTTGACCCACAGCATGGAGAGAAATCTCCGCCGGTACCACTTGCTGAATTCGATCGCCCATCTCCAACCGCTTCAAGCCAGCAACTGCCAGAATGATGGCATCGTACTGACCTTCGTCTAGCTTGCGGAGGCGGGTGTTGAGGTTACCCCGGATATCTTTGAACTGGAACGAAGGGAAATGATGACGTAGCTGTGCTAATCGACGCAGGGAGGATGTGCCAATAATGGCACCCTCGGGTAGCTGATCAAGGGTTTTACCTGCATGCTTTTCATGGACAACCAGGGCATCAGCTGGGTCTTCCCGTTCGGTGACGCAGCCTAGCATCAGACCCTCGGGGAGGCGTGTCGGTAGGTCCTTGAGAGAATGCACGGCAAAGTCTATGCTACCGGCGAGCATGTCGTCTTCTAGCTCTTGGGTAAAGAGGCCCTTATCACCAATTTTGGACAGGGAGACATCTAGAATTTTGTCCCCTTTACTTTCCATGGTCTTAACTTCAAAGTTAATCTCAGGGAAGCGTTTTTGTAGCTCACCCTGCACCCAGTGGGTTTGCACTAGGGCAAGCTGACTTTTACGAGAACCAATCCGGATGGTACGGGTTGCTACATTTGGGGACATAGTTAACAGATTTGTTATGGTTAGACAGCCAGCAAAGGCCTGCTGACAAAAGATTTACACAAGACCTTAAGATTACAGCACAGGTGACCGCTCACGGTCGCAAAGCAGCGCGAGTACAAAGTTCTGTAAATGAGTGTTTATTTTGATTTACGAAATTATCGTTGGTTTCGAGTCCTTGGAAAGCGGCTGATCGGTGGTTTAGCCACACTGGCGTTATTGTCTGTACCGGTATCTTTACCCGCTTATGGTCAGCGTTTGGATCCAGTTTTATTAGATGCTTTTCTGACCAATCCATTAGAGGCGGAGCCACGGGATCCTCTGTTACCTACGGCGGTTGTGGATCGGCCTTTGAGTCCGCTGGAGTTATATGACCTTGAGGTCGCCCTTTTTCAGCTAGATGCTCAGGCCCGCGCGTTACTCTTGGCCGAGCAGCCGGATGATGCCTTTGCTCTTTGGATCAGGGAGGTGCAGCTGCGTCGGGTGTTTGGTCTTGAAGCGGAGTTAGAGGCGTTAGATCGCATTGGTCAACAGGCATGGACTTCTCAGCGATCGCAAGAAATCCGTCTGATGGCGGTCAGGCTCAAGCGGATTTGGGAGGCGGAAAAAGCAACGGCTAGCCTCGAACGTGTGGAAACCATTGCGACTATTGCCCAAACCTTGCGGATGCGGGACACGTCTACTGAGATTTATCAGCAGCTGATTGAAATGACGGCAACTGATGCCATTGCTCAGCAGGCATGGGAGGTTGTCCTGGCAGCTCATTACTTACAGTGGTTTGAGTTTGACGATGCAGCGCAGCTCTACACCCAGCTAGCCGCGAATGCTAAGGCTGAGGGCAATACGCTAGAACATATGCAGTACCTCACGGACCTGATCTACAGCTATCAGGAAGCCAAGCAGTACTCTCAGGCATTGCCAGTGCAGACTGAGCTGCTGCAGCTTTATCGGACTACGGGCCAAAATTATCGAGAACCGCCCCTCGAAATTGATATGGCTCGCAATTTGCGAGCGCTAGGCGTCTATCCCCAGGCGGTTGAATATTACAACCTGGCCTATGTGACTGCCCAGCGTCTAGAACTCTATGGTCATGTCAGTACCGTGCTCAAGGATTTAGGCGATCTCTATGCTGAGCAAGGTCTCACCAATGAAGCATTGACTATGTACAACCTGCTGGTGCGGGCTGAGCAGCAAGCCTATAATCAGCACGGCATTTTGGCCGCCTATGATCGATTAGGCCAGCTTTACTTGAGTATTGGCGATACCGACAACGCTCTGGTTGCTTTCCGGGCAGGGGTGGCGTTTTCAGAATCGTTGAAATATCGTGAGGCCTATTTCCGAGGTGAGGTGGCGAAACTGAGTTTGGACAATCCCCCTGAAACGGCCATTCAGCCAGAGCCAGAGCCTACCCTGGGCGACTCATTGCGAGAGGGACTCAGGGATAATCCTCCTTTTGATTTGGCTCCTGTGGAGATTGACCCAACGGATGTGGAGCCCACGGACCTAGAGCCTACGGAACCAGAACCGGTCACTCCTGATGCTCAGCCCGAAGTGGAAATTATCAGTGATGAAGTCATTGATGTCACCCCTGATCCTGGTGGGAATATTGCTCCCTAATTATTGGGGAGGATGAAATTCAGGCAGAGCTAAACTAATAGCTTCAAACCGATGACGCCCAGGATCACCAGAACTACCTGACGAAAGATAGTGGCATCAATATATTTGGATAACCAGATGCCCAGGCCCAATCCAGCGATAAAAAATGGTGTGGCGTAGCCGACCTGGGTCATCAGGTTTGCATCAAAGTCTCCTTGCCACAGGTGGGTTGCGATCGCAACCGATGAAAGCACACAAAACACACCTGGTAGGTTGCCTTTAAATTGTTCGGGGCTCCACTCGTTGCAGTTGGCATATATGACAATGGGTGGTCCCCCTATGTTAAACGCGCCGGTGAGTACACCTGAGGCTGCCCCAAACGCATAGGCCCAAGGTCGTCCGGTCAGAGTGGGCAACGACAGCTGCAACCATGAATAAACTACATAGAGCAAAACTAAGACCCCCAACCCTTGTAGCGCTAAATGCTCGGGCACATACCGCAATCCCAAGACACCGACTGGAATCGTGACCAGTGCTCCTGCTGCCAGATGGGCGATCCGTGACCATTCAAAGCTATCTCGGTGATACCACCAGAGCACCACATTCCCGATCAAACCCACAGCAATGACCAAGGTCACTGCCAGCTGCAGCTCCATAAATACGGGTAAGAGTGAGACTGCCACTAACGCAAATCCAAACCCTGTCAGACTCTGTACTAAAGAAGCCAGACCGACAATTAAGCCGATCCAGAGACTATCAGCCATGCTGGCGTTAAGGATATCCATTGGCTGCCATAATTACGTACTTGTATATTAACAAGCATTAAGAAAAATAACTGGGTGTAAATCACACTTAATGACTGTATCAATTCATTGCAACGCGCTTAATAAAGTAGCGAACTTAATCAATTTTTGTGTCCGAATGGTTGAATATACAACTAGTGATTCATTGAACGCACCATGACGGCACCCTATGGCACTCCCAAAGAAATTGCGCGTCAGATGACCAATGACTGTATTGCGATGCGATTGCGACAGCTTAATCGCATCGTCACCCGTTTGTATGACGATGCATTGAGGCCATTAGGGTTCACTATTAACCAGCTCAATATTTTGGCGACTATCGTCAGTCGTGGTCCCATTCCTCCCGGTCAGTTGGGTCAGATGCTTGGGATGGAAAAATCCACAGTCAGTCGTACCGTCGATCGAATGTGTAAGCGAGGCTGGATTGACGTTGGGCCTGGCAAAGATAAGCGGAGCCAGTCTCTCAAAGCTACGTCTCAAGGTCGGCAGCTGTTGGCCACAGCGGCTCCCGTGTGGCAAGAGCTACAGGTCACTGTTCTCGACTCAACTGCTGAGAATGCAGGGCTACTAGCCTCATTGGGCATTGGTAACGCCCCCAACGCAGATGGCAATGATGATGTTGCAGTGGCAGACGATTTCTACAGCGATGAGTATGCTGCTGATTTTTATGCCTAATCTTCTATAACTAAGGCCAAGGCTTTGTGCTGCATAGTCTTAAAAATGTTGTAAAACCCGTTCGCTCTAGATGGTGTGAGGCTGACATCCAACTGAGTATCCTTAATAAAATCGGGTTCTAGTTGAGCGATATCTTTAGGAGGTAGCCCTTTTAAGCCTTCAATCAGTAGAGCTACCAATCCTTTGGTAATTTGCGCGTCTGAGTCACCCTGAAAATTTACATTGCCCTGATCATCTGAGCTGGCAATGATATAAACCTGGGAGACACAGCCTTTGACTTTGTTCTCTGGCGTTTTCGCAGCTTCAGGGAACCCGTCTAATCGTTTGGCGTACCACAATAGTTGCTCGTAACGACGCCGTGGATCTTGGATCCGTTGAAAGCGTTTCACAATTTTGTCTAAGGCAGGAGGACGAGCAGAGTTAACGGACATTTTTCAAATGCAATCTTTCTTGGCATTGATAATGTCTTTAGTGTAAACCTCTCCAGTCTCTATCAAGACGCTATGCCCTAAACGAAGGAGGATACCTCAGTTCAGTTAGTTATCACCATTGGTGTCTTTGCTCACCATAAAGCGATTGGCCACAGTTTCAGGCTGCAGTGCCGATAGGATCACATGGTCCGAGTCGGTGACGATTACAGCCCTGGTCCGTCTGCCATAGGTGGCATCAACGAGCTGTCCTGTGTCTCGGGCATCACCAATTAAACGTTTAATTGGCGCAGATTCTGGACTGACAATGGCGACGACTCGATTTGCCGATACGATATTTCCAAAACCAATATTGATAAGCTTGATATCCATAAGTTCGCAAACGATTATCCTAAAGCACAGATCTAAATAAAACACAACTGGCATTAAGCGTAGGAATAGAGCCTACTGATTGCGCAAATGATTAAATGCCAGTACCGAAATGTTAACTAAAAAAAGGGGAGTTAAACATGAGAAAAACAACGCTTAACGATTGAGACGGCTTATTTTTCTCATGTTTGACTTATTGTCAGAGTTCCCTCTTTTTGAGTGTTCTCCACAGAAAAAGGCTAAATTGTTCGAAAAACTGCAAATTTGCTGATCACAGGGGAAAAAGAGTGCAACCGGTTGACATCACAACCCTTAGAGCCGTATGCGATGAGTTAACCACTCAATGGTTGCCTGCTCGGTGTGAACAGGTAGTGCAACGCAATCGTAACACAATATGTCTGGGTTTACGTACATTCGAGCGTCGAGGGTGGTTGACAGTTTCTTGGCATCCTCAAGCTGCGCGTATTCACGTAGGGACTGCTCCGCCAAAAGCACCTGAAACCTTTACCTTTAGTCAGCAGCTGAAACATCAATTTAGTGGTCTGGCCCTGACCAGGATCGAATTTCTGGCCCCTTGGGAGCGAGCCATTGACTTGCAATTTGCCCGTCGTCCAGATGAAGTGGCTGAATGGCATCTGTATGTGGAGATTATGGGGAAATACAGCAATGTTTTGTTGACGAATGCTCAGCAAGAAATTGTGACAGCGGCCCATCAGGTCAATGAGCAACAGTCGAGTATCCGTACTATTCGCACGGGCGGTCGATACCAGTCTCCTCCAGCCATTGTTGGTACGCTGCCCCACCTGGATGAGCCGTTTGCCGACTGGTATGAACGCGTGAGTTTGGTGCCTGGTAAGCTCAGTAAAATGATGGTCAAGAGCTATAGCGGTCTGAGTACGGCCCTGGCGAAACAGTTGGTCAGGGCAGCTGACCTTGATCCTGATCAAACGACTGATTACCTGGTTACCGATGACTGGCAGCAACTATATGTTCAGTGGCAGCGTTGGTTGCAATGTTTGGAAACCAATGATTTTCAACCCGCTTTCATGGAGCAGGGGTATACGGTCTTAGGCTGGGCTGGGGCAACCAAGCCGATGGATTCAATCCAGCAATTATTGGATAGTTACTATACGACGCAACTCAATCAGCAAAGCTTTGCTCAGTTGCACCACCAGCTCACCCAAAAAACCAAAGCACTGACCAGTAAACTGCGCCAAAAAGCAGCCAATTTTCATCAGCGTCTAGATGATTCTGATCAGGCTGATCGCTATCGAGTCAAGGCTGATTTGCTGATGGCGTATCTCCATGAATGGCAGCCAGGGATGTCCAAGATTCAACTCCAAGACTTTGAGTCAGGAGAGCCCGTCACGTTGGCTTTGAATCCTGAAAAAAATGCGGTTCAAAATGCCCAAGCTTTTTATAAACGTCATCAAAAACTGAAGCGGACCCGTGATGCTGTGATGCCTTTACTCCAAGCCGTAGAAACAGAGCTACATTACCTGGAGCAGGTGGAATCTGCCCTGACCCAAACGATGCACTATCGCGATCCTGAGGATCTTGTGGCTTTAGAAGAAATTCGAGATGAATTGGTGCAGCAAGAATACCTAAACGATCCGTATCAGCGTCCCGGTCGTAACCGTTCTGATCGACTGCCAAATTTTTATAAGTGTCGTACTCCGAGTGGCATAGAGATATGGGTCGGACGCAATAACAATCAAAATGAAGTGTTATCGTTCAAAGCTGCAAATGATTATGATCTATGGCTGCACACTCAAGAAATTCCAGGTAGTCATGTGTTGCTACGTTTGGAGCCAGGTGCTCAGCCTAGTGACGCGGATCTCGCCTTTGCCGCCAATATTGCGGCTTGGTTTAGCCGGGCTCGGCAGTCGGAACAAGTGCCTGTGGTTTATACCCAACCCAAGCATGTGTACAAACCTAAAGGAGCCCGACCCGGCATGGTGATTTACAAACATGAACAGGTGCTGTGGGGACAACCGCAAAAAGCAAAAGCTTATTTAGATACCCAAGGAACGTAGATACCTAAAGAACCCAAGCTGTTCAGGTTGGGTAGAACATGCTCGATCCTTTGCCCCCTCGAAGAGTCACCCAACTAAGCCAAGGTTTTTGATTGTCCCAATGCTGACCACCCCAATTTCCCAACGCCTACATCCCCTCAGTGTGGCCCCGATGATGGATCGCACTGATCGGCATTTTCGCTATTTTATGCGGCAGATCACTCGCAAAACTTTGCTCTATACCGAGATGATCACGGCCCAGGCGATTCTCCATGGCGATCGCAACAAGCTATTGGGGTTTGATCCTGAGGAAAAACCTCTATCACTACAGATTGGTGGTGATGATCCTCAGCTGCTGGCAAAATGTGCGCGGATTGCTGAGGATATGGGCTATGACGAAGTCAATCTAAATGTGGGCTGTCCGAGTAACCGAGTGCAAAATGGTCACTTTGGTGCCTGTTTGATGTCTCAGCCGGAGTTAGTAGCTGACTGTGTGGCTGCAATGCAGGCGGTGGTGGATATTCCGGTGACGGTCAAGCATCGCATTGGGATTGATCAGTGCGATCGCTACGAAGATATGGTGAAATTTGTCACCACCGTTGCGACAGCAGGCTGTTATCGCTTTACCGTTCATGCCCGTAAAGCATGGTTAAACGGACTAAGCCCCAAGGATAATCGCAATATCCCCCCCCTTCGCTATGACGATGTCTATCGCCTCAAACACGAGCATCCTGAGCTATGGATTGAAATTAACGGGGGGATTAAGACTCTCGATCATGCTGGCAACCATCTCCAGCAGGTGGATGCTGTCATGATTGGTCGCGCTGCTTATGACACCCCATATATCTTTGCCTTGGCCGATCGCGATATCTACGCTGTGGATGAGGCCTTAACGCGTCATCAGGTGGTGATGGCCATGCTGCCCTACATTGCCCGCTGGACGGAGCAAGGGACTAAACTCCATTCCATTACCCGGCATATGTTGCAGCTTTTCCATGGCATTCCGGGTAGTCGTGCTTGGAAACGTCACTTAACCGACCATAGCTGTCGTCCGGGGGCTGGGCCTGATACTGTGACAGCTGCCTTAGCTCAGGTGCCAGAGATCATGAGTATAAATACTTATATAACTGCGCCTTTGTCAATGTAAATGGCAATATGATTGCGAAAAACAAATACCTTGGCCACAAAAATTTCCACTCTTAATAAAAATTAAAATAACGTTACATTTTCCTGCAAAATAGGAATCAATAATTAGTTCACCCCTTAGATGTCAAGAATTAAGATTACGGTGGCTGGCCGAGTACAAGGTGTGGGCTTTCGATATCACACGCGTCAAAAAGCACAAGAATTAAACCTGACGGGCTATGTCACCAATAAGCCTGATCACACAGTCGAAATTGTGGCCGATGGTACTGATGAAAACTTAGATGCCTTGATCGCCTGGGTCAAGATTGGCCCTGAACGGGCCAGGGTCAGAGGCATCGAAGTCGAGGACTGCCTACCTATCAATCATTTTGATGAGTTTCTGATTGAGTATTAGAGATGCAGGGCTTTGGGAAAACGTTACCCTTTGCCCAGAGATTACTTACAGCAGTGTAAATACGAGTACCAATGCAAAGGGCCTTTGCCCAGAGACTACTTACAGCAGTGTAAATACGAGTACCAATGCAAAGGTCCTTTGCCCAGAGACTACTTACAGCAGTGTAAATACGAGTACCAATGCAAAGGTCCTTTGCCCAGAGATTACTTACAGCAGTGTAAATACGAGTACCAATGCAAAGGCGGCCATAAACGACAGAGTAAATGCATCACGAGTTAGGGACCGACGGGAGCTTTTGCGTTGGGGATAGGGACGTTCATCGGTCAGGGGAATAACGGGGATCGAAGCAAATCTACCCTCGGGATGGCCAAGGGCATAACCGTTGCGATCTTGGGTTGGAAATGCTGCGGAGACAGTAGGTGCAGCGCTTCCATAGGTAGCATGCGGTGGCGCTAGCTGAGGTTCATCCAAGTCAAGAAACATGGAATCCTGAATCACAAGGCCGATTTCATATCCATTCCAACCTTTCTCTCTCAGAACTTCTGCGGCTGCGTCTGGGCCACGATTGAGAAAGTCTATCTCTGATTGATCAGGTTCAGTATGGTCCGTATATAAAGATTCTATTGGAGGTCCAAACACCTGCTGGAGCTTATCTAGATCTCTGGACTGTGTTTGAATCGTTGCGAACTCTTGGTGTGTGATTGAAGCGTTTTTCAAGACAGCGTTGATCTGCTCGCATGACCAACCATCTCTACACAGAGTACGAGCAGCTCTTAGATCTAGGGCCTGCTCCAACAAGGCATCATGCTGAACGTTGTTCATATAGTTCTAAATCGATCTGGTACATAGCTGGATAAATATACTTACCCAAGCAGATAACCTTTTTCAACTGCGTCAACTCTTTATCGCTAACCTGAAACATTTCACCCAGGCATTACTTTTAGGGCCGATTAGCCTCCAGAGCCTATAGCTTATCCTGTACTCATACTTATATATGGTGGTGTATGGCTCCACGGGAGGCAGTCGTATAACCTCGTAAAAACTTCATAGCATATGAAGCATTAGCGAAACTCCAACGAAAATAAGACCGCCAAACCAAAACAGTGCGAATAAAGTTTTAGCGACTGAGTTGGTTCGTTTGTGATGCAATGTCTGGGGGCGTGTTAGCAGGGAATAATGATGATGGATAACCCGTGCAGCGGGTCGATCGTGCATTAGGGCAAACCCTAAGTTCTCCAATGGTTTAGTAGATGGTTTAAGTACGTCATGAATCTGCGAGAAGTGCCAGCCATGATGCGTGAGTACGGCTGCCGCTTCTTCTACACCTCGATTCATGACTCGAATGGTGAGGGTCTTGCTAGTGTCAACCTGCATCAGCTTGACGTCGGTGGATGGGCTTAGTTTGGGCGGAGGTCCAAATTTTCGTTGTAGCTGATCGAGGGTCGTGGTTTGCTGTTGAATCACCTGAAAACTTTCAGGTCTGATGGAGCCGTTTTGAAGAACGCCATTGACCTCCTCTAGCATCCATCCTGCTCGACAAAGCGAGTGGGCAGCGCGAATATTTAAATCTTGCCTAGATACGCCATAGCGGTAAAAATTTTCCATGGAAACTTAGTGCGACCGACGATAGACTATGTCCACATCCAAAGACTGCGATTTTTCGTAACCCAGAGGGTGAACTTGTTAGATGCGGTTTAGCAAACGTGTTGATATGTTGGGATGGTTGCGTTTCCACTACTACCTTATGAGAGGAGGACTCTATCCTTAGTACTGTGGATGACGCTGTAGTCCGGCAACCCTACCGCCTAAAGGTATCAGTCATTGTTGCGTCACTGGTTGACCTTAAGAATTAATCCAGACTATTGGATTGTAGTTCCACCATTCGGGGGTTCGAGTCCCCTCGTTCGCCCTCTTTCAACCATTGCTGAAAAAAATTAGCTTAAATCTGAGCTTTAGACATCGGTTTTTAGTTCCACCATTCAAAAGTTTGAGTTCCCTTACTCACAGTCCTTGCAGCAATCACTGAAAAAATAGTTAGCTTAACTCCATCCTAAATATAGCTTTAGCCACTAAAGCTATCTGGGGAATTGAGCTCTTCAGTCAGCACAGGTGGCCCCTATGTTGAACAGGTTAATTTCAGTCTTTTAATAGGTACAGCGGAGAACGAAAGAACAATTGTTCTTCAAATCATCCAAGTCATATCCTGACTGGTCATAGATATCGCCTAGTAAATTTTGCAGATTAACGATGGGGTCTGGTTCAGTGTCCTGTAGCGGCAGTGGAAATGTAGAAATTGGGGCTGGCAAATTAAAGGAATATAAGTCTTGCCTGGGGGCATTGAGTTCTGGTTCTAAATTTAGGTCGTCTTTGTAGACCTAAGCCGATTGAATATCGAGAATTCCCATCATGCCTCGATCCTCATGGTCTAATACATGGCAGTGATAAACGGTTTTACCGGTGTAGTCTTGGAAGGCCATACGAATGCGTACTCGTTCACCAGGGTTGACGGATACAACATCTTTCCAGGCAGCGTAGGGGTCGGTCTGCCCATTTCGGCTAATCGCCTGAAACTTGTTGACATGGACATGAAATGGATGTGCCATGGTACCGGTATTAATGATTTCCCAGTCTTCGATGGTACCGAGGCTCACTTGGGTATCAACGCGGTTATGGTCAAAGACTTGCCCATTGATTAAAAACACCATGCCGTGCCCGTGATTTAGCGTAAACTGCCTCACTATATATGGTTCAGGTAGAGGTTCTATGGGCAATAATGCAGTGGGTAAAAGTGTTTCTGTAGTCGTCCCACTGTAGGCCAGTGTGGCAACCGTTTCAGTACGCTTTTGACTTGAGGGACCACCCATCATTCCGCCACCGCCCATCATTCCGCCGCCCATCATGCCCTGGGCTGGATTGAAGGGAGTATTGAGTAAACGGTACTGTCCTGATGTTTGGGTGGCACGAATCAAAACTTCAGCTCGTTCGCCGGGTGCTAGGACTAAGTTGTTGAGTTCTACAGGAGCTGCGATCGCACCGCCATCCGTAGCGATCAAAAAGAGTGAATGTTCTTCCAACGAAAGCTGGAAAAACCTGGACGGCGAAGCATTCAGCAGTCTTAATCGCAGTAACTCTCCCTGGGCCACCGTGATTTCTGGGTTAAGTTGACCATTGGCCAATAGCAAATCACCAATGCGTCCGGTCATCTGGGCCATATGACCAGGGTTGGGAATGTTACCTCGGCGATCTAAAGCCAAATCTTTAAGAACTAAAGCGGTCTCTTGGGCTGCTTTGACTTCAGGGATATCGTCTAAGGCTCCCCGCACGATAAACAATCCGGCCAGTCCCGCGAATAATTGTTTAGCCACCAACCCATGGTAGTGGGGATGGTACCAAAACGTGCCCGCTGGATGATCTTCAGGAATTTGAAATTCATAGGTATGGCTTTCGCCAGGAGAGATTTCTAGGAAAACATTATCTCCGGTGCCTGTGAGGGGAATGTGTAGACCATGGAAGTGAAGGTTAGTTGGCTGATTGAGTCGATTGGTAAACTGAATTTGTACTGTGTCACCTGGCTTTGCCTCCAGCTGAGGCCCTGGTAATTGCTGGTTATAGGTCAATAGGTTAGCGTTTTTTCCATTTAAGGAAACTGACTGAGCACTCGCTTCTAAATCTAGGCTGAGTAAGCCGTTCGCACTTTTAATTACGTCTGGTAGTAGTAGATTAGAGGATGTCTCCCTGAGAGAATATGTTCCTCTAGAGCATTGGGATAACAACATTGATGCTGTTGTCACTGCGCTTAGCTTTAGAAAATTCCTGCGCTTAATTGAAAACTGTTGAAAACTCATGGATGGCATAACGCTCACCTATCAAACTGTCAGGACTCCAAGAGACTAGAGGAACTTACAATTTCAGTAGAATTTGATAGTAGCGACAAATTGTGAAATGACGATGAAATCTTTACTGGGCATGGTGGCCATGATCTGAGCGCTGCGCTGCGAACCAATCATGTACAGCTGCAACAAGGGCAGGCTGTTGAGTAGTGTAGCGAATTTGCCCGCCATCTGGCAGCGTTGTGTACTCAACTGTCATGTTACGGTGGCCTGCTCTGAGCTGTTTTAATCCAGGCATGGCATCCCCGTGAATAGCGGCAGGATCAGAAAAATCACCGGCTTGAAATTTAGCAGTCTCTTCTTTTAGATGACTCTGAATGAGTTTTACCTGCTCAGGGTCTATTGGGCTGTCGGCAACTACGGTTTGCAGCCCCCCATCTGGTAATGGCTCAAAGTGGTGGGTTGTTTTCTCTAAATCAAAGGGCATTACCTGTGCCCCTCGCATGGCCACTTCAGCCTGTCGCTGATGGAGAACAGCCTGCCGATATAGACTGGCTCCGATAACAATGGCTAGCGCAATCAGCCCCGCTATCCAAAAGATTTTTGGACGATGGATCAGTTGATTATTCACTTTTATGGATAGCCTCCACAAGAATTTTTAGGGAATTGAGTACAACTGTCTGTTGACCATTGGGGATTGCAGAGAGGATGCGATCAAACTTTTCTCGACGTGCAGTGGCAAGTTGTTCCGCTACTTGTTGTCCATTTTTTGTCAGTGCCAGCTGCATTACTCGGCGATCTGCTTCACTCCGATTGCGTTGGAGCCACTCTCGTCGTTCTAAGATTTTGACTAGACGACTGACTGTACTTTTTTCCAGGCTGAGGCGTGTGGACAATTCGTTTTGAGAAAGCGATTGCCCATTAGATAGCTCCATAAGGGCATGGGCCTCTGCCACCGTCACTGGCTGTCCACAGGGTGTTTGGTCTGGTCGGTGCAAACCAAATGCGCGAATTAGAGCGATTAACTGACCTTGTAAATCAGGAGAATTGGACACACAGATAAAATCAAACTAATAGTTCGATTATGCAACTATTTAGTTGTATCTTGCAACTAATTTCATGATGCAGTTAGCTAGTCCCTTGGGCTATTGTTCCTAAGAAAGCTTTGCACGGGCTAACTGCTTTCTCTTTGAGGGTTGTTTCAGTCGTTTGAATGCCTCTGTCGCATCATCCACGAAGGAATAGACGACGGGTACCACTACCAGAGTCAGCAGTGTAGACATCACCAGGCCACCCAAGATAACGGTGGCAATGGGGGAATAGGCGTCCATTCCGGTTTCTGGGAAGAAGGCTAATCGGACGATGACTATTAGGGTGGTGACGGTGGTCATGACAATGGCTTTGAGGCGGATAGGACCAGCCTGACGAATTGCGATCGCACGCGGCACCCCTTCCTTTCGCTTCGCTAAAATCAGCTCTAGCAACAAAATTGCCGCCGATAGTGAAACCCCAGAAAGAATGACAATGCCCAAAATCGATACGGTGGACAGGGTGTGATTGAACAGTAGCAATGCCCCAAATACACCCACCAGCTGCAGTGGCACAGAGAGCATCATCACCAGGGGCTGGATAAACGAGCCAAACTGAATCACTAAAATGATGTAAAGCAGCACCAGAGATACCAGCAATCCCTTGAGCAACCGGGCAAATTCGATCATCATGTCGGTCATATCCCCCATGGAATCGACACCGTAGCCAGGGGGGAAGTTTAGTTCTTCGCCTGCCTGCATTGCGATCGCCATGGACAAATCCATAGATGCAGGAGCATTCTTGCGGTAATAGCCATTCACATACACCACTCGCTTACCATTCACACGCTCAATCAATGTGGGACCTTGGCGGGGTTCAAGCGTCGCTACTGTGCTCAGGGGAACCTGTTGGCCTGTTTTGGTGGTGATATAGGTATTTGACAGGTCCTGCATCGTACCACGAGCATTTTCGTCATACCGTACCAGAATAGAATTCTGTCGGAGGTTGGGGCGATTATAGTAGCGACGTGTCATGCCACCATTGAGCGCATAGTAGGCTTGCTGGGACACCGCCTGTACCGTCAGACCTAGTTCCTGGGCACGGCGGCGATCAATATTGAGCCGATACTCGGGCTGGGACAGGGCCGAACTCGTAAACGGCATTTTAAGATCAGGATTGGCCTCGGCAATGTCTAAGACACCTTGAGCTAAGCGATGAAGTGTATCTAAGTCATCGCCATATACCGCCAGCTGAATGGGAGCCGCAGAAGTGGCCATCACATCCACACCCATTTCCTTAATTCCAATCCGACGAATACCGGGAATGGTCTGTTTGGCCTCCGCTTCAATGCCGTCCATAATCTCCCAAATGTCCCGCTGCCGTTCATTCAGGGGAGTGATAGTCACCGTCATTGCTGCCGTACTCACACCGCCCATGCTGTAGCTCGTAAAGTAGGTGCTATTCCGCGTTAGCTCAAAGCCTATCTGGGATGAGACTTTCTCTACTTCTGGCTGTTGCAAGATAATGTCTTCAAACCGACCTGCTGCTGCATCAGTGGCTGCGAACGAGGTGCCTGCCTCCATTTCTAGGGTGGCGACAAACTGTCCCGAATCTCCCAGGGGCATCATCTCTTGGGGAATAAGACCGTAAAGCATTATCGCCAGAACCACTGAAGCCCCTGCAATGGCCAGGGTGATCTCTCGATTCCGCATACACAGATCTAGCAACCAGGCATAGCCCCGTTCTAATTTGTTAAAGCCAAAACGCACAGGTGTGGTCAGGAGCTGTAGCCAGGTACGCCGCTGAGGCTTGTCGCTGTGGGGCTTGAGGGTAAACGCGGCCACCAAAGGAATCAGCGTAATTGACACCAGCAACGAAGCTACAAATGCAAACACCATGGGCCACACAATGCCGACAAACATAAGCCCCGTGAGACCGCCCGAGAGAATCGTGGGCACCAGTGCCGCAATCATCACACAGCTTGCCGCTGCACTGGCCAAAAAGACTTCTCCAGTGCCCTTAATTGACGCCTGAACGGGCATCAACCCTGCTCGTAACTTTTGATCAATAGAGTCGAGCACAATAATCGAATCATCCACCAGCTTACCAATAGCCATCATCATGCCAATCAGGGTGGAGGAATTGAGGGACATGCCGATGGGAATAAACGGCAGGGTGGAAAGGGCCAAGCTAGTGGGAATGGAGATCATGATGATCGCCGTGGACCGGAAGTCTTCGAGAAAGACCAAAATCACCAGTCCAGCAAGAACGACACTCACCAACAGCTCCTGGAACGTACTGCTGACAATCAGGTTAACTAAGTAGGAGTTGTCATAGGCTTCCTGAAATTCGATGCCAGGATATTCGTTTTGGATCGCCTCCAGTTCCATCCTGACCCGCTGGATTACCTGGGGGGAACTAGAGTCTGGTTGCTGAATAACGTTGACCGCTAGGGCCGATTCTCCGTTGTAACGGTAGCCGCTGCGTCGTTCTTCATAGGTGTCTTTAACCGTTGCGACATCTCGCACATACACCACCCGCCCATTTTGTTCTAAAACGGGGTAATCCATGACCTCGGCAGCCCCCAGGGTGCGCTCATCGGTGCGAACCAGAATTTCGCTATCTCCCTGGGTTAAAGTTCCTGCGCTTTGGCTAATGTTGTTAGCATCAATGGCATCCCGCACCTGCACAATAGACAGTCCATAGGCCGCCAGCTTCTGACGATCTACAACAATCTGCAGCTGACGACGGTAGCCCCCAAAAATGGATACGGCCTGCACATTTTCCACCTGAGTAAGCCGATCCACTAACGTATTGTCAGCAAATTCTCTCAGTTGGAGGGGGTCCCAATTCTCACCCTTGAGCGCCAGCGTCAGTACAGGACGATTTAATGGGTCAATCGGCAGCACCCAGTAGGATCTAAAGTTAATGCCATCAAATAACAGGTCACCTTCAGCCGCTGTCATAATGTTTTGCACCGACTGCACCGCCTTATCGACATTGCCTCCCCAGGCAAACTGAATGGTGACGATAGAATTATCTTTTGGGGAACTAGATCGGATAAATCGCACCCCGTCCAAGACGCTCAATCGCTGCTCAATTGGCTTACTGATATAGGTTTCGATTTCCTCTGGTGATGAACCAGGGGCCATGGATACTACCGACACTAGCGGGCTTTCCACATAGGGCATCATCCGCACCGGTAGTAGAAAAAGCGTCAGTAGTGACAGCATAATCACCGCAATATACATCGCGGTGACAACAACCGGATTTTTAATAGACCAGCGGGTGAGAAATTCTTTCATGGGAGCTTCAGAGGAATCTATGCCCTAATTTGATTTTTGTAAGAGAATCCAAAACAAATCCTCAGCAGGATAGGGAAAGTCCATACCATCTGGCACTAGATTAAGCAGTGGTATCAAGAGTCTCCCGATAGCAGAATCCTGGAACTTGTAACGCAACAACGATTTGGCATGCCCACCATTTATCCACTTAGAAGGTCGCCCTTTGGCAACGACCCGAAATCCAAACTGGCTCCCCAATGAAGCAATTTCCTCAGGCGAAAACCAGTGCAATACACTGGGGGGACTATATTCATGCCATCCTTGGCCAAGCACACGAGCTGTCCAACTACTACGATTCCAAGTTTCAATTAACCAATAACCATCTGACGCAGTCACAGATGCAGCAACAGATAGAGCCTGTCGTAAATTATAAAAATGTGGAATGACTTGAATAAAGGTAATCAAATCATAGGTATTATTTCCAAAATCTTGAGGGGATAACTCTTCCAGGGTTCCTGTTTGTACCGGTAACCCAAGATTTTCTCGGGCATAGGTTGCGACTCGATCATTGGGTTCAATCCCCATTCCCTGCCAGCCAGTATCTATTAGCCCTTGCAGAATGAAGCCTGCAGCACTGCCCACATCAAGTAGTCGTCCAGGTTTAGTGTATTTGTTAACTTTTAGGCCATAGCGTCTGCCATGCTTTTTTAAAAGCTTAGCTTCAGCCAAATAATCTGAATACCCTGCACCACCACCTTCAAAATAATCGTCTCCATACACCTGTTGCGCATGAGTAACATCAGGTACAAGATCGGCAAAGTGGTGACCGCAGTTTTGACAAGCACGAATCCAATAGCCATATTTTTCAAATACTGGCTGACTATTGTGATGACAAATTGCACACTGTGTTCGTAACTGTGGTCCTTTTTCTGGAGATGACAGACTTACAGAAGAACTCATAAAGAGAGAAGCAATATTTCAGAGTGATTTTGGATAAAACTATGTCCCCTAGTTAAGGAACACTAGGTTCCTTAGAAACAAGTTGAGTGTCTTAGAAGACTTATTCTCCAAGACCTATGTGGCCAGTTATTGGGCCTCAAACATAAAGTGAGCTTTGCCCTGTTGCTCCCCTTCATCAACAGAGGTGTTAACGGCCCACATGCCTGCCATACCCAGGTATGTGGCAACCTTGTATTGACCTGGCTCAGCATCTGGTGAAATTTCGGCTTCGGTGGTCATATCGTCCATGCCGTCCATGGGCATAAAGATTTCTACCTCCAAATTTTCAGTGGTGACCGGTTCACCTGTGGCCGCATCTTTCACCGCAACAAAAAGTTCTGCATCTCCCATGGGTACAGCATCAGGGCTCACCAGGGTGATTTCTACATTACCTTCGCTGGTGGCTGCCATGCCCTCCATGCTGTCCATACCCTCCATTTCCATTGTGTTGGTGGCAGCGGCAGTGTCTGGTGTCTCTGATGTGGCAGTGTCAGGAGTCGATGCCCCTCCACAGCCAGTTACTAGCGCACCTACTGCGATTAGACTCAATAACAGTTTTTTCATGATTTTATTGGTTTGAATAAAGTGTGTGTAGACTTGTGTGAGCAGCATCCCCGCTGTTCCCTATGCATTAAAACAATAGGGATATGACTTTAATTAACTGGCACGGTGAGGCGAGCCTTGCCAGCCTGTTCGGCATCAGTCACGGTGGCCTCTATAATCCAGTCACCTTTCATGCCTAAATGGGTGTTGACCTTGAATTCTCCAGGGTTGTCCGTAGATGACAACTCTACTTTGGCCATCATCGGTGCCATGTTTTTCATGGGCATGGTGATGTCGAGGGCTAGATCATCGGCAGACACGGTTACCCGTTCCCCAGTCTCTGTATTTTTCAAGATAAATGTGATCTCATTTTTACCCGCTTTCACCGTGTCAGGACTGACCAGAGAGAGTTCTAATGCACTGTCTGCGGTACTTACAAAATCATCGGTGGGGTTGCCCAGAGCATCAACAACGGTCACAGCTCCTCCTTCGATCAGGCGACTATGTCCCGAGGTAATCACCTGATCGCCTACTTTAAGACCATCGATAATCTCGATGCGATCGCGACTCATCATCCCCGTTGTTACCCGTCGTCGCTGGGCGTTACTGCCATTCACAACCCAGATTGCTGCCTCACCGTTAAAGCTCACAACAGCTTTTTGTGGCACTGAAAGCGCCTCGGTGCGTCGCTGTGTGATAATCTCCATATCCACAAACTGCCCCGACAGCAATTGTCGTTCTGGGTTATCCACCACAGCTTCTACGGTGACCGTGCGGGTCTCTAAATCCGCTTGGGGAAAAATGCTAGTGATTTCTCCTTGAATGACGCCTGCATCCGTGCCCTGAATCTTTGCCACAATCGGTGTTCCCACTCTAATCTGGTTAGCATCCTGTTGCGCCACATTGGCCTGGAGCCTGACCTGCTGATAATCACCAATTTTGAAAATTCCCATTCCAGGCTGCACCACAACGCCTGGATCGGCCATGCGGGCCTGTACAATGCCGCTAATCGGCGCTGAAATTTGGGTGTAGCCTTCAAAGGCAGATGCCGTATTTATCTGAGCACGGGCACGTTCTACCTGGGCCTGATCGCTGGTCACCTTAGATTGCAAGCGGATGAGTTTGGCCTTAGCGCCATCCAACATGGCTCGTTTAGCATCCACCTGGGATGCCGCTAAATCATACTGAGATTGGGATGTGGCCCCTTTCGCCGTCAGGGTCTCAAAGCGATCTCTTGCTAGAATGAGATAGTCGAGGTCCGCCTGAATTTGGATGATTTCCTGTTGTTGTTCTTCCAGCTCAAACTGACTGGCTTCCGCAGTAGCAAGCAGTGCTGTGGCCGATGCTTGGGCCTCACTCGTCTGACTGACCCGCTCAATGGCATCCAGATTAGCTAACAACTGACCCGCATCGACCCAGTCACCAGGGTAAATATCATAGTTTGAGAGCTGACCCGCCACACGGGGATAAACAGTGACCTCTGTGTAGGGCAAAATTGCTCCGGTGTAATTAACACTGGCATCCAACGGAGCTGATTTCACAACTTCTACTGTTACCGGTGTTGGGTTAAAGGCCCCATCCACCCGCATCATCTCGTCATGGGACATGCCGCCCATATCGTGGCCAGACATATCATGGCCGCCATGGCCGCCCATGTCGTGGCCTTCCATACCTGATGTAAGCATGTGAGTTGCGCCAACAATCCCCGTACTCAATAAGGCAAAGACGCCTAATCCTAAGAGTGCCTTCCCCGATTTTCTCCACCAGGGGATTGATGGGTCAGGTGGATTTTCAATGGGCAAATTTTCCTCTAGTCCTTGTAGTTCAGTAGACTCAGGTGGAGAACTCATGGATACAGCTGCACAACCTCAACGTCGATAGCGCAGTTCACACCATGCAACCATTCAAGGATGGGGTCACATGTCACGCCTGGTAGATACTCATAGGGCAACTGCCAGGTAAAACCATACTCGGGCCTATGGGGCAGGAGAGTATGATCTGAAAGTCTTAGGACTCCATTTTTAAAGGGAACTAAGTTGTGTTCTGTTGGCCATTCCCGCATCGATACCCGTTGAGCGAGCAATGTTGCGGAAGATTCCACAGATGTGAGTCCATAAGATCCTTCAGCTCCAGCCGCATCTAGTTCACGCTGGATAAGTTCCTTAACTTCTCTGTTAGATACCCTTTCCCACTTGCCGGGGATAGTCCTGCCATAGGCATAGAAGCTGTTACAGTCTAGACGGTATTTCAGCTCATTGCCCCAGCAAACTTCCATAAGGCCTGCGATCGCACCTGATGGGGCCATGGTTGCCTGTCCTGCAGGTGAAATGATTACCGCATCATTTAGACAGTGCTTAACAGCCCACGAACCACGGGATATGCTATCTTTTGCGGCTTCCTTTCGTTTCTCTAACTGAGTCTTAGCTTCCTGCTCTCGATAAGGTTTCTCTGCATTCGCTTTAAAGCTGCGAATCTGTGGTAATGTCAGCGCCCTGCCAATCCATTTCTTACTATGGAGCTGAACAAATCTTTCAATTTTTGCTGAGAGAGTTTTGCCATTGCGATCGCACAGATAGGCCAGCTCAAAGATTTTTTGATACAGCTTATCCAGGGAGGCAATGTTCTTGGGTAACTCCTGCCCCCACTCTAGTAGAAATGTCAGCCAACGTTCTAGGAAGACTCTGGGAGAAACAGCATCTTTCAGTAGAGTCTGGAAATCTTCAGCCGTGTTCCCAGCATTAAAAAACTCTTCACAGCCTGCCTTTGGTCCAAATTCCAATGGGATTAGCTGAATCTTTCCTTTTAGATGCTTCCCTGCTTTTATCAACTGCTGCATCACTGCGGCATTGGTCATACCATCAGCATCAAATAACGCTATTTGCCCACCATTAGCTGGTAAGGTGCTAACGATATGGGAGACGCCAGCCACCGCCGCAACGTTTGTATTTCCCCGCTGGGTTCCAATAAAGGCATCACACCAACCTTCGGTGACAACATAACAATCACGAATATTTCCGGTGGGACTCCAGGCGATTGGAGCTGCTCTTTCCAACTTTGGGCTTACGTACTTTGGATCGGTGACGATATCGTGACGCAACTGTCCATAATTTTGGCCAAAGGGGAACCAAATGCCCGAATCAAGGGCCTTAAACCCAAGTAGCTTAGTGGCATCCGATTGGTCAACAGCACGCACACTGTATTGATCGTATAAATTCACTTCCTCCCCTAACCAATACTTTCTTGGAGTTGAGGAGGAGACGGTGGAGGCAGGCCTTTTCGAC
>NZ_JADOES010000038.1 GCF_018739885.1 Leptothoe spongobia TAU-MAC 1115 | reverse complement strand
TTGGAATCGAACTGCTTACAGTTATAATGCATGAACTTTCACTATTGTAAAAGAGGCTTAGCCAACATCCCAGGCACTGCCCACCCTACATTTCTATATTTTTCCCAAAAATAAATTTTCTCAATAAAGACTTTCTCCGGTTGCTATGCTGCTTGCTGTCAAACGCTATTTCAAAAAGGACCTGATTCCACTTCTGGCTGACCTCCGGCTGGCAATTGTTCTATTGCTAGTCATCGCCGTGTTCAGCATCCTGGGCACAGTCATTGAGCAGGGGCAAGGATTAGACTTTTATCAGCAGAACTATCCCGAGGAGCCAGCCCTATTCGGTTTTCTCAGCTGGAAAGTTTTACTTACAGCAGGTTTGGACCATGTTTATCGTACTTGGTGGTATCTGTCACTGTTAATTCTGTTTGGCAGTAGTCTGACCGCCTGCACCTTTACCCGACAGATTACGGCCCTACGATGGTTTTCCCGCACCTGGAATTTCTACAGTAAGCCTCGCCAGTTTGGGAAAATGGCCCTGAGCACCCAGATTAGTAAGGGTTCCATTGATCAGCTCACTGAATTATTGGCAGGTAAGCGCTACAAAACCTTCCACAAAGATGGCACCATGCTCTATGCCCATAAAGGGTTGTCAGGGCGGATCGGTCCCATTTTGGTTCATGCCAGTATGCTGATTATTCTTTTGGGAGCCATGTACGGTGCCATGACTGGGTTCTTTGCCCAGGAAATGGTACCCAGTGGCAATACCTTTACCGTGCAAAATGTTTTTGATGCTGGCCCTTGGGCCGGTCCCCAAATTCCCAAAGACTGGTCAGTTAAGGTCAACCGATTTTGGATTGACTACAGTCCCGAGGGGCGGGTAGAGCAATTTTACTCAGATCTGTCGGTCCTGGATGACCAGGGTGATGAAGTCAAGCGTAAAACTGTATGGGTAAATGAGCCGCTGCGCTATCGCAATGTCACCATGTATCAGGCTGATTGGTCTATTGCCGGGGTACGAGTGAAAGTCAACAATAGTCCCATTTTGCAGTTTCCTATGGCGGCGATTGATACTGGGGATGGCGGTAAACTCTGGGGCACTTGGGTGCCGACAAAGCCGGACATGAGCACGGGAGTATCGCTGATAGCCAAAGACCTCCAGGGTACTATGGTGGTTTACAGTGAGAAAGGTGAGCTTCTTTCCACTGTGCGAGCGGGTATGTCGGTGGATGTAAATGGGGTGACTCTATCCGTTGCTGAGCTCATTGGTAGTACTGGACTGCAGATTAAATCTGATCCAGGTGTACCCATTGTTTATTTGGGATTTGGTTTGCTGATGTTGGGAGTGGTAATGAGCTACATTTCTCACTCTCAAGTTTGGGCGTTGCAGGATGGCGATCAGCTCTATGTGGGAGGACGTACAAATCGTGCCCAGGTTGTCTTTGAGCGAGAGTTAGTGGCTGTACTCGATGAGCTCAGTGCTCAGTCAGCATCTGAACCGGTAAAGGATTTAGTAGTTTCCTAATATCAATTGAAAAGCTGTTGAGCTAGTGTCAGTCGGGCTAAGGCAGCCAAGGATACTGGCTAAAGTCCGGCGGACGCTTTTCTAAGAATGCCTGTTTACCCTCCGCACCTTCCTCAGTGAGGTAGTAAAGCAAAGTCGCATTGCCTGCTAGCTCTTGCAATCCAGCCTGACCATCGCAGTCGGCATTAAAGGCTGACTTGAGGCAACGAATAGCTGTAGGACTCTTTTGTAAGACTTCCTGAGCCCATTGGATCCCTTCCGCTTCAAGCTGATTGATGGGGACAATATGGTTCACTAGGCCCATATCCATCGCCTGTTGAGCGTCGTACTGTCGACAGAGAAACCAGATTTCTCTCGCTTTTTTCTGACCCACAATGCGGGCGAGATAGCTAGCTCCAAAGCCACCATCAAAGCTGCCTACTTTAGGCCCCGTCTGACCAAAGATCGCATTGTCAGCAGCAATGGTCAGATCGCAAATTAGATGCAGCACGTGACCACCACCGATGGCATAGCCTGCCACCAGGGCAATTACCACCTTCGGCATGGACCGAATCAGTCGCTGTAGATCGAGGACGTTCAATCGGGGAATGCCATCATCGCCGACATAACCCGCCTTCCCACGCACACTCTGGTCGCCACCAGCACAGAAGGCATACTTCCCATCCGTATGGGGACCCGCCCCAGTCAGCAGTACGACGCCGATGGATGTGTCTTCGCGGGCATCGCAAAAGGCCTCGTACAGTTCAAATACGGTTTTGGGACGAAAGGCATTGCGTTTGTGGGGCCGATTGATAGTGATTTTCGCGATGCCATTGGCCTTGTGATAAAAGATGTCTTCGTAGGTTTTGACCGGTTGCCAATCGACTTGCATAGTGTGTCCGCTGAAAAGTTTGAATGGAATGCAAGAGACATTATGTCAGTTGGGTTGAGTCCGGCCAATCATTACAAGGCTGTTACAAAACACCCTGGACCCAGTCAAAAGCTTTGCATCTACGGGAGAATAGTCGTCATAGAAAAATTAAGTCTTAGTCCAACTGTTAAATTCCATGGCCTATTACTGGTTTAAGTCATTCCATATTTTTGGTGTTGTAGCCTGGTTTGCAGGTCTTTTTTATCTGGCGCGGTTGTTTATCTATCACGTGGAAGCGGAGATGGAGATAGAACCCGCCCAGAGCATTCTGAAAAAGCAGTACACCATCATGGAAAAGCGGTTGTACAACATCATTACAACACCGGCCATGGTGTTGACGGTGGTCATGGCTGCTGGGCTGTTATATACCATGCCTGACTACCTACACCAGGGCTGGATGCATGCCAAGCTAGGGTTTGTCGGGTTGTTGTTGTTCTATCACTTTTACTGCGGTCGCATGATCAAGCAGCTAGAAGCGGGCGAGTGTAAGTGGAACAGTAAAACCCTGCGTTTGTTTAATGAAGGGCCGACGCTGTTGCTTGTAATCATTGTCATGCTGGTGATTTTCAAGGGGCAGTTTCCTACGGGGGCTACCACGTGGCTGATTGTGGCGTTGACCATTTCATTTTTGGCGACGATCCAACTCTATGCTCGTAAGCGTCGCTTGGATAAAGAAAGAGAGGTGGCTGAAGCTGCAGCAACTGGTAAAGAACAGGTGTTGCAATCCTAGATTTGTCTAGATTTTGGCACTGAAAGGAGATGGGGGGTGGGCATTGTCCACCCTCTTTTGATGGGGAGCATGCTTGGAATGGATCGCCATAGATTGACTATGAAACTTAGAACACAATATCTTCTGTCGATTCTTTGTGCTATTGGAGTGATGGTGATGGCGGCTTTTGTCGGTATTGCCCAAACGGTGGATAAAGTTCCTGTATCTAAAGGTGTTGGTGGAGCCGTGGCCTCAGTGGATGTGGATGCCAGTCGCATTGGGATCGAGGTGCTACGCCAGGGTGGAAATGCTGTCGATGCGGCTGTGGCAACGGCAGCGGCCCTAGGGGTGACGGAACCGTTCTCGGCGGGTATTGGTGGGGGAGGATTTATTATGATTTACCTCCACGATCAAGATCGGGTGATTACTTTGGATGGTCGAGAAGAAGCTCCGGCCGCGGTAACGGCTGATTTATTTCGTGACCCAGACGATCCGGCAGGGGGGAATTTACCGTTTTTCCCAAATCGTATTAGTAGCGGTTTAGCTGTAGGTGTGCCAGGTACCCCCTTAAATTGGCAGACAGCTCTGGACCGTTATGGCACTCTATCTTTGGCCGAGGCTCTGGCTCCAGCCACTGAGCTGGCCGAGACTGGATTTACCGTGGATGGCACATTTGCTCAGCAGGTGGTGCGAAACCAGGAGCGGTTTGGGGCATTTACTTCGACTAGTCAGCTGTATTTACCGAATGGTGCACCCCCTGAGGTGGGGTCAACGTTCAAAAATCCTGACATGGCCAATACCTATCGGTTGCTGGCAACCCAGGGCGTGAATAGTTTCTATCGGGGTGACATTTCTGAGGCGATTGTGGAGACTGTAAAGGCACCGCCGGTAGTGGATGAACCCACATTTAAGGTACAGCCTGGGGGGATGACTTTAGGTGATTTGGATCGTTATGAGGTGCGGGTACGCCCTCCGGTGGTGAGTGACTATCGGGGCTATCGGTTCTATGGCATGGGATTGCCCAGTAGTGGTGGGATTACGGTGGCCCAGACGTTAGGTATTCTTGAAGGTAGCGATCTGGGGAGTTTGAAGCGTAGTGAAGCGCTACATCAGGTGATTGAGGCGGAGCGGTTGGCATTTTGCGATCGCAACACCTACCTAGGTGACCCTGAATACATCGATGCTCCTGTTACGGGTCTCCTTAGCCCCGCTTATACCGCCAATTTTTCCCTCCCTAAACAGGCTGTTGAGCCCTGCATCACCCCTGGCAATCCACTGCCCTACCAAACCGATCCCAGTCCTAGCTTGACCCAAGTGCCCCAAGTAGCCGCTGGCAATAGTCAAGAGGGTTTATCCACCACCCACCTGGTCACAGCGGATCAGTATAGCAACGTAGTTTCTTATACCCTGACTATTGAATCTACGGGCGGTTCCGGTATGGTTGTCCCTGGTTACGGGTTTATCCTCAACAACGAGCTGACAGATTTTGACACCGTCTTGCCCCATCCCAATGCGCCAGAACCCGGCAAACGCCCTCGTAGTAGCATGGCTCCCACCATTGCCTTGACCCCCAATGGTCGTATCCTTGCCTTGGGCAGTCCTGGTGGTTCCACCATTATCACTACTGTGGTTGGTATAGTTACCAACATGCTTGACTTTGACATGCCTCTACCCCAGGCCATTAGCGCTCCTCGGCTGTCCCAGCGCAATGTTAATACGACCCTGCTTGAGCGGACTTTAGAAGAGATGGATGAAACCAAGGCCCTTAGCGCTCTAGGTCATGAGTTTCGTCTAGTGGATGAAATTGGTGCCGCCACAGGATTGGAGATTTGGCCTAATGGTGAGATGCAGGCAGCGGCTGAGCCAAACAGACGTGGAGGTGGTGCTGCCATGGTCGTGAATCCAGCTGAGAATCATTAACGCCGGATGAATTCATCTGTGAATGCTAAATTTCGCAACAAATAGGACCTCTTAAAATAGTCACGATCAACAATTCATAAAACCTTGATGGACCCATGGGACAATGCCCTTCAAAGCTATAGGACAGTCTGATAACTGCATCTATGGGATAACTGTATCTGCTTAGACGCATTATGCTGGTTTACTGGGGATACTAGAAAAAACAGCTAGAGTGAGGGTCCCAGGCCTGAAAGAGTAAGGATTCATTACAAAACGGTAATAGGAACGCGATCTGCTAACAGTGCTCCAAGAATTTGACATATCAATTACAGCGGTCGGCAATGACCGATATTTGGTGCGCACGGAGCAGGTTGCACCCGGAGTTCCCCTGGCTCAGGAACAGTTTTATTGGCCCATAGACGATTGGCTGAATGAATCGTCCACACTCATGCATGATCCTCTGCTCGGGATATTAAAGGGAGAGTCAAGCCAACGCTGGGCATCAAAGCCAAACTATCGTTCGGGTCATAGTGATGATGAGGATACAGCCAGCCAGCTTCCCACTTTAGTGAGTTTGGGGCAAGCCCTTTACAATAGCTTATTTGACAAAGCTTTGCGCGATAGTTGGTTGACGGCCCAAGGGGTTGCTCAAAATCGACGCTCTCCCCTCCGGCTGCGCCTAGGGTTAAAGGGAGAAAAGTTACAGAAATTGCCCTGGGAAGTGCTCCATGCCGGTGACCGCCCTCTGGGAACTGGAACTGACGTCACCTTTTCTCGCTACCATTTAGATCGACGTCAAGGCTATGACCGACCGGTAGCTACAGTTCCTGACTTTGAACAGCCCCTACGGGTGTTAATGGTGATCGCCGCTCCCAATGATCAAGATCGTTTAGAACTTGCTCGTGAAGCCAAGCATCTCCAAAATGAACTGCACCCTGTTTCGATGCGTTCAGGAGGAGATTACGACATCCTGCCCAAGCAGCAGTTGGATGTCCAGCTGACTGTTTTAGAGCAGCCGGGGCGAGGTGAACTGACTCAAGCTTTGGAGCAAGGTAACTATCAGGTTTTACACTATGCCGGGCATAGTAACCTGGGTAATGCAGGTGGAGATCTGTATCTCGTTAGTCGTCAGACTGGATTGACCGAGCGTATTAGTGGTGAAGATCTAGCCGGACTTTTATCAAATAATGGTGTCAAACTGGCGGTTTTAAATTCTTGTCGGGGCGCTTATGCCCAAGGTGGAACATCCGAAGTTGGCTGGCATGAGCAGAATCTAGCCCATGCGTTAGTCAACCGTGGTATTCCTGGTGTGATTGCCATGGCGGAACGCATTCCCGATGATGTGGCTATTACCTTTACCCAGCTGCTCTATCGGAACCTAAAGCAGGGCAACCCCATCGATCTGTGTCTTAATCGCACCCGGCAGGGGCTGATCTCAGCCCATGGTTCTCACTATAGCTATTGGGCTCTGCCGATTTTATATATGCAGCCTGGGTTTGATGGCTATCTTGCTAGTAAACCTGGAAATCATAATAGTGCCCTTGATAAGTTACTCAGTGAGTCCGAATCGGCACTAGAAGCTTTGCGTGATGATCAGTCTGTGGTTGTTAGCAACAATAAAGAACAGCAGCACCCTCAGGCCCATGTTGGTGTTGCCTTAGAAGATGCTGATTTAGATAACGTTGTAGAAACCTTAGAGTTAGAAGAAATCCTGATCTACAACGAAGAAGATGCCTCGACGATGACAAAATTGGTGGAGGATCTGGAGCTATCCCAGCAGCCATCGACATCTAATGAGGACACGTCTACGGATGTTGCTGAGTCATTGATACCAGAGACTTTAGAAACCCCCGGTCTGGAACTGGATCCGCTTCCCCAAAGTCCTGTTCCGTCGACTGAGACGGATGGTGATGGTGCGACGATTTATGACGATCATCACGATGTCCCTAATGTGGTTGACGCTCCTGCTACTCAACCCTCGAAGCCTATTGCTAGGCGACGAAATCGACAAGTAGTCATGGGGATGGGGGCTTTGGTCTTAGTGGCCTTAGCGGGGGTGGCGATTAATGATCCGTTGAACTTGTTATCCCAGCCAGCCCTAACGACCAACCCTACCAGGACCTCAAATACGCCTCCAGATATCCCCGAAACTGCTGGTATCGTTAGCGGTAACCCTGAGCAGGCTGTTGTGACCCTGACTGCAATGGCTGCTCAAGGTGAGCAAAATCAGGCACTTGATCGCATTCTTGAACTAGGGACTATTGATGATCCCACACTGCTGTTTTCTAAAGGACAACTGCAGTGGGATCTGATGAACCAAAGTTCCTTTGTTGATAACAGCATTGGGCCGTCTGAGGCTGCCAGATCCTGGCAAGATGCCCTGGATGTCAAAGCCAACTGGATCGATGCTCAAGTTGCGTTAGGTTTTGCCTACTACGAACAGGGCAATTTTCAGGATGCAATTGCTATTTGGGAAGATGCCCTTGATACGGGTGAGGCTTATGGTATCCCCATTCTGTCACTTCACGACGATCTGCCAGGTGCAGATATTCAAAATGCACCGATGACGCTCCATGCTCAACTTGGATTGGCCATGGCCTATTATCAGGAGTCTGAGATCGGGCTGACGGATAGTGACCAACGACCCTTGTTAGCGGTTGCTGCAGATTACTGGCAGGCTGTTATGAAGACTGCTGAGGAAGAGGAGGTGCCTATTTCTGATATATCAGTCCATTGGTTGTGGTCTGAGCGAGCATTAGCAGATTGGAATCAAGCCCGTACGAAGATTGAAAACTATTTGAGTCAGGCAAATTAGTTTATCGAAGATTGAACTAGTTGGCTGATGGTGCGACTACTCGGTATAAATTAAGCCGCGTGTGGATGCCTTCAGAATTTCGTATTAGACAATAAGTATTGAAAATAAAGGCATCGATTAAACCAGTTAATCGATGCCTTTAGCTTTATTAAGTAACATATCTTTGTTAGAAACCCTTAACAAAGAGTCAATCAGGAATGTTATAAATCAAACATATATTGCGATCTCTTTGAACAATATTTAGTTTAGTTTTCCTGGTTGACGGTACTCTTTTTCCCAGCACCGCTCTAGATGTTGTAGAGTGTGATTTTGCCAAAATTTAAATGGGCTGAAGACGGTTTTATAATCCCGGCTAAACACCGGTTGTTGAAGATATTGCCAAAATGGGAATTTCATTTTCAAGGGACTCAGCAAAACAAACAGAAGCGTTAGCTCAAGGCGGTCGCAAGTAAACGTTATTGTGTCTAAACCCGATCACTCACCTATGATTGATGACTGCCGATCAAGTGCTCAAAACACTATTTTTAAACCTATATCAAGGCTAATAATTCAAATTTTCTTACATCTATAATCTTCGACGTAGAAGGATTTCTCCTTCAGTATAAACACCTTAGTTTTTGACAACTAATCTTGTTCTAAAGTTGGAAAAATACTTCACTCAGCTTAAAGAAAAACAATAGTGGTTTCTATTAGATCAGGTGATTAATACTGACAGTCTAGTTGTCAGTACCAGTGGCATAGTCGGTCCACGAATATAGCTCTTAAAAATAGGATTTAGGGAATCGCGTAGCAAAAATTAAACACCCCATATTTGAGGTGTCTTTAGATTTAACTATGGTTATTGAAATGGAGCTGACGGGAGTCGAACCCGTGTCCGCCCTGAGTAATAACGCGCCACTCATTCACAGGTTTAGCCTATCTAACCCTCAAGGCGGGAGCCGTTCATTATCCCGAACGTAGGATGCTCTGGTAAAGGTCTTTGTTAGGCTTCTCACCAGAGAAATCAACCTAACGCATCCGTTGGGGTTAGGCTTATCACCCTTAACGGAGTCAGGTGATAAGCGCTCGAACCTAAGAGAGGTTTTTAAGCGGCAGCTACAGCTACTTGCTTACGAGCAAAAGGTACGATGTTGTTTGCATCTGTATTTAGTTGAGTCTTGATTTCCGAGAGTGGACTCGCTCTCGACCTGCATCACAACGCGACTTTCGTCAAAACGTCGAAACCGTTACAGCCCCTTGTTACTATCCAATAGCTTAGGGCTAGCTGTATGGAGTGTTTATTATTGTAGCCTGCAATTTAGGAAATGCCGATTCTCAGGGAGAAATATTTCTAAGTCTTAGGCTTTTGTAAAGTATTGGGTTTTATGGGACTGATTAGCTTTAATAAACTAAAGAGGTTGTTTTTTAACTTATAATTATTTAGACATTTGTATTGCCTAAGCATTCGAAATGCCTTGATATTTCGTGGGTTTGCCCCCGGTAATTTACAGGTGTTCCTGGTGGTAGTCGGTGCTGGCTATAGGTTGTGAGCACGACTGGATCACGGGTCGCAGATGAGTGCCATAGGCATGCATGCCGCGTAGGCATTACTTCAATTAGTACTAGGGGTTATAAGGTTATGAGCAGCGACGCAGCGGAAACCACTAAAGCGGCAACTCAAGAGTCCACTTCTTCGAGTAGCACTCGCAAAAAGTCCTCAACGTCTTCCGCAGCTAAGAGCGGTGGCATTGTTAAGGCTGAGAAAAATGAAATCATTGTGCTAGAGGACAACACTCGCGTTGTTGAAACCGATACGCTGCCAAACAATCGCCCCATTACGGTTAGTGATGTGGAGGTTGTTCATAATCTGTCCTCGGCTGGAGTTCGTCCGGTCATGGCTGATAACTTTGAAATTGCTAGCACTGATCATTTGCCCGGTCATCGTCCTGTTGCTGTTAGCACATTAGTAGTTTCTGACCTTGAGACTTTGCCTGGTAACCGTCCTATTGCATCCAATGATATTGATGAGGATGCAGCGGCACTAATGGGTTATTTGGATTAATTGATGGATTAATTGTGATTAATCTGATTTTATTTATTAGGGGCGCTGCATGCAGCGCCCCTAATGTTTTTAGGGCGTTTGGCTAGGCTAATCTAAATTATGTCCAGTCAGCTCGACAAAAATATCCTCTAAATTTGAAGGGCGGGTCATCATCCCAGTTTTGTCGGATTGCTGCTCGAGAAACTGATTGGCATCCTGCAGGGTGGGAAAAAAGGTGTAGCTCCAGCGGTCGTCAGTTTTTCGCATGACGATGCCTTCACCATGATTCGATCTTAACTCCTCCAATGTCCCCATCTCAATTAACTGCCCTTGATCCATGATGCCAATGCGATCGCATAAATACTCCACCTCTTCCATATAATGGGTGGTCAGCAGCATAGTCATACCCTTGTGCTTATTTAGATCCAGAATGATCTCCCAGAGGCGGCGACGCGTTTGCGGATCCAAACCTACCGTTGGTTCGTCTAAAAAAAGAATTTTTGGCTGGTGTAGCAGGGCGCGAGCAATCTGTAAGCGACGCTTCATTCCGCCTGATAGGGTTTTGACCTTGTCATCACGGCGTTCAGCTAGCTCCACATAAGCTAGCCATTGATCAATATTTTGCTGACGCTGAGGATTCGGGATGTGGTGCATTCTGCCGTGGAATTCCATATTTTCCCAGACAGATAGATCGCCATCGACGCTAGTTTGCTGGAGTACCACGCCAATCTGACGACGTACCTCCGCCTTTTGACGATAAACGTCATACCCAGAAACCACGATGTCACCTTGAGTGGCACGAGTCAGGGTGGTAAGCATGCGAATTGTGGTGGATTTTCCCGCGCCGTTTGGTCCAAGTAGGCCGAAGATTTCACCCGGTTGAATCGTCAACGAGAGATCGTTAACCACACAGGTGTTGTTATAGACTTTGTGAACGTTTCGCAGGCAAACAGCCGCCACCATAGAAGTTTTAGAAAAGTACTGTTGTTGATATTGGGAAAGTTGCCAATCTGGATAAAGGCTTCAAAATCAGCTCCTTACAGCTCAGATCATACCGGTGATCAGCAACGCTAGACATAGTTCGAATATGGATATAGTTGTAAAACATTGATGCCCATGAGAGCAAAGATCCGCAACCAAGTTTTATTTATTCATCAGGATGATGTGCCTCCTTACAAAAAGCAGGGGTCGATGGTGCGTAATAGTTATTTTTGGGCACTGAAGTCTATTGCTGATCGGGCCGGGTTTTACAAAGATTGGGAATTTGACGAAACAGTGTGGATTGCGTTAGCCCGCATGCTGATGTCGTTTACCGAGTCAGGTTACTTGGGATATCGGGAGACCACGCTGGAGTTTCATCCTGAACATATGATTCCGTCAGAACTGAAGACCGTGGCGACTTGGAGTGAGCCACAAGCAGAGGAGTAAGTTTGGTTTGCTATAAAAAAGGACAAGCCGCAGCTTGTCCCATCATTATGCTTTGACCGTACGGAAAAATGATGCTACTGAGATTGGAGAATTTTCCGTTCTAACTATATCTAATGCTTACTGGGCCTACATGATGCCAATTTGGGAAAGGATACCTTGACCCGTCATTAGCTCAGTCGCAAGACCGATGATGAAACCTAGCATAGCCAGACGACCATTCCAGTTTTCAGCAATCTGAGTGAAGCCAAACTTTGCTTTATCTTCTGCCATGATTCGAAATCCTTCAAACGAAACGTTAAGGTGGGTAACACCTATGTAACTAAATGTTAAACATATTTTTTTGAATCGGCAATGGTAGTTTTAAAAAACTTGGGCAGACCTTGTATAAAGGGTTTTGAATGTTTATCAGGAACATTTTTGCTGGTTTCAAGGGGGGTTATCCGTTGGCGGCCAGAATGATAATTAGAACCAGAATGGTTGCGATCGCAATCGCCAATGCCACCTTCCATTTTGCCACCGGACGCTCGCCCATTACCTTACCCGTTTGGGCGTTGATTAGTACCTGATAGGTTCTGCCGCCGTAGCGATAGGTGGACATCCAAACGGGTAGCAAAATATGTTTGAAGGTTTCTTGTGAGTAGTCTGTAGAGACCGAATGAACCCGCTGTTCATCGCCACCAATGTCAGAGCGAACATCGCTGCGGATAGTATTTGCCATGATGCCCTTGGCCTGCTCATAGCCTTCTTTGACCAGGATTTCATAGCGTTGAGCCTGAAATCCTGCCAGGTATTCGGCGCTGTAGGGTTTCAGCTGTGACACAGGCAGGTTGGGCCAAAGCTGATGCAATTTTTTAGAGTCCAGGGCTCGTGTTGCTGGGACTAATACATCATCAAAGAACCGCGACACATGACCTGAGGTCTTTCTCCATCGTGTTTTGCGAACCCGTTTAGTCCCATCCTTGGTTTGTCGAGTGGTGTAATAGTGGGTGCCCCGTTCGCCACTATAGTGACTTTGAGTTTGAGCGTCGTAGGTCCAAAATGGCAAATAGACCCCGAGTAGTAACTGCTGTTGGGCCAGTTGCTTGAGCTGCCCTGGCAGAAACATGGCTTTGAGATCCTTGAGATCCCACCGAAACGCCAGCCACTCGCGCAGGTTTCGAAGTGCCGCCTTCTGCCCTACTTGAAAAGGCACCAACCCCGATGGGGCTAATGTGGGGTCCGTCGGCTTAGCGTCCTGGGTAACAATGCTGGTGGCACAAAACGGACATTTACCAGCCACATCCGGGGGCTCAAAGGCAATGGTGGCATGACAGCCAGGACAGTTAACCTCCTGGGCGGTGGTTGCTAACTGAGCAATTTGGGTGCGATTGGTATGAATAAATGCCGCTAAATCATGTTCCTGTAGTGTTGCCCTAAGTTTGGTGGACGTTACCTCAGGCATGGCCTCAGCATGACCACAGTAGGGGCATTTGAGTTGCCCTAAATCTGGGTCAAATGCCATGTCAGCTTTACAACCGGGACACTGATATTGATTAACGGAGGTCGTTGGCTCCATTGGTGACTAAGCTCCAGGTGGCGGTGGTGGCACACTGCTTAGCAACGACTGCAGCTCAGGTACCCGATTGGCCGGTTGCCAGCTAGCCATACCTTGTTTCCACACATTCGATTGGGCGGTTAAGCCATTGGCTAGGAGTTGCTCTGTGGCATAAGGGCCAAAATTTTGGCCATCGCGGGTGATGTACCAGGCGGCGGTGGGTAGGGGCGGCGGTGGTGCGGCTGGAGCCGGGGGCGCAGGGGCGGCAGATGGTGCAGCCGGGGCGGCGGCCTGTGGGTTCATGGCATTGGCAATTTGCTGGCCCATGGCGATGCCGACACCCAGGTCTAGTCCTTGACTACCACCCCCAGGATTTTTGGCAGATTGCTCAATGGCATTAGCGGCTTGGTATTGGGTGTATTGCTGCATGTTGCCCAGGATGCCGATGGAGGCTCGCTTATCGAGGGCGGCTTCGACTTCGGGGGGGAGGGAAATATTCTCGATCAGTAACTGACGTAGCTCTAGGCCAAACTGCTCCATGTTGGGTTGCATGGCGTCGCGAACCTGCTCGCCCATGGCCTGATAGTTAGCCGCTAGATCAAACAGTGGGGTTTGGTCCTGACCGATCCAGCTGGCAAATGCTGACACAATCATATTGCGCAGGTGATCGCTAATCTCGTCAGTTTGGAACAGACCATCAGTGCTAATCAGTTGCTCCAATAGTGTGCGAGCATCACTAACGCGCATTGTGTAGGTGCCGTAGGCCCGGAGGCGGACTGGTCCTAACTCGGGGTCGCGAATCGTGATGGGATTTGCCGTGCCCCACTTGAGGTTGGTGAAAATCTTAGTGTTGAAAAAGTAAACTTCGGCCTTAAATGGAGAATTAAAGCCATATTTCCAGCCCATCAGAGTGGTCAGGACCGGCATATTCTGGGTTTCAAGGCGGTAGCGACCAGGCTCAAACACGTCGGCCACCTGGCCCTCACCGACTAGAATTGCAACTTGACCGGGGCGTACGGTTAGCTGTGCCCCCATTTTGATTTCGTTTTGAAATCGTTCAAAGCGATAGGCAATGGTATCTTGCGACGGATCAAGCCACTCGATAATATCGATAAATTCGGCCCGAACTTTCTCAAATAAACCCACTGGTGCGCTCTCCGTAGCGACGGTATATCTGTTCTAGAGTTACCCTAGCTTTCCCTTGATATGGGGATATTATGTGTAACTGTTATAGAAATCAATACAGGTTAATTTGTTCCGATTCCGTAGGTAATCGGGGCACTGGAGCATACTCTAAAGTGTTGTTAAGTGACCTTTTGTTCAACTCCAAATCCTACTAGACCTAGTTTCTCTAGGGGCTGACCCGCTGGAGGTCGTAGGTAGTTGAGGATGCGGCGAATACGGGTGTCGGGATTGATTAAGGTGATGGAGTCTACGGATACCACTCGGGTGTAGTTGGTGGTCATCAACAGTTCTCGGGTATTGCTATCGAAGCGGAAGCGCGAGATGATGGGGCGTGCTTCTTCATAGGCGAGATCGCGCAAATAATCACCTTCTAGAATATGACCGGTTTCACTTTGGATAACAAAGGTAAGATTTAAGGCCTGAGAAACCTTTTCACCCTTTTCTGACATCGTGTTAAAGGCAAGGTGAAATCCTGGTAGGGCGGATAAATCTGTAATCTCATCGTAGCCATTGTCTGACAGTACCTTGCGCTTGAGGTCCGGCGTCAGAGGTGATACCTGGAAATCGGTATGGGAGCGCTCAACGTCGTTTTGAGTCAGGTAGTGATATGTGCGTTCTGTTGACCAGCTACCAACACAATGATCGAAAAATGTATGGAAAACTGAGCGAGGCTCCATATGGTTGCTCTTGAGAGGATTCTATCCTTTCATGATAAATGGCGATGTTACACTAACTGTCCGATATGTCCCACGCGACCGATATTTCTACCTTGCTCAAGTGGATGGCTGCTGACTTTAGCAACCAAGCTCAGGCAATCGAAAATCCACCTTTTTTTGCTCATATTCGGGTGTGTATGAGGCCGTTACCGTCTAGTTTTTTGCCAGGAGGCTGTCTATATCTAGAGCAAGCGTATGATTTTATGCTGGGTCAACCTTATCGGGTAAGAGTGCTGCGTTTTTTGCCCCAGGAGGATCACATCCTGCTCGAAAACTATACGTTTAAAGACCAAGAATCCGTGATTGGAGCTGCCCGCGAGCAGCAAAAACTGACCACTATTGAAGCGGACCAGCTAGAGAAAATGCCTGGTTGCGATATGACAGTGCGTTGGACTGGGCACAGCTTTATTGGCAAGGTAGTACCAGGCAAAAATTGCATGGTCGTACGCAAGGGTAAGACCAGCTATCTAGATAATGAATTTGAGATTACTAACGATAAGCTCATTAGTTATGACCGTGGTCGTGACCCGGAGACAGATGAGTTACTCTGGGGCTCTATTGCCGGACCGTTTGAGTTTGAAAAACGTCAGCGATTTGATCATGAAGTCTTGGTTTAGATGATTACCTAACTGACTGTGATTGGTTGCTTAGCCAAGATAAATTCTAGGAAAGCATAAGTGTTGGCTGTATCAAAACGGTAGGTTTTACCTTCATAGTCCACCAGGTACTCGCCTGCAACTTCGCCACAGGCAGTACAGGTAAATGCCTGAGCTGCTAGGGCATCGACACTAAGTTCACGAATGCGCTTAGTCAACCAAGTGTCTAATTGACTAAATACAGGAGATTCTAGACTGGCCTGACGCTGTGCTGCGTAATCCATGATCGATGTATTTTTGAGGGGGCACTGCTATTATGCCTGTTGCACCTCAGTGTGATCTTAGAAAGTAGTTTGAGTCTGTTGAACTTGTTTTCAGAAAAGTTTATCCGTTGAATATACCTGTAGTTTTTGGGTAAACATCATGAAGCTACAGGTATATTTCTGGGAAGGTCTTTGGGCTCTGAACAATACCTAATTGAACGTCAAAAACTGTTTACCAGTTCCTAATGCATGGCATCTACAAAATCAGCTTGCTGATCCCGAGGAATTGGCCAGTCTTCATTTTCACCGCCAATGTATACCCGTTTAATCTCAATGTAATCTTTGCAAAACTGCTTGAGCGTGTTGACTAGAACATCTAGAGCGATCGCATCAGTCGTGCCCAGGTCAAACCAACAGCGAGCCCAGGTGCCTTCAAACTGAACTTCAGACATATTGTGCATAACTGCCATGAGGCTGCCATCAGCCTCATCATTGTCGTAGTTCATATAGCTAATTTCATGGCCGCCGTCTTGGACTTGCAAGTTTTCGGCATTAAAGCCCCCGAGTTTGCCGAGGAAAAACCACGAGTCAAAAATTTCTTCGATGTACTGCTGCTCCATGGCGGAGGGTACATTGTCTAGCTCTAACCAAATCCATAGATTAAAGAAGTCGCACTCGCGAAAGCGAATTTCCATAGCTGAGGTGTCATGATTTTGGCTAAACCTCGTCCAAGTTGGAACCTATAGTTGCCTCTAAAGAAACAATTCAGCTCTAGACGTGGACAGGGCTTACCTAGCATAGCAAGGTCTTGGAGTGGGGGTGTTTACACTGCCCGTAAAACATTGGCTATAGTGTGTCATGGACCTTCTCGTTCTCCTTAATGCTCACTCTTGATCGAGTTTCGTATCATCCAGCGGCTAGCGCAACGCCGATTCTTAAGCAGATCTCATTTACCTTAGCGCCTAAAAAAATGGGATTGATTGTGGGGCCAAGTGGTTCTGGGAAGAGCACGCTATTGGAAATTTTGGCAGGGCTTGTATCGCCATCGAAGGGTACGCTGCATTGGCGCGATCAAGAGCTGCAGCCGGAAACCCTGCAACAGCTGGCAGGGCTTGTATTTCAGTTTCCAGAACGACACTTTTGTGGCCATACAGTTCTAGAAGAGCTGCGCATTGGCCATCCGGAACTGGGGGCTGAGCAGGTGGCAAAAACTCTTGAATCGGTGGGGCTGAGCGCAATTTCACAGCAGGCTGCTCCCCATGCCCTGAGTGGTGGTCAGCAGCGGCGTCTGGCTCTGGCGGTGCAGCTGATTCGACAGCCTTATTTGTTACTGTTGGATGAACCTACGGCTGGGCTGGATTGGTCTATGAAGCAACAGCTCATTGGCTTATTAGCAGAGCTGAAGAAAGATTGGAGTTTGTTGGTGGTATCTCACGATGCTAGTGATTTAGAACATTTGGCAGATTATTGCTGGACGTTGCAAAATGGAGAGCTATTAACCAAGCCCTTAGAAATGCTTCCGGTCGCGTAAGTTGGGTTGAATGTATGCAACCCGATAAGGGCGGAGGAATCAGGGAAGACAGAGGGTGTAAAAAATGACAGAAACAATAACCGAACCATTGCCAGTTAACAGTGAAATTTGGCAAGAAACCTTGCAATGGCAGCCATCGACAGCGCAGCAAGCTTTATTTGATAGTTTGTACCAGGGGGTTCTTGATGGCAATCGTCAGGTCAACCTAACTCGCATTACCGAGCCTGCTGAATTCTGGGAAAAGCATCTGTGGGATTCGTTGAGCGGTCTAGCTCCCTGGTACGAGCCAGAGAAGCCGGAATGGCTACCAACGGTGAAGCGGGTTATTGATATTGGAACTGGTGGCGGTTTTCCTGGAGTTCCGGTTGCGATCTCACGCCCTCAATGGCAGGTTACCCTCCTCGACTCCACCCGCAAAAAGATAGCCTTTCTAGAAACCCTTTGTCAGCAGCTAGGTTTAACCAATACCGACTGTCTGGTAGAGCGGGCAGAAACAGTAGGAAAAGATCCAAAGCATCGTGCTCAGTATGACCTAGCAATGGTCCGTGCCGTAGGTCCAGCCTCCACCTGTGCGGAGTATGCGCTGCCGTTGCTAAAGAAAAGTGGGTTTGCCATCATCTTTCGCGGTCAATGGACTGACGAAGAAGAAGAGCTATTTATGGGAGCTTTGGATACCCTCGGCGGTGAGCTAGTGGCCGTCTGTTCATGGGAAACACCCCTGACCCAGGGCAACCGTCATTGTCTGTATATCAAAAAGGTTGCAAAGACAGAGAAAGAATTTCCTAGGCATGTGGGCATACCCGCAAAGCACCCGCTTTGAGTATTTTGGGTTTATTGTTTGGCGGAGCGGAGTTGTTTTCCAAGCATCCCTATTAGGATATAGCTAACGACTATTTCCCAATCGCCTTGACCACCAGGATGCCACCAAAATACAAGAACAGGACAGCTCCAGCTAGCAAGCTTTGGGTAATGGGGTCAGTGGACGGGGTGAGGACCGCCCCGAGCACAACAGCGCCAAGTAAAACAGAACGCCAGCCTTTGAGCATCTTCTCAGAGGTGACGATGCCCAATAGCCCCAACATGAACTGGATGACTGGAATCTGAAAGGCTAAGCCGGTACTAAATAACAGCAGCAGTACAAACTCAAAATATCGATCAATAGACCACAGCTGTTCGACAACTCCCTCACCGTAGTTAATAAAGAAGGTTAGCGCGGCAGGAATCAGAGCAATGTAGGCAAAAAATATACCGACAACAAAGAGGACGCTAGAACCGAGGACAATGGGACCAATCAGCCGTCGTTCTCGACGAGTCAGGCCAGGCAATACGAACAGGGCGATTTGGTAAAGGATGAAGGGGCTCGCGACTAAGATGCCGCTGTAGCCTGCCACTTTGATCGAGACAAAGAAATACTCACCGGGGGAAAGCTGTAAAAACTTAGCTCCCTGGGCTGGAATTTCTAGAAGTTCGACAATGCGATTGACAACGCAAAAGCAGCCGATGACACCTACTAATACTCCAATCAATGAGTAGAAAATGCGCAGCCTTAGCTCTTCGAGGTGGTCAAAGAGGGACATTTCTAGTTCATCGGGCAGTTCGTCGAGGTAGTCGGGCTGCTCAGTGGACTCTACCGTCTCTAAGTTCGACGTCATGGGCTCCAGTGCCAGGTATTTGTATAGCTATGTTTTGTATTGTATCGCTGTGATTGTACTGCGGCAGCTGGATTTAGGATTGTGGGTTTAAGAGCAATTACTCTGCAACTACTCTGCTGCCTCGAAGGTTAAAAATTCAGCACCGCCGGGATTGCCGGCTGGTTTTTGCTCACTGCCATTGGCTGAGATAAGAGCCGCTCCTGCGTTGCCGATATTCATGGTGATCGTTTCCTCACCTTCCCAGTTCTGTTTGCTACCGGGTTCCATCGTGCCTTCAAAAACGATCGCTCCATCAACAGTTACGCTCATCCAAGATGGTCCAGCTTCGGTGACTTCTACCGTTACGCTCACTGGGGCATCACTGGCTACTGCTATGGGTTCAGGTTCGGGTTCGGGGGCAGGAGTTGGTGCTATGGGTTCAGTTCGTGATGCCTCAACCTGTTCAGATTGAGGCGCTTCAGCTTCGACGGGGTCCGTCTTCTTGCCAAAACCGCTGCTCAATATAATAGGAACTAGCAATGCGATCGCACTCGCAACCACAGCTGCACCAATTGCCCAAGGTCGCCAATTAAAACTGCTAAGCTCAGACGTGTTTGTAGATCGCGAACCCATCGGTAATGGGGATGGCGTCACCGGAGCAGGATTTAGGGATGATGGGACTGTTTCTTCTTTACCCAAGAAGGAGCCTTCGGGAGAACTTGCTCTGTCAGCACTATTAGCCAGGGTATTGAGACCTAGGGCAGTTAATTCACCGTCGGTCATTGGGTGTGGATCAAGGGTAAAGTCTTGGGTGGTAGTGGTGCTTTTGGTCGTTTTCTCAGCTGTACTACCGCTACTATCCATAGCTTTGGAAACGGACGGCTCATTCACCAACGGCATGGCCCCAACGGCTGGCTTGGGCTGTTTGATCTCAGGTTGCTTAATTTGAGGCTGTTTAGCCTGAGTTTTAACCGGCTTGGATTGAACTGGTGGCTTCTGAGCCGCTGTCTGGTAAGACATATCGACCTGGGTTGCTGGTCTCGGCACAGGTCGTGGAGTATTGGGAATAGAATGCACTGGAAACTGCTTAGCGAAATTGGCTCCGTCTAATCCCAGAGCATCGGCGTAGCGGCGAATAAACCCCTGAACAAAAATAGGCTGAGGTAAGTCGGTGGTATCACCGGCTTCTAAGGATTTTAACAATTGAGCACGGATGTAAGTCTGTAGAGAGATATCTTCTAAAGACCTACCTTGTTCCTGACGCTTTTCTTGCAGGTAAGCACCAAGTTGACTCAGTTGTTGCTTCTGAACATTGCTGTAGCTAGTCACGTTACTCTGCTGGTGTGATAAACGATAAGAGCCGATATGCCTCGCAGGGATTGAGCTAACCCTAAATTAGTTGGAGCAAACTTAAAGCAGATGGGCTTGAACGATTGGTTGGGTGCATCTTATCGGTTTAAGCATTAATTAGGTTACAAAAATTGCCTACCTGTATCAATCTATAGTCCCGATATTCGGCTATCTAGGTGGATTCTCTACATATTTGTGCTGATCTATGGGATGAATCAATCTGAAATGGAAACTAATTCTTCAGAACGTTTTCGTTTTAGATTCACTTTTCCCGAAGATAAGTGTTGCCCCTTGTCTTCATTTGACTCATTGTATGGTCAACCGTTCGAATCGCATAGGGCTGTCAATACGAATGTTTTGAGCTTATGGTTGAGTCGTATATTTAGCTACTTGACGTTTGATCGCCGGATTGTAGAGCCGGAGATAGTTCCAGTAGCCACCAAAGACAGCTTCTACATAGCCCTTGGTTTCACTAAAGGGGATGTTCTCAACGAAGACATCTGGGTCGCCGTAGCCCTTGGCAATCCAATTGGCAACAGCACCGGGGCCTGCATTGTAACTGGCAACGGCAAACATTGAATTGTCACTATATTCCTTATGGGTATAGTCCAGATACCAGGTGCCTAGCTTGATGTTTTCGTTGGGGGTTTCTAGCTTGATATCCAGGTCGCTGTTACTTTCGCCGATTTGTCCCACAATCCAGTCGGCAGTACTGGGGATGACCTGCATCAACCCAATCGCCCCAGCGCTGGATCTAATCTTGGGTTCAAAACGTGATTCTTGTCGCATGAGCGCAGTGACCAGCAACGGATTGAGCTGGCGCTGCTGCGACCAGGCTTGAATTAGGCTGGAGAAAGGAAAAGGGTAAACCGTTTGCCAGTAGGCGGGTGTGGTTTTGAGCTGCCGGTATTCGGCCTTTTCGGTCTCCTCATTACGCCAGGCCAGGCTGGTGAGCATAAAAATACCATCGAGATTGTCGCCGACACCTACCCGCAGTACACCATCGGTAAACTGTTCGGCCACGGTGGGGGCTTGAACATTACTAAATTCGGTCTGCCACAGACTCCAGGCATCGGCATCTTGACCCAGGCGGTATAGCAACTGCAGTGTGTCCGAGCCAGCCGGTAGTGGCTCTCGTTGTTTAGGCAGGGTGACCTCGGGAGTTAAATAACGCACACCGGTAAAATCTCCCACATCCCAACCCAGCATGACGGCTGAACGCCAGGCAAAGTAGGATTCGGGATACTGGTTGATGGTGCGCTCATAGGTTAGGCGTGCATCTTGGCCCTGTTGCTGCGCCCATTTTCCCGACCAGAAGCTGGCTTCAGCGGCCAGTTCACTTTGCGGATTAGCGGCTACTAACTCTTCTACGAGTTGGCGAGCAGTACCTAGGTCATTGGCCTTGGCTGCTTTATGGGCTCGGCTGAGACGTAGTTGGGCGGCGGCTTCAGAGTTGCTGTACTGACTCAGGATCGAGGTGCGTGCATTTTGGGCAGACGTGGGACTTTTGAGCTTTTCTAGAATATTGGCCTTTTTGAGCAGGGCTTCGCCAGCGCGATCTGGAAATGCCTTCATGGCTTGATCTAGAGGAGCGAGGGCGGCTTTGTCGGGTAGAGAATCGACTAGTTTGATCAGTCCCAGACCCGTTTCCGGTGCATTGGGGTAGGTTTGGACCAGCTTTTGGTAGGCTGCGATCGCAACCACCTTTTTCCGGTCAATCTGGGCCCCTCGCGCCGTTCGATAAAGACTAGTCGGTGAGGCAGGGGCTTTGGCATAGGCCTGGGATGCCTTGCCATATCGCTGATTTTCCCAGTAACCAAACCCAATGATTTCCCACTGCTCAGGTGTCAGCCCCTGGCCATACTCTTTGGTGAGCCGGTCAAGGCTAGACTCATATTCATCACGATAGAGACCGTAGGCAGCTATCAATAGCAGCTTGTCCTTTGAGGTACCAGTTTTGAGTTGTTGCAGGGCTACCTCTACTGAACGTGGATGGCTAGGATGTTTGGCTAATAGAGCATCCCACTGAGCTGGATCTCGTTTACCCAGTTCATAGCGAGCCTCAGCCGCCGCACCGTGGGTGTCATAGTTAGCCAGCAGTTGATTCCAACTAGCTGGTGCTTCTCCCGCCAGGAGCTGAGCTTGTCCCTGCTTGAGCAGCACATAGGGGGTGAGGGCATTTTGACTTTTTTCCTGGCCATCTAGAATTGCCAATGCCTCAGCGGCCTTGCCCTGATCTAATAAGTCGGTTGCCAAGAGATAACGGGCTAGATAACTATCTTTAGAGTTTTGTCCAGCACCGATCAACTGCAGCAGCATCTCATAGCGTCCTTCTGGCGGTAGCAGTGCCAGTCGAAATGCGGCTGAATCAGACGCCGCAGTTTCTGTCTGATGCTCAGATGTTGTTTGATCATCCGGTAATGCTTGCTTAGTCGCCTGGGCAAAAAATACTATCAGGGCTAAACTTGCGAGGCTGATACCGCCCAACAGTAACAGGGGTAATTGCTCTTTTCCTAGGTTTATGAGACGTTTTCCCATGGTGAATCAGCCAGATTGATGGTTTTAGAAAGCGGTATAACCATGTCTACATCCATAGCTGTCGGTTTTCAAAGGTAAAACTCAAGGTTTCAGACTAGATGTGACTTAAATTTAAGTAGAAGTTAAGAGGCGATGATGCGCTACTGTGCTGTCAAAGCGGACGAACAATAGGTGAATAATGTTCTATTTAAAAACCATAAATATAGTAGAGAGCCGTATATGATATTCAGTCAATAAAGACGCCGAAATCGTTAGATACTAAGACGGGAATTAGCACTGAGATGGGAATGAAGTTTGTAGCATCAGACAAGTCTTGTTTAACGTGGTCGGGGGATTGCCTTGTCGTTGGTTTATCGGAAGAGTCACTACCCCTTACTGGTCTACTGTCTGACTTAAATGAGCAGGTGTCTGGGCTGCTTCAAGAACTCATCGACGAAACAGACTTTAAAGCAAAGGTGGGAAGTTCTGCTGTGATCCGAGTCGGTGGCTCGGTTCGGAAGTTGGCCATTGTCGGATTAGGTGCTGCCGAAGATCTCAAACTCGAAGGATTACGACGGGCGGCGGCGGTGGCGGCTAAGCTAGCCAAATGCGAAAAATGTGCCTCCCTTGGTATTAGCTTCCCCATTTGGAATAACAGTCCGGAACGGACAACCCAGACCATTGCTGAGGGGGTTACCTTGGCGATGCATGAGGACAAACGGTTTAAGTCTGATCCTGAAACTCCGAAAGTAGTGCTTAGCGATGTGGCTCTGCTGGATTTACCCGGTCATGAAGACGCTCTAGAGACTGCGTCCCATGTCTGTGATGGTGTTATCCTGGCCCGTGAGCTAGTAGCAGCTCCTCCTAATATTGTGACGCCAGCCAGCCTGGCTGAGACAGCCGCAGCCATTGCCAATGACCACGGTCTAACGCTTAAGGTGCTAGAACAGGCTGAGTGTGAAGAGCTGGGAATGGGAGCCTATCTCGGTGTGGCCATGGCCTCAGAGATGCCACCAAAATTTATTCACCTTACCTATACGCCTGCAGGGACACCCAAGCGCAAGTTAGCCCTGATTGGCAAAGGCCTCACCTTTGACTCAGGTGGTCTCAATATCAAGGCTGGTGCAGGCAGCATGATTGAGTTAATGAAAATGGATATGGGCGGTGCTGCTGCCGTTCTTGGCGCGGCCAAGGCGATTGCTCAGATCAAGCCCGATGTGGAGGTGCACTTTATTAGTGCCGCCACCGAAAACATGATCAGCGGTCATGCTATGCATCCTGGGGATATCTTGACGGCATCCAACGGTAAAACCATCGAGGTCAATAATACAGATGCCGAAGGTCGTCTGACTCTGGCCGATGCCTTGGTCTATGCCGATAAATTAGGTTTGGATGCCATGGTGGACTTGGCTACGCTGACCGGGGCTTGCATTGTGGCCCTGGGTAATGATCTGGCTGGTTTGTTTAGCCCCAATGATGAGTTGGCTGGAGCGTTGGCTAATGCTGCAGAGGCCGCTGGTGAAAAACTGTGGCGGATGCCCATGGAGGAAAAATACTTCGATGGTCTGAAGTCGATTGTGGCCGATATGAAAAATACAGGCCCTCGTCCTGGCGGCTCCATCACTGCGGCATTATTTCTCAAGCAGTTTGTGAAAGAGACAGACTGGGCTCACATGGATATTGCCGGGCCAGTGTGGAGTGAAAAAGATAATGCCTACAATAATCCAGGTGCAACGGGATATGGTGTACGCACTTTGGTTCAATGGATTTTAGAGAGCGCTTAGCGTAAAAAACGTCTAAGTTGAAACCTAGACGCTGCTTCTACGGAAAAACTACATTTAATCGATCTGGACACTGAGCAGGTTTAAAGGGCGTTACATGGTGCAACGCCCGCCCATCAAATTAGCTAGCGTTGATGCTAATGCGCTTGCTAATGTCCGTAACTTTAGCGAGTTTACGCTGTGGGGGGACTGGACCGATACGAGTTGCGATCGCTGTAGTCAAAGTTCTTGGTTCCTCGCAAACCATTTCTTGGCGGCAACTAGGACAATACCAAAACATTCTGCTTTGGCTAATGTGGCGCAACAGCTTGTCCTGACAAAGGCTGCAAGTAGCGCCATTTTGTGATGATGGAATATTAAAGGGTTTTTTCATAGGTCGTCGCATCCTTTAGATGCGTCACTGACTAACCCTACGATGCCCATCCTTTTGAAAAATTGCTGTAACTTTGCATATATTTGTACAAAAGTTAAAGAATTTGCATTTCATGACAATTCGAGTTTCCAAGTGGTTTTAGGCAATATGGAAAAGTCTGGTTAGGCCCCCACGACTAGGAGGGGTTCGGGGAGGAAAGCCCTGAGCGACCCTAATCGCTATTTGCCAATGTCATCAAGGTAATCTTTAGATTCTGACAAGAAGCAATACCGGCTGCTTGGGGCTCCTTCGAGTGCCCCAAACCCCAATGGTCAGGGCGGGGCTGTCCGCCCTAAAACCCAGCAGAAAAATATGAATGCTATCCCGAATAGCGGGTTTGGGTGGCCGGTGGGGTAGTTCAGAATTTTGCGCCCTGCGACAAAATTCTGAAAGCAGAGGTTATCCTCATCGCTTTTCCTCGTGCCCAGCCTCTGGCTGAGAACCTCTTTGGAAGCCTCTGGCTTTATTTGAAATGCATCAGCTAAAGCGATTGAAAAGCTGTATATATGCAGAAGGTGGCTTTAATCGCTAGATTAGAGCTTCTTTGTGTGTTGGCTATTTCCTGTATTTACCAATGTCGCCGGAATTGCCGCTCCGCCTCGCGCAACGACAGTCTTCCTGGCGACCGCCTCAACGTTTTCGGTTTTCGAGTGAGTTGTGAGCCCCCAGGACCTCTTCAGTAGCCCTTTTCTCTTCTCGTCTTTTTCTCTTTTTCCTCAATTCTCTTTCTCTCTCTCTCGAAGCACGATTGATTTTTTCCTCTTTCTGGTGCCCAGCCTCTGGCTGAGTACATACATCCCCAGAAGCCTCTGGCTTTATCTAATTGAGGTGTATAAAAACAAATACTACCTGCTAAAGAAGTCCTCACTGAGGATGGGCATAAGGCACCACCTCTACAAAATGACCTACTAAACTTAGCGTGGCAACACATCATCCAATCGCAGTTTTATCTCTGGCAAAGCCTGCGAGACAATCCGTTCCCCCAGTCGAAACTGTCGTTGTTCATACTCATCATCCACCAGCTGACATACCGTAATCGTTGGCTGCTTTGGCCGACCAATAAACGCAATCCCTCCTAAACCCAAAAAATCCACTATCCAATACTCTGTAATACCCAAGAGAGAATACTCTTCTACCTTTCGCGCATAATCCGTTTCCCAGTTACTGCTGACTACCTCAACCACTAGCTTGATCGAACTTGCTAACGTAATTACCGGTTCCCTTTGCCATAATGGTTCTTGCACCAATGCCAGTTCATCCAACACAACCACATCTGGACGTCGAGCAGTGGCAACATTAGCAAACGGACGTACAATTGCACGGGTAGGGATAACCCAGGGTAGTTGCTGTTGATCAATTTTGATATTCAGTTTGCTGGTGAGCTTGCCCGCTACCGTTTCATGGGGACCTGTCGGCTCCATATCAATCAGTTCCCCATCGGCCAACTCATAACGAGTCTGTGCGCCATATTCCTCAATAAAACTGTCAACCGTCAGGAGTTTAGTGGGCGTATAAGTCATCGTGTTGCTCCTGGAGGCAGGCCAATACTTGAGCGCGTTAGGGTGGCCTTGATCCCAAGGCTATACTAAGTCTAGCTACATGGGCTCAGTTTTATGTTGACTTTACCCATTACCCTCGATCTCAAAACTGTCAACCTCACAGATGAGCAGTTTTATCAGCTCTGTGTTACAAACCCAGAAATCCAAGTAGAACGGACACCTCAAGGAGATTTAATCCTCATGTCCCCCGTGGGTGGTGATAGCGGCAATCAGGAAATCGAACTGGGGGCAGATTTAGTCATTTGGAATCGTCGAACGAAATTAGGTAAGGTCTTTAGCTCATCCACTATTTTTCGATTGCCAAACGGTGGCGATCGCTCCCCCGATGCCGCCTGGGTAGAACTGTCCCGTTGGGAGGCCCTTACCCCAGAGCAGCGTCGTAAGTTTCCGCCGATTTCTCCAGATTTTGTTATTGAAGTAAGATCGCCCAGCGATTCCCTCAAAACGCTACAGAATAAAATGCAGGAATACCTGGACAGTGGTGTGCGTTTGGGGTGGTTATTTAACCCAAAGGCTCAACAGGTAGAAATCTATCGCTTAGGCAACGTCAAGGAGACCCATGGATTACCAGCTACCCTATCGGGAGAAGATGTCTTACCGGGATTTACCTTACGGGTAAATTCTTTTGGGGAATAAGAGGGATATTTCATTCAATCCAACCCTTTGCTCGCTCAATAGACCGTTGCCAGGTTTGAAAATTCTCCTGCGCAACTGCTTTACCTGCTCCAGGTTCAAACGTTTTATCAATCTTCCGGCTATTTACCAGCACTGTATAGTCATCCCAGAACCCAACGGCTAACCCTGCCGCAAATGCTGACCCTTGAGCCGTTGCATCCAGTACCGCCGGACGCTCCACCGGAATGCCCAATACATCCGCCTGATACTGCATCAAAAAGTTATTGTGACAGGCACCACCATCTACCTTCAGTGTTGTAATCGGTGTGCCACTGTCATCGTTAATCGCCATCACCACCTCACGAGCTTGGTTTGCGATCGCTTCTAACACTGACCGCACCATGTGCGCCTTTGTCGCACCGCGAGTAATGCCCAAAAACGCACCGCGAGCACCCATATCCCAATGAGGAGCACCCAGCCCGCTGAGGGCAGGGACAAAATAGACACCACCGTTATCTGCGACCGATGTAGCCAATGGCTCACTATCTGCAGCACTATCGATAATCTGCAAGCCATCTCGCAACCATTGGATGCAGGCCCCCGCCGTAAACATACTGCCTTCTAGACCATAGCCCAGGTCATAGCTACCATCGTCTTTGGCCGTAGTCCAGCCGATGGTGGACAGCAGCTGATTATTGGATCTGACAATTTCTTTGCCGGTATGAGCGACCAAAAATGCACCTGTGCCATAGGTACATTTGAGCAGACCAGGGCGATCGCAACCATGGGCAAACAAGGCCGCCTGCTGATCACCCAAAATTGCCGCAATCGGAACCTCCACCCCCAGCAACGTCGGGTCGGTGTAACCAAAAATCCCCTGACTGGGCTTAATGTCTGCCAGTAGCGACTGAGGCACTCCAAAGGTATCCAGTAGTGTCTTGTCCCACTGTTGCGTAGCCAGATTCATCAGCAATGTACGGCTGGCATTACTATGGTCGGTCGCATGTACTTTGCCACCTGTCAGGTTCCACAAGGCCCAAGTATCAATGGTACCTGCTAGCACATTGTTCAAGTTTTCTGGCTGAGTTTTATCCAGCAGCCATCGTAGCTTTGTTCCTGAGAAGTAAGCATCCAGAAATAATCCACTACGCTCATAGATATCCGCCTTATGGTCTGCCAACGTGGCACACATATCCGCCGTCCGTCGGTCCTGCCAAACAATGGCTTTATGTAATGGCTCACCCGTAGTTTTATCCCACAGCAAACAAGTTTCCCGTTGCACTGTCAGACCAATGGCGGCAATATCACTGGCGCTGATCTTTGCCTCAGCAATGGCCGTTTTCATCGCCCACTGCACTGCTTGCCAAATCTCTGTGGCATCATGCTCTACCCAACCGGGCTGTGGATAATACTGGGTCAGTTCTTTATAGGCTTGACCCACAATGTCGCCCGCTTGGTTGAACAGGATGGCACGGTTGCCAGTGGTGCCCAAATCCAGGGCCATAACGTACTTTGACATGGAAAACCAATCTAATTAAAGAACTCCACCTATTGTGTCGCGGGTTTTCTTTTGTGGAAAAAAACGGGGGAAGTCTTAGGGGAAATTAATAAAGTTTAGGGAATGGGGTGGGATGCTCGGAGTTGTGCCCCATAAAAAAGAGGGTGCGTGATCGCACTCCTCTAAAGGAAAAGTTTTTGAGTATTGATTTCTTTTGAGGCTAATGTTTAAACCTTGTCCACGTCCAGAACTAGAGTTTTATCGTGGGAGAAACTACAGGTTTCAACTTGGACGTGGTTTATCTAGCGGTTGGATGGTCTAAGGGCGAGGTTGGGGACGTATTGCTAATGGTCTGATGGGCCCCATCAATCGCGGTTACTGTTCGTCTTGATCGAGTAGTCGGGATAGCTGTCCACGGATGGCATCCAGCTTTTTGTCCACTTTGGGGACGGTGAGTAATCGCACTTCGACTTCGGCGATGTTATCGATGCGGGTAGTTTTTTCCCACAGTTTACGTTCAACGTCAGACTCAGACTCGTACCGGAACGTAATAGTACTGTTGGTCACCTCTAAAATCTCTACATTCTTAAACCAGCCGTTGCTGCTTTTTACATAGAGCCATACGCTGCCTTGGCCAACGAGTTCTTTGAGCTTTCTTTCCATATGACAAAATTCCCCAGACACTGCACAGGTCTACAAGAGATAATGCTGTCTTTTCTTAAGATTGATTTTATATATCTTAGCACTTTGAAAAGTTATACGTAGTCAGAAAAATAAATGTTCTATGATCTCTAAAATCCTCCTGTGGCAAATAATCAGAGGGGTTTCATTAATTGTTGTCAGCGAAAAATTGGTAATGTAACTTTGTGTACTGTGTTGTGAGATCACGGCTAACATTGCTGCAATCTCTACCGGGGGAAAGAGCTATTTTTTCTGTTCAAAAAGAACACCTTGACTGTCTTTTAGGGTGAATTGGCTTAAGTTTTTGAGATCGATTTCAGGGTTGAGATCAGGTGTTGAGATCGCAACTTCCCAATTCTGCATATCCACCCCGAGCCAATCCTCAAGCTCAATACTCAAGGGCGCACCACCCATGTGAGCCACCATCAAAATGGGTGGCTCACCCGGTCTGTCAGGATGGCTACGTAGACCATAAAACACGGTGCGCTGATCATCACTGATGCGGTTGAAGCGGTCGCGGCCTGTGAGGTTATCCTGGAGCCACGGATGACGACGGCGATATTGCCTCAGGGCCAAATGAAATGTGGCAATGCTCTGGTCAATTCGGTCATAGGAGCGAGAGACGTTGCACAAGTCGTGGCCGTCTTCCATAAAGGCCATGGCAAACTTCTTGAGTTTAGGGACATCTAAATTTGCCAAGAATCCTGCTAGGGAAGATTCGTTCAACTCCGCCAGGGTGGGCAGTTCACAGCTGTCGATGTTGGGCCCTAAGCAGCGGCTGCAGATGGTGGCGACTTCCTGTAGGTTGTAGTCCGTCGATACCATCGCTTCTTGCAGGGTTTGCGAAAAATCTCGCAGCTGCTCAAATTCCCGAAATCCCATTTGCTTAAGCTGGGGATAAACCTCCGCTAAGTCATACATATCAGGCTCAATTTGCCAGTCGAGGAAACTGATTTCTTCTGAGACTACCTTGACGCCATATTGGTCGTCCGTATTTCTGAAAAATCCCCAGGGAGCTCCCACATTGGCGTTGATAAAGTCCATGGGTAAGCCAGGGCTAAAGCCACAGACCCATAGCTGGGTAGCTGGATTGTTATAGGCTTTGTGCAGTACATTGGGCAGTGTTTTTCCCAGGTTCCAGTTGATTGGCTGATCCGTTTTTACCTGGGTGCCTCGCCGGACTGTGTCATGGTTGCCACAGCCTGTAATCCAGCGATTACCTTGGAAGATCACTTCCCCCACCCGTCGCCATTTGCGGTCCCAAAATCCTTTTAGGGAAGGGGTGTTGTGGGCAAAAATTAACGGCCCCCATTGAAATGATTCAGGTTTTTGCTCAATTAACTCTCGATAGCGAGAAATCTCTTCCCACCCTTCCTGGGGCCAGGGACGACCATCCTCAAAAATAGTGAACATTAGCCGCCGATAGCCATTGATATCCTGGACCACATCGCTCATGGCCAGTAGATAGGCATCGTCTTGTTCCACCCGGTCCGTAAGCGGGTTAAAGAACCGAAAATCCTGGCCACCATCCACACGAATGCCATCGGCCCCTGTATTGATTTTGCGCCGTTGCATCTCTAATAAGATGGCTCGCACCTGGGGGAGTTGATGGTTGAGGTCCTGGCCATACATATTTGGCCCCTTAAAGAACTGATGGGTCATCACTTCTAGGGCCTGATTGTCAGCATGACCATAGACTAAGTCATAGATCAGTTGAATGGGGCCTTCAGAAAAATTGTGGAGCGTGGCAATAAAGTCAATCACCTCATCGGGGCGCAAACTGCCTAGGACCGATGGATTGGTGGTACCTGATCCGAGGATGGGGACATCGTAGCCCCAGTTTTGAGTATCGGGTCTTCTCAGAACTGCCTGGGTGTTTTTATTAGATGAAAGGTCAGTTAAGCGATTGTCTGGAGATAATGGCTTAACTGAGCTATCGGTATCCCCTAAAACTGAGAAGAACTCATAGTCTCCAGACGTGTCTTCACGACGATACTCAATGGTGGGGACGACGGGTAGCAGTTGAATGGCATCGTAGCCTGCATAAACAGCTTCTTGCGCAGTCAGTTCTTCATCCCTGGTTAGCTTGTCAGAAATATGCTGATAAATTTCTGTCAGACCTTCAAAGGTGCCTTGGGGAGAGGCGGTTTTGACATGGAGCTGCAAAATATTGGTCGGTGCTTCCAAACGAGGAATATCACTACTATCGCTATAGCTACTGCCAGTGCGACGAAAATAGCTGCGGTCTGCCCGCTGACGCTGAAGCAAGCGCATATCGTACAGTTCTGCAGGGGCGAAAATCCCATAGGGCAATGAATAAGCCAGCGGATCCCGAATGATATGGACTCGTCCATCCTGGTCGGTGTAGCGTAACCAGTAAAAACATCCAGCGCGATCGCGACGACCGGGACGCATCCCCTCAATCACTCCCCAGACAAACTCTCCTTGTTTAACCAGGGGAATGTGTGTGCGATTAAAGGCGACAGTTTGTTCTGCTGCACGAAAATTAATATCCTCTGTCGGCGTATAAATCTCCAGCACAATTCGATCTTCTGACTGGATAATGTCACCTGTGAGATCAGGGGTCCAAAATCCTACTTCAGTTAGTCGGTCCGCCCGGTAATGGGCTCCTAGCCGCCGAGCAATTTTCTGGGCCTTTTCAAAGAATGTAGCTTCTGAACGTTGGATGCTTTCCGCCCATATGAGTAGGCTTTGGGTTTCATCTTCGATCAGTTGAATTTTTTTAGGGGCAGTTGCAATCACCGTATGTCTCGTTAGTGAGGGGAGCGCAGTGGCACTACGCTAGCTTGGCGCTACATTAGCTCAGAATGCTAGACGCGCCTATAGTTCCCAGCTGAAAAAATAGGACGAAAGTGCGCCTGTGCAATAGGGCGAAAGTGCGCCTATAACTTACAGCTCTAAACAGAGTGTAAGCTCGATAGTGAGCGAAAAAACATATGGGACTCACGTTGTTAAATTCGTTGCTGAAAATGTTTTCTCTTGCTTGATTAAGGGCTTAAGGGAGAATATCCGTCAATTGCTAAAACAGTCTTAATACGGTAATGTAACTCACTGTAAACCCTGATGGACTACCCCTTCTCTATGTCCAAAATTGGAGTATTTCTGTAGAGGAAACTACAGGCTTAAACTTGGACGTGAGTTAGCAAACATCATCAGCGGATTTTAATAGCATTTTCATGCAATTTTTTGAGGCTCAGCGGAGGCAGCTTGGTAAGAAAGTTGTCTTTGCTGGGCCTTATTATGTTTGGATGTCAAGCTTAATTGGTCACTGTTAATCAACCTGCAGGAGAAACTAACATGAAGTCTTCCCTGGTGATCCTCTACCACCGAGAACCCTATGATGAGGTGATGGAAAATGGCAAAATTTACTACCGTGAAAAGAAGAGTCCAAATGGCATTGTCCCTACGCTAAAAAGCTTTTTTGCTAATGCGGATCAGAGTACTTGGGTAGCTTGGAAACAAATTACTGAGGCTGAGCAAGAAGGATTTATTGATCGAGTGACCATGGAAGGGGGCAGCGATAGCTGCGTAGTACGACGCATTCCCCTCAATGCCGATCAGGTGCGCAATTTTTATCACATCACATCTAAAGAAGCTTTCTGGCCGATTTTGCATTCATTCCCTGAGCACTTTACCTATGACAGCTCAGACTGGGAAAATTTTCAAAATATTAATCGTCTCTTTGCTGAGGCAGCCTGTGAGGATGCCGCTGATGATGCGCTGATCTGGATCCACGATTACAACCTCTGGCTGACGCCTTACTATATCCGCCAGCAGATGCCCCATGTGAAGATTGCCTTCTTCCACCACACGCCCTTTCCAGCGGCGGATGTGTTTAATATTCTCCACTGGCGAGATGCGATTATCGACAGCCTTTTGTGCTGTGATCTGTGTGGGTTCCATATTCCTCGCTATGTTCAGAACTTTGTATCTGCTGCCCGTAGTTGCCGTGATGTAGATGTAGTTGAGCGTATTCCTGTGCCAGAGGCCTTTACCAAGACCGGTACTGCTCTGGCTGAGCCTGAAATGGTGACTAAACTGCGTTATAACGGTCGCATTGTCACCATTGATGCGTTTCCTGTGGGTACCAGTCCTCAAAAGATTCACGATGTGGTGATGCGGCCTTCGATCCAAGAGCGGGTAAAGGTATTACGAGCTGAGATTGGTGATAACAAGCTGATCATGTCCGCTGGTCGTGTGGATTATGTTAAAGGTGCCAAGGAAATGCTTGCTTGTTTTGAGCGCTTATTGGCTAGACGCCCGGAGCTAATGGGTAAAGTCAATCTCATGATGACGGCGGTGAAAGCGGCGAAGGGAATGCGAGTTTATCGTATCGCCCAGGAGCAAATCGAGCAGATGGTGGGTCAGATTAACGGTCGCTTTGGCACTCTAAATTGGACGCCGGTACAGCTCTTTACCGAGCCGTTGCCCTATGACGATTTGATGGCGCTTTATAAGGCTGCCGATATTGCCTGGATCTGCCCGTTGCGGGATGGCCTGAACCTAGTCGCCAAGGAATATGTGGCCGTTCACAATGGTGAGGACGGTGTTTTAATCCTGTCGGAGTTTACTGGTTCTGCCGTAGAGTTACCCGATGCGCTACTAACTAACCCCTATTCATCCAGTCGTATGGATGAGCGCATTGATCAGGCCCTCGCCATGTCTGCCCAGGAGCAAGCCGAGCGGATGAAGAAGCTGCACAAGGCCATTTGCCGCTATGACGTCCAGCAGTGGGCCAATCATTTGTTTAGGGAAGCAAAAGCGACGGTGGCGATTGAGCCGGAAACGAAGGAAGTTGTAGGAGTTTAAGGAAATTAGAAATTTTAGGGGCATTGCATGCATGCTCCTAAAATTTCTAAAAATCTGTGCCATCTTGGAGCATGGGGAAACCTGTGTTCGTGACCTAATACATCTCCAGATCGTTACTTTGGGTGGCAATTATGCCTGATTACGCAACGGTAGAGGCGACGGCCTACGATTTGATTGTGATTGGTGGTGGTATCAATGGCGTGGCCGTAGCCCGTGATGGTACGCTGCGTGGTTTAAAGACTATTTTGATTGAGAAGAGCGACTTTGGTAGCGGCACCACCAGTTGGTCAAGTCGTTTGATTCATGGTGGTTTGCGCTACCTGGAATATTTTGAGTTTAATTTGGTCCGTGAGTCTCTGCGAGAACGGGAGATTTTACTGCGAACGGCTCCCCATCTGGTGAAGCCGATTCAGATGACGATTCCGATCTATGCTCAGGGATCTCGCAGTTATTGGGAAATCCAGGCTGGGATGATGCTCTATGATTTGCTGAGCTCTGGCAAAAGCTTGCCTAATCACCGGATGCTGGGGGGCAAGAAGATGCAACAGTTATTTCGCTCAGTGGAGCCGGATGGCTGCTGTGGTGCGGCGCAATACTATGACGCTCAGGTGGAATACGCTGAGCGTCTGTGTTTAGAGATTGTGCTGTCGGCTCAGGAGGCAGGGGCGACCATGCTGAGCTATGTGACGGTGACCCAATTGCAGCGTAGCGGTAACCGAGTTTCGTCGTTGGTGTGTCGTGATAGCGAAACCGGTGAAGCGTTTACGATACATGGCCATGACCAGACGGTGGTGATCAATACCGCTGGCCCTTGGGTGGATAAGGTTTGTCGTAGTGGGATTCAGGGGAATGCCCCTGCCCCTGTGGGAAAAACTCGTAAAATCGGTGGTACACGGGGCAGTCATATTATTGTCGATAAGTTTCCTGGAGCACCAGATGAGGCGCTCTATGTGGAGGCGTTGACTGATGGTAGACCCTTCTTTATTCTGCCGTGGCTGGGTCGATGTCTGATTGGCACTACGGATATTCGCTTTGATGGGGACTTAGATAAAGTCCATGCCAGTAATGAGGAGATTGATTACTTAATAAATGAAACAAACCGAGTCATTCCCACGGCTCAGCTGACACGAGAATCGGTGAAGTTTACCTATGCTGGTGTGCGGCCCTTGCCTTATAGCGAGGGTAAGAAGACTAGTAGCATTACTCGTAGTCATGTGTTGTATGACCACACATCTGAATCTGTGGAGAATATGGTGTCCTTGATTGGCGGCAAGCTCACCACCCATCGTCAAGTGGGTGAGGAGATGGTGAATGCAGCGCTGAAAAAGCAAAAAAAACCTCGAAGTCATTCGGCTACTCGACAAGCGCCGTTGCCGGGAGCTATTTCGACTAGCGAAGCTAAGGACTTGATGACAACGGCCAACCGAGATGTGGTGGCCCACTTGCTATCGATTTATGGTGCACGCACTCCCTTCGTCTTGGCCATCGTTGAGGAATTTCCTGAACTATGCGAACCGATTGTGGTGGGGCAGCCTGATATTAAGGCCCAAATTGTTTATAGTATTCGGGCTGAGCTGGCCCGGACCTATGTGGATATTTGTCGGCGACGGACGGCTGTGTCCATGCGTGGCAACTATGGGTTTGATGCGTTACCGGTGGTGGCCGATGTGCTACAGCGCTATTGCGGTTGGTCTGAAGAACGATGCGATCGCAATCTGATCGACTACTACACTTTTATGCGCGACAACTGCATTCCTGAGTATCAGTTGGAACAATATCAGCCTCCCGTCGCGGCGTCAGTGGCTTAGGCTAAGTATGAGTTTTGGGTTGATCTCCTAACTCAAAACTCAAAAATTAAAATTTTAAAACTATCTAGAACCTTTGCTAAGGGGACATTTTCTTGTGATTACCTCATCTGCACCATCTGAAACTCCGATAGTTCCGTTATCAGAAGCCCTGAAGCAAATGGCACGGGTGACGGTGTTGGGCTCCGGTGCGTGGGGAACGGCCCTGGCAAGGCTAGCTTTGACGAATGGTAATCAGGTGCAAATTTGGTCGCGACGAGGTCCCTCGGATTTGGCGACGGCGGTGGCCGATGCCGATATTGTGGTGTCGGCAATTTCTATGAAAGGGGTGGCGGCTCTGGCTGGTCAGTTGCAGGCAGCCAATCTGAAGTCGTCAACAATTTTGGTGACAGCGACTAAGGGGTTGGATCCTGAGACTACACGTACCCCGTCAAAGATTTTTCGCGATACCTTTCCTGATAATCCGATTGTGGTGCTGTCTGGTCCTAACCTGTCTAAGGAAATTGAAGCCCAGCTGCCTGCGGCCACTGTTGTTGCGAGTACCGATGTGGATGCGTTGACCCGAGTGCAGCAGGTATATGCGTCAGAGACGTTTCGGATTTATACCAGTCCAGATCCAGTGGGGGCAGAGCTGGGGGGAACTTTGAAGAATGTGGTTGCGATCGCAGTCGGTGTTTGTGATGGTCTCAAGCTCGGTTCCAATGCCAAGGCAGCTCTAATTACTCGCGCAATTCCTGAAATGCTGCGAGTGGGTGTACATATGGGTGCCCAGATTGAAACCTTTTATGGTCTCTCAGGTCTAGGAGATCTTCTGGCTACCTGTGACGGGACACTGAGTCGTAACTATCGAGTGGGTTACGGGTTAGCTCATGGCAAAAAACTAGATCAGATTTTAGATGAGCTGGGCAGCACTGCTGAAGGTGTAAACACTACCCATGTACTGATTGACATGGCAAACCGTGAAGGCATTCCGGTCCCCATTGCCCGCCAGGTACATCGTTTACTACGCGGTGTGATCACTCCCCAAGAAGCCGTTGAAGGTCTCATGGAGCGTGAACTAAAGCCAGAAGCCTGTGATTTGAATGCGAGGAATTAACGACTGTAGGTTTTCATAGACTTTTCTCGATAGTCATAGAGCCGTTGTAAATATCGCCGTTTTGGTGAGGCTATTTCCTCATCACTAGTCGATTCGGATGTACCGTCTGTATTGTCCAAAGTAGATTCACTAGTAGATTCACTTGCCGATTCGGTAGTGACTGTATTCGCATGATCATCCGTTGCTTGGGACGTTGGCTCGGATTGAGGGGTGGCAGTCGTATGTGTGGGTAAGTCCGAATTATTTTCGAAGGACTTGGCAGGATCAATGGCCTCAGATTTTTCCTCATCAACTGTTGGAGCCGAGTTTTCTACCGACTCTTCTATCGGTATTTCTTGAGTTGCCATATCATCGAGGCTGTTTGGAGCTTCAACGTTTTTAGCCTCTGAATGTTCAGTTGCTGATGAGTCAGTGTCTAAGGTTGGTGGCTGCTCGGTGGGGAGGATATTCTCAGTAGCGTAGTCATCATCCTTAAGATCTTTTTCTAACGATTCCCTGGCTGTATTAGATAGTTCTATCTGAAGGGATTGAGGTTCTGTAACGTCAGATTCAGGAGCTTCAGATTCAGGAGCTTCAGGTTCAGGAGCTTCAGGTTCAGGCACGTCAGATTCAGGCACGTCAGATTCAGGCACGCCGATAGGTGTGACGTTAGTTTCTAAATCAGTTTCGAGTTTTTCACCTTCATTGATCTCTGGGGGCATGGGTGTTTCAGTGCCCGACGGTTCAATCACGGGTGGTTCAATCACGGGTGGTTCATAGGTAGGATCGATAATGCGGCCCACCTCTTCCAGGGTTAGTTCCCCCCGTACGATTTTTGTCAGCGTGTCATCCAGAGCTGGATCATATTCAATTAAGCGAACGGTGTTATTAAAAACACCTGGGATGGGCTTGCCCTCATCATCAATCAGGGCGAGTTGCAACCAGTTCTGCCCTGGTTTTAGTCCCTCTATATATATAGGTTGCCAATCCTTCAGCGTCAGACTATCGCCGTTGAGAGTGTAGCGTACCTGCCAATCTGAAATCGCTGGGTTGTCTTGAGCAACCTGATGTAAGGGAGCATCAGTTAAATAAAAGTCTAGTAAAACGGGCTCAGCACCATAGGTACCGATGGGAGCACCATAGGTAAGCAAGGGCTCGTTCACTGTTGGAGAGTTTTCATCAGTTTTAGCAAAGATGTGGAAGGTTACCTGGTCATAGGCACCTTCGTTTTTGAAGCTTTCATACCAGGGACGTGCCGCAAAGACCCTCAAGGTATGAGTACCTGGGGAAAGATGCTCAAGAATCAGGGGCTGATCGATGTCGTAGATCGAGCCAAAGGGCTGATTATCGAGGAGGACCTCTACATGGGGACCCATCCCCCAGGTTTCATCCTTATATATAGGTAAATCTTGTACGCGCAGAACGACCTTAACCGTGGTGGTGTCCAAAACTTGATCGGCTCTGGGTTGGTGTATTTGGACTTGAGGGGCGTAGGTCTCTAGCCAGGGCTCAAATTCTTTAATTAAAGCCGGTGGCTCTACCTGTTTGAGCTTGGGACGGGGAGTAAATAACGACGGATTAGAGGGCTCGCTGGTGGCTGATGATGAGTTGTCCGTCTGAGGCGATCCACCACAACTAGCAATAAATAGCAGGATTGCTATTAAGACCAGCAGTTGAGTGAGTTTTGCTAAATACTGCTGTAGATGCCCCAAAACAGAAGCCAAAGTCATAATCAAGCTTTCTCGAACGGCGGTGATGTGCGGCTCCGTCAATATTAAATCGGACAGGGAGATGCTTCATCGATCCTAGCTGTCTGTGGGACAAGGATGATGAGTGGGATCGTCATCTGACACGATCAGGGGGAGAACAAGACTCAGTCTATTTACAAAAATACATGAATAGAAAAATAAGTTCATATCAACTCAATATGTTGAGTATTAGTAAGACCTATGGTGTTGATTAGGAAAAGAAGGTTGATTCTTTAGGGTTTTATGCGTGTTCTGTGACTTATTGCTAAATCAGTGCACCTCTATTGAGATTTGTTAATGATCAGCCTGTTCGGGATCGGTTTTGTGCAAACGACTACCTTGCGATCCTTATCCTATGAGGATTTCGGAGGTTGAATTATTGTTAACTCGACGCGGGATCGGTGAAGCGCCAAGTCTATAATGCTCAGGAGCAATCCTAATAAGTGGCGAGCTTAAACGTTTTTCCTGGGTTAACATCTCAGTGGAAAATGTTTGCAATTGTTTCATTAATGAAGCTTTTGCTAGTTCTAAATTTTTAGGCTGTTCGTTCTTTGTCTAGAGAGAGGAGAGTCTCCATGACAACTACCCCGCGGGAGCGGGAGGCAGCAGTCAAGGTGACAGTTGATGAAAATCCGGTACCTGTTTCTTTCGAGAAATGGGGTAAGCCGGGCCACTTCAGCCGTGCCTTGGCTAAGGGACCCAAAACCACTACTTGGATTTGGAACCTCCATGCCGACGCTCACGACTTTGATAGTCACACCAGTGACTTAGAGGACATTTCTCGTAAGATTTTTAGTGCTCACTTTGGTCATTTGGCCATTGTGTTCATTTGGCTGAGTGGCATGTATTACCATGGCGCTCGGTTCTCTAACTTTGAATCTTGGTTAGCAGATCCCGTTAATATTCATCCCAGTGCTCAGGTTGTTTGGCCGATCTTCGGTCAAGAAATCCTGAACGGTGAAGTAGGTGGTGGCTTCCAAGGTATTCAAATCACGTCTGGTTTATTCCAGATGTGGAGAGCAGCTGGCTACACCAACTCATTCCAGCTTTTGTGTACCGCCATCGGTGCATTGGTCATGGCTGGTTTGATGATTAATGCTGGTGTATTCCACTACCACATCAAAGCTCCAAAGCTTGATTGGTTCCAGAACGTGGAATCCATGCTCAACCACCACCTGGCTGGTTTGTTTGGTTTGGGTTCTCTGTCCTGGGCGGGGCACCTGATTCACGTATCTCTGCCTGTTAATACGCTTTTAGATTCCGGGGTGGCTCCACAGGATATTCCTTTGCCCCACGAGTATCTACTAGATAAGGCGTTTATGGCCGACCTGTTCCCGAGCTTTGCTCAGGGGATTACGCCATTCTTCACCCTAAATTGGGGTGCTTATGCTGACTTCTTGACCTTCAAGGGAGGTCTAAACCCAGTTACGGGTGGCCTTTGGATGACTGACATTGCTCACCACCACGTGGCGATCGCAGTGATGTTCATCTTTGCTGGCCATATGTACCGCACTAACTGGGGTATTGGTCACAGCATCAAGGAGATCCTAGAAGGTCAGAAGGGCGATCCGTTGCTCTTCCCTGCTAAGAATGGCCACGATGGCTTGTTTGAGTTCTTGACCACTTCCTGGCATGCTCAGCTCGCTATCAACCTGGCTATGGGTGGTTCGGTATGTATTATCGTGGCTCAGCATATGTATGCGATGCCTCCTTATCCATACCTAGCAACTGATTATCCAACTCAGCTGTGCCTGTTCACTCACCATATGTGGATTGGCGGCTTCATGATTGTGGGTGGTGCTGCTCACGCTGCGATCGCAATGGTTCGTGACTACGATCCGGCCATGCATGTCGACAACGTGCTCGACCGCGTTCTGCGCGCTCGTGATGCCATCATCTCTCACCTTAACTGGGTGTGTATTTTCCTAGGCTTCCATAGCTTCGGTCTATACATCCATAACGACACTATGCGTGCCTTGGGTCGTCCCCAGGACATGTTTTCTGATAGTGCAATTCAGCTTCAGCCTGTCTTTGCTCAATGGCTGCAGAACCTGCACACCCTAGCTGCTAGCGGTACCACAGCGCCTAACGCTATTGGTCCTACTAGTGTTGCTTTCGGTGGTGACATGGTTGCCGTTGGTGGCAAAGTGGCTATGATGCCGATTGCCCTTGGTACAGCTGACTTTATGGTGCATCACATTCATGCGTTCACCATTCACGTCACTGCCCTCATCCTGCTTAAGGGTGTGCTGTATGCCCGTAGTTCTCGCCTCATCCCTGATAAGAGCGAGTTGGGTTTCCGCTTCCCTTGTGACGGCCCCGGTCGTGGTGGTACTTGCCAGGTATCTGGTTGGGACCACATTTTCCTAGGTCTGTTCTGGATGTACAACTCCCTATCCGTTGTTCTTTTCCACTTCAGTTGGAAGATGCAGTCGGATGTATGGGGAACGGTTTCCGGCGGTGCGGTGTCTCACCCGGCTGGTGGTAGTTTCGCAACTAGCGCTATTACCATTAACGGTTGGCTTCGTGACTTCCTGTGGGCTCAGGCTTCTCAGGTGATCAACTCCTATGGTTCGGCTCTGTCCGCCTATGGTTTGATGTTCCTGGCCGGTCACTTTGTTTGGGCATTTAGCCTGATGTTCCTCTTCAGTGGCCGTGGCTACTGGCAAGAGTTCATCGAGTCCATTGTTTGGGCTCATAACAAGCTCAAGGTTGCTCCTGCAATTCAGCCTCGCGCACTGAGTATTACTCAGGGTCGTGCGGTTGGTGTAGCTCACTACCTCCTCGGCGGTATTGTGGTGACCTGGGCGTTCTTCCATGCTCGAATTCTGTCGATAGGTTAGCGGGGAGGACTTACTAGAAAACTATGGCAACTAAATTTCCAAAATTTAGCCAAGACCTCGCACAAGATCCAACTACGCGTCGGATCTGGTACGGGATTGCCACCTCTCATGACTTTGAAAGCCACGATGGCATGACGGAGGAAAATCTTTATCAAAAGATTTTTGCTTCTCACTTTGGTCACCTGGCGATCATCTTCCTCTGGGTATCTGGCAACCTGTTTCATGTAGCTTGGCAAGGTAACTTTGAGCAGTGGATCCAAGATCCCCTCAACGTTAAGCCCATCGCCCATGCGATTTGGGACCCTCACTTTGGCCAGAATGCGGTGGATGCGTTCACCCAAGCTGGCTCTACTGGCCCCGTTAACGTAGCGTTCTCTGGGGTTTATCACTGGTGGTACACCATTGGTATGCGGACCAACGGCGACCTTTATTCGGCGTCCTTGTTCCTATTAGTGCTGTCGTCCATCTTCCTGCTTGCAGGTTGGTTGCACTTGCAGCCTAAGTTCCGTCCCAGCTTGTCCTGGTTCAAGAATGCTGAGTCTCGCCTAAACCACCACCTGGCTGGTTTGTTTGGTGTGAGCTCTTTGGCTTGGACCGGTCACCTGGTACACGTTGCAATTCCTGAGTCCCGTGGTGTTCATGTTGGTTGGGATAACTTCCTAACTGTTTCGCCTCACCCCGCAGGCTTAGCCCCCTTCTTCTCCGGAAACTGGGGTGTGTATGCTCAGAATCCTGACACTGTAAACCATGTGTTTGGTACGTCTGAGGGTGCAGGTACTGCAATCTTGACCTTCTTGGGCGGTTTCCATCCTCAGACTGAGTCTCTATGGCTCACTGATATGGCTCATCACCACCTAGCCATTGCGGTTGTCTTCATCATTGCTGGCCACATGTACCGGACTAACTTCGGTATTGGTCATAGCATCAAGGAGATCCTCAATGCTCACCAGCCTCCTAGCGGTGGTTTGGGTGACGGTCACAAGGGTATGTTTGACACGCTCAACAACTCCTTGCACTTCCAGCTAGGTCTAGCTTTGGCTTCCCTGGGTGTAGTAACTTCTCTAGTTGCTCAGCACATGTATGCGATGCCTCCTTATGCGTTTATCGCTAAGGATTACACCACCATGGCTGCGCTTTACACTCACCACCAGTACATTGCTGGCTTCCTGATGATGGGTGCCTTTGCCCACGGTGCGATCTTCTTGATTCGTGACTATGATCCTGCTGCGAATACTAACAATGTGTTGGCTCGTATCTTGGATCACAAAGAAGCGATCATCTCTCACCTAAGCTGGGTCACTCTGTTCCTCGGTTTCCATACCCTGGGTCTCTACGTACACAATGATGTTGTCGTTGCCTTTGGTAGTCCCGAGAAGCAAATCCTGGTTGAGCCTGTATTTGCCCAGTGGGTTCAGGCTGCCTCTGGTAAGGCCCTTTATGGCTTTGACGCGCTACTATCCAATGCTGACAGCATGGCCACTGGCGCTGCTAGCGGTATCTGGCTACCTGGTTGGTTCGAGGCCATCAACAGTGGTACTAACTCCCTGTTCTTGACCATTGGCCCTGGTGACTTCTTGGTTCACCATGCGATCGCTCTAGGTCTCCACACGACTACTCTTGTACTCGTGAAAGGTGCTCTAGATGCTCGTGGTTCTAAGCTGATGCCCGACAAGAAGGACTTCGGCTATAGCTTCCCTTGTGACGGCCCTGGTCGTGGCGGTACTTGCGACATCTCTGCATGGGATTCCTTCTACCTAGCCATGTTCTGGATGCTTAACACCATTGCGTGGTTGACCTTCTACTGGCACTGGAAGCATTTGGCTATCTGGTCTGGTAATGTGGCGCAGTTTAACAACAGCTCCACGCATCTGATGGGTTGGTTCCGTGATTATCTGTGGTTGAACTCTTCCCAGTTGATTAACGGGTATAACGCCTACGGCATGAATAACCTGGCGGTTTGGGCTTGGATGTTCCTCTTTGGACACCTGGTTTGGGCGACTGGTTTCATGTTCCTCATCTCCTGGAGAGGTTACTGGCAAGAGCTGATTGAGACCATCGTTTGGGCTCATGAGCGTACTCCTCTAGCTAATTTAATTAGCTGGAAGGATAAGCCAGTTGCTCTATCCATCGTTCAGGCTCGTGTAGTTGGTCTAGCTCACTTTACGGTAGGCTTTATCCTGACTTACGCTGCCTTCCTGATAGCATCGACGTCTGCCCGATTTGGTTAGCGTTTGATTGCTCCATTAGGAGAATGAAAAAAGCCCTTCAGCTCAGCCTGAAGGGCTTTTTGTTATGTTTATATTCTTTCTGCGTCTAATAGAAATCCTGGCTGATAGCGCCCGGTATCGAAGGGCATCCATAAGGGAGTGCCCCTACAGGATTTGTCTATTTTTAATCGGGTCTAATGAATTCGGATTTGGCATAATTCGAATGTCAGCTTAAATCACTTGCGCTCACCATGGGTGGGACAGGGGGGAGCCTTGATGCTGCGATTGAGCCAGCCCACCGCCTGTTCTAAGCGGGGTAAGGCTTCTTCTGGATTGTCATTGAGCAAATAGACTAGAGCTGCGGCCACCTGTTCTTTGGCACGTATTTGTCGGTTGGAATTAAGTCGGTGCCAATCTATGGGGCTAATGGCAAGTTGATTGGCCAATGCCTGAGCAAGCTCTAAAGACGGAGCTTCTTGCAGATTTAACGTTTCATTCCCAGCCGCCATTGTTTTATTTCCTACTATCTTTTGGGTCGATGGCCCGTGGGCATCGCGTTGGCCACGGGCCATCGAGTCGGCCACGGGCCATCGAGTTGGCCACGGGCCATCGAGTGATAAACCTATCGTTACAGGTTTATCCTGGAGGGTTCGTCCTGTACCTTAAGTTTATATCTACTGTATGACCTTGATCCTGTTATGAAATCGTCTCTACCCCTGACTGAGCAAGATCTATCCGACTTTGCCACAGCTTTGGAGGAAACTAATAAGGATTTCGATGCTTTACGTCAGCGCTATGAAGAGGTGCGCGATGCATTTTCTCAGCGGTCCCAGACCCAGGCAACGATAACCCAGGGACATTTACCTAAGGCAGAGCTAAAACGTTTAAAAAAGCAGATTGAAACCCTGGAAGCAACCTTAGAAAATCAGTTGATGTCTTGGAATAACCTCAAAGACCCATTTTGGCAGGTGCTGCGGTTTGTGGGATTGGGGTTGGTGTTGGGGTGGTTTCTGCGAGGGTGGTTTGGGGCATAAGGAGGAAGAAGAGGTTCTGGGTATCAGGTTTTTGACTGCGCTAAAGGATAAGGTAAGGGGGCAGGGGCGATAGCAGGGCATAGGTGGTAAGACCATGGTCAAAGGCTAGAATTTTATTGATATTTTGCTGATTTTATTGAATCTCGAATAAATGGGAGTAAATGGCTTGGCCTGCGCTAACTTATATAGAGTCAAAAATATGGACAGGCAATGACCACCCAGCGCATTAAGCACATCCTGAAATCTGGCAACCCTGGTGATACCGTTACGATCAAGGGTTGGGTTCGTACTAAGCGTGATTCGAAGGCGTTTAGCTTTTTGGATATTAATGACGGTTCCTCAATGACAGGCCTGCAGGTGATTGCGGATGCCAAGATCGATGGCTATAGCGATGCGATGAAGCGAATTACAACCGGTGCTTCGGTGGTTGTCGAGGGGACTTTGGCGGAGTCGCCGGGTAAGGGGCAGCGGGTGGAACTGCAGGCGAGTGGTCTTGAGGTGGTGGGGGAGTCGGATGCTGAAACTTACCCGCTGCAGAAGAAGCGACATTCGTTTGAATTTTTGAGGGAGTTGGGGCATTTGCGATCGCGCACCAACACCTTAGGTGCCGTTTTCCGTGTACGCAATGCCTGTGCCAATGCCATTCATGAGTTTTTCCAAAGCCGCGACTTTCTCTGGATCCATACCCCCATTCTCACTGCCAGTGACTGTGAAGGGGCCGGGGAAATGTTTACCGTCACCAGTATGAACCTGGATAAATTGCCTAAGGGCGATGATGGCAAGGTGGACTATGGTCGTGACTTTTTTGGTAAGCCCACGTACCTGACCGTGAGCGGCCAGCTCGAAGCTGAGATCATGGCCATGGCATTTGCAAATGTCTATACCTTTGGTCCCACCTTCCGGGCTGAGAACTCGAATACGTCTCGTCACCTGGCTGAGTTTTGGATGATGGAGCCAGAGATGGCCTTCTGTGATCTTGAAGGCAATATGGACTTAGCAGAAGAGTTTCTTAAGTTTGTTTTTAAGCGCGTATTAGAAGACTGTTCTGACGATATGGAATTCTTCAATAAGCGCATTGAGAAAACAGTTTTGGAAACGGCTGATAACATCATTAATAATGAATTTGAACGCATTACCTATACAGATGCCATCACGTTGTTAGAGAAATGCGATAAGAAATTTGAATACCCTGTTTCCTGGGGTTTAGACATGCAGTCGGAGCATGAACGTTATCTGGCAGAAGAGTATTTTAAAAAGCCAGTGATTGTGACGGATTATCCCACTGAGATTAAGGCGTTTTATATGCGTTTGAATGACGGTGGCAAGACGGTTGCGGCGATGGATGTGTTGGCTCCACGCATTGGAGAAATTATCGGTGGCTCTCAACGGGAAGAACGATTGAATGTGTTGGAAGAGCGCATTGCGGCAGCTGGATTACCGAAGGAAGACTACTGGTGGTATTTGGATCTGCGTCGCTATGGGACGGTACCCCATGCAGGCTTTGGTCTGGGATTTGAGCGACTGGTACAGTTTATGACCGGCATGGCGAATATTCGCGATGTGATACCGTTCCCTCGGACACCGGATAACGTTGAATTTTAGTGCGGTATCACCTGCATTATTAATTTGTTTTCACTAGAAATATAAGTATAAATCGTTACTGAGAGAGAATTCACTTGGCTTACGTGAATCAGATGGTAGTAGTTGTAGTTTCCACGTTGCATGGCATTTGAAGAAATGTCACAAAATACAGCGAGGGTTGCAAAAATGGCCATGGTACCCACTCGGGTAATGTGACCCGAGTGGGTGGTGCCTAGGATTTAGATATCAACTTATCTGAGGTCTTGTTATGACTGTTGCAACTGGCACTACAACTAATGGCGTCGTAAAGGATTATGCGTATTACGACAAGTATTACAACCATGCCTGTGAGGTCTGTGTTCCCATTGTTCTGAAGACGCCTATCTATATCGAACCCATTGTGATTGAAAAGGAAGCTAAATGTTTAGAGAAAAAGTATTAAGTAGACCCTGAGTAAGGGTTAAGGGATGTGCAAATAAATGATCTCTGCCGTTTGAAATGCTTGGCGATATCTGGTTCTCCTTACCAAGGCTACGGTGTATACACATCTAGTAATCTAGGCTAGAAAGTGATTCCAGAGACTGCATTTGCCCTCATCCTAAATCCTTCTCCCTAGGGGAGAAGGACTTTGAGGCTATTCCCTTTAAAGGGTTGGGGGATGTAGAGCTTGGCTCTTCTCGCAGAGTGGGATTTTATTTATGTGCGATCGCTTAATGACTGCTTAATGCCTTGAGCTATTTTCCAGTTCCTAGCAAATTACAAACTTTTTTGAATGTAGGTGATAAACATGGCTACTGAATCTGTCAAACTCGAATCTGCCCTGTATGACGAGTACTATAAGCGGGCTTGTGAGGTGTGTGCACCGATCAAATTAAAGGTGCCTGTTTATGTTGTTCCTGTTGTAATCGAGAAAAAGCCGCAGTGTATTGACAAAGGATATCACTAAGGTTCTCTTTTCCCCTATTGTCTGGTAGGAGCCCCTGCCAGACAATAGGGCGCTATCGTTATGTGGGCAAGGTTATGGATATTTCTCACGATTTTGAACGCTATCCTCATGGATGCGAAATTGTTATTCCAATTGTTTTGAAGATTCCGATCTATATCGAGCCTGTTGTTATAGAGAGAACAGCGGTATGTCATGGGAATTCCCATTCTGAAGTAGCCGGTCTTAAAAACCAGCTGTCAGAGGCTGGACCAGTGGCAATGACGAATGGTGTGCAGACTGTGGCTAACTTAACTATGGATAGCTCCGAGGTTGATTCGGTCAACCGAGCCTTGAATGTGTCTTTACAGACTATTTCTAAAGGCTGGCACTCTTTTAGTCATGCTATCCAGGATCTGTTTGAGACAGGCATGTCAGGTAGAGCACGATTTTTGCAGGAGTAAGGGATATTCTTGTTTCTTAGCTTCTACTACGACGATGGCGGGGGCTTCGATCTCGAGTATTTCGGGGGAGCGGGTGATGAGAAAATCACAGCGTCCGCTTAAACCTGCTGCTTCATCAACGTTAAATTCTTCGCCCGAGAAAAGGCTAATATGGCGATCGAGGTAACGGCGTACTTCTAGTAAGACAGGGTAAATGATGCCTTCGGATCGAGCTTTTTCGCTGCCTGATGTGGCGACGATGGGCAGGCTTTCTTGGAGGTATCCAGTCAGGATGTCTGATGGTGCCATGCCTTCTAGTTCTGGTAAAAATCGTTTGCCTTCTACGACGGTCAGGTCAAAGGCTTTTTTGACACTGCTGATGGTTTTGAATTGGTCGTAGGACATGGGTATCGACCATATTTATAGAACTATTCTATGCTTTATTCCTCGATTAGCTCTTTGCTTAAGTCAATAGTCGAATGTGCTTTGCTTCAATGATTTGTACTCAAGCTAAAGTATAAGAGAACGATGGCTAAAGCTACATCAAGCTAGACACTTTGATGACAACTACACATCTGTCTTGACGATCGGCAGTTAAGGAGTCAAAGTCCTCTACTAAGACAATATAAGACTCAGCCGTCAACACATCAGAGAAACAAGCAATAAAACCGGAGTCATTTCGAGTAATGGTTCCGTGAAGTCCAACTGCAATTTCTATGGCTTGCTCAAGTTCCGTCATTTAATCTCCCTGAATCCAGCAAGGTTCACAAATTTCCTAGCATTATTTGTATCATAATTAAACGATAACAAGTCGCTATTAGAATGATGGAACTGCCGGACATTCCCAGAGATTCACGTCATTACACTCTGAACAACCAGCAGCCATTAGTCTGTGAGGATGAGTCAACCTGGCGAGCTTTCATGAATGATGGGGCTAATTTGCTGGTCGCGCAAGATACGGTGGGCAAATTTACGGTAGTGACTGTATTCCTGGGTTTCAACTACGGCAATGTTGAACAACCTAGATTCTTTCAGACAACTTGTTTAGGAGCGGATAGCGAGAATCGTCCCCGTTATACGGCTACGTGGGAACGAGCGATTTTACAACACCGGGGGAAGGTGAAAGGCGCTCAAATGCTGAGCGATTTTGCGGCGGAGCAAGCGGCTGGGATTGATCGTTCGTTTAAGTTTGTTGATTGTAAGGTAATGCCTGGGGAACTCCAGTTCGTCCTGGAGTCAGAAGCGGAGGCTATGAGAGCACTGCCTGAAGATCAGGGTGATTGGCAGCGGCGAGGTCAGATTTTGGTCTTTAATCTTTCTTAGGTGGAGTTATTTGGATGGCTCAATAGCTATTTCAGGAAGGTGGACTAACCCAATGGACTGTAAGCCTTACCCAAACCATGCGTCAGCAATTCTACACCTCCTAGGCTAAAAACTTTGCATAGTAAGAATTTCAAGCGTTTCTTGATTAAGACCTCCCAGAAACCCATATAGAGCCATTTGGATTATGTGGGACTGAGGCAGGGGACATTGCCGAAGTTGGATAGTGTGCTGGGGCAGATTGGCTCAGTGGAGGCTTATCGAGATTTTGTTGAGGCGGCGGGAGGTGTGGATCCGGAGTTGCAGCGTTTGATGCTGGACTAGCTGCGCCGTCGCCGGGGGTTATTGCAAGATCCCCGGTTTCTAGAAAGTCCTGGGCTGTTGCGATATGGGATCCCTTGTAGAAACCGGGGATCTAAGCGAGAGGTATTGCGCAGCTAGCTTTCGAGACGTTTTTGGATCGCGCTGATGAGTTCTGCGAAGCCTGAATCGGTGTGGATCTCAGGCGTGAGAGTATTCATGTCTTTGAGGGTTTCGGTGAGGTCGGCGATGGTGGCGAGGATGTGGGTGTAGAGGTCGATGGAGTGCTGGATTTGATAGAAACCGAGGAGCTAGAGGCGGATCCATTTTTTGAGGACGCGCATGGGTTTGCCGCTTTTGGGATCGATCTGGGGTTTGCTCCAGGCTCCGGCTTCGGCAAAGCCGAGGCGATGGAGGATTTGGATGATAATGCTTAGGCCAGGGGTGGAGCCGATGATGGTGATGAGTACAGGTTCACGGGTGGGTTGGGGGGCTGGAGCGTTAGTAGGTGGTGGAGTGTAGGTTTCGGGAATGAATTCTTGCATGGGGATTAGAATTTTTGACACAAAAAGCTGTGCGCAAGGCACAAATGGCATTGCAAATGGGAAACTATGAAATTGAGCTGTGTCGTAGGTTATGCTGCGATGCAACTCAGTCAAGTATACCGTTCTATCTATGCTAGACGGTGTATACCAATCAGTATAGTATGGCGAGTCAAGATCAGCAAAATACTTTGATGGATTTACGCACGCGGGCGGGTTTAACGCGCCGTGAGGTGGCTAATGCGCTGGGGGTTACGGAAAAGACAATTTATGTGTGGGAGAAGAGTGCAAATTCGCCAAAGATGACGGTGGCACAAGTGCGGCAGTTGCTTGAGATTTTGGGCTGTACGTTGGATGAGCTGGTGGTGGCTGCGACCAAAGAGTCTGGTTCATAAATGGAATGTGATGACTGAGCCATCCCCTTCTAAAGAATCTGCTTTGAAACGTCGGCGTGAGGAGCTGGGGCTAAAGCAGCGGGATATTGCGATTGGGGTAAATGTGTCGATGCAGACGGTTAGTAATTGGGAGACGGGGCGGTATAAGGAGGCGAAGTTAACGTTGCCGCAGGTGAAGGCGTTATGTCGGGTGTTGCAATGGTCAATTGAGGAGTTGCCTAATGAGTTGGGTCCGGTGGAGTAAGCTTTGATTGATGCGTTACTTTTCTACAGTCGCTGTCGTTCTGCAATATCGATCAAATAGTGTAGTAGATGATCTGGACGATCAGTAATACCAAAAGCATAAGCTGGCGTACCTCGATCTCTTTCAACTGTTCCAGTGTAAAGAATAGTCCAGCGGTATAGATTTCTTTGATACATCTCATTTAAAAACTTTAAGCCAGCATCTTGATCTGAGCCTCGTTGAATATCAGATATTACAGCATCAATTTTTTTCCTGCTGAGGATATAAAGAGCTTGGTTTGTTGTTTTGACTTGCTCTATGGTTATACCAACATCTTTGAGCAATCGAACTTCATTAACATTGTTATCTGGATAATCATCTACCCACAGCACATGCATTCCTGCTAGGGCTCTTGCAGACCAAGCTGCCCGTCGAATAACTTGGGAACGATCGTTCTCACTAACATGAGCTTGCTGCTTCTCAATGGCTCTATCAAGTTTTGCCCTGGTAAAGGTAGCTTCAACTCCAAGTACTTTAAACCCACTCAACTTAGGAATAAGGTCATGCTTGATTTGTCTGTAAAACAATATACAGAGAATTACTACAAAAATGTACCACAAGAGACTTGGCAACAGTTTTATAAGTTCGACTGCAATACTCTCAGGCAAACCTATAAACTTGTTTGTACTACTAGATGATAAGGTGGTTGCCCCGACTAGAATTACGTTACGTAAGATAGCCATACCAAAAATTCAGGAAGCAGAACAGATGTTTGAAATGAAAAGGATTTAGGGTATAAGCCAAAAACATTACGGATTATTGAGTTAATGGAGAGTTATATATTGAAAAGTCAGATGACTGCTAAAAAGTAGAAGTTTAAGAAATTAGATCTCAGCCTTCTCTGATATATATTCCTAAATATGAAGGGATTATCAAAACCTGAAGTCTCTAAAACATTGTTCTAAAACCCTAGCAAGGATTAGGTGACTCTCACTTGCTAATGGAAGACTTTCTATTAAACTAAAAATCGTATTCCGTTTCTTCTGTTTCTCCGAATAAGAACTGTTGACAACAAGAGCTTCACTTACTATTAGGAGAACACTAAAAATATCAGGCTCTGCCGGATGAAATGGAACAGCCAATCTTTTCCAATGATACCTATTCTTCATAGTCTGTTTAACAGCTCGATTATAGCTTTCTAAGAATGGAAGTAAACACTCTTTAATGGAATTTTCCTTTGAGTAGTTATTTTTCATTTGTGTCCTTAAGGCATCTGCTAAATCTAGATAGCTTCCTATCTGTATACCTAGTACTCCAATAGGATAAGAACGATAAGTTTCAAGATTCTCTCGTATAAGATCCCATGATCGAGATGACAAGCCTGTTTTTTTTTTCTGGTAAGAATACTTTTTTTCTTTCTGGTAAGAATAGGAATAGAACAATAGCGGATAAACAGCTTGTGGGGGGACTTGATACGAGGTATCATCTAAGTTAGTTAAGTTCTGCCCATAGTCTATATCTGTCAGGAAAGCAGAAACTTCCATATCAAAAGCTGACATCATGAAAGCATAGAGCATCTTAGACCTTGCGTAGCTTTCTGCTGCACAATAGAAATACTTTCTAAAAGTTGAATGATTGCCAATTAAGAGACTGTGTGCAGCCGCACGACGAAAATTACTAGCTGCAATAGTACTAGCTTGCTTCTTTGCATCTTCTTGCAGGATGATATCTTTGGATGCAACCTTATTCTTATAAACAAAACCCAGGTTTTTGCAGATCTGAACTTCTGCATCTAATATTTCAGAGTCTATTCCCAGATCTCTAATCCATGCAGGAATCCTTTTCATCTTGCGTTACTTCTCTAAGACAATACTTCTCTAATATTTTGATAATTTTCGGGAGGTAGATAGAAGTTTCTATTATAGACGACTCTACCAGCTTCAGGCATTATTCCATTTTCAAGGTCTTGCATAAAGTCCCCTATCGACCAGAACTCAAACCTTTCAATCTGAGCTGAAGGTATATAAATCTTTGCAGTTATTTCTCCTTCGGGTTGAAACGGAGAAAACCCAGTATAAATATTAAGCTCCCTTAATTCTTCCGCAAAAAAACCATGTCTAATAGATTGTCTACCAATAACAAAAACGTAACAGTAAAATAGATAACCATCATGCCGCCAGTGATCAGTTGCGAAGCGAAGTGCTTCAAGCCATGCAGGCGTTAAAAGATTTGACCTTGCAGCAGTATCACGTTCAATAGTGCCAGCAGTTGTTGAGATAAATGGTGTACCTTCCTGAAATGGTCGCCCTGCCCTATTAGGATCCGCATCCTCGTACCTATTCTGATGCCAAAATAGATTGCGCTCTGTCAGTCTTAAAGGAATTTCATATGCTGGCAAACTGCCTACCCTTCTCCACCAGTTACACTGAATCCCCAAATCTAAGATATTCTGAGCTTCCACATCACTAATTCCACCAATGCCTTTTATAACTTTCTGAATAATCATACTCAACTATTTTTTTGAAAGCTTCCACCTATTTCTAGCTTTCAAACTTCATCTCAAATCCTTAAAATTCCTGAAATTTAGAGCAATTATAGGAGTTACGCATTGACAAAAGTCCATCAATAGTATCAGGCAAAGGTAGCTTCTGTTGCATGGTCCAGAATAAA
>NZ_JADOES010000037.1:89473-130104 GCF_018739885.1 Leptothoe spongobia TAU-MAC 1115 | reverse complement strand
TTTCTCAGAAATTGGGCTATTTTGGTTAATCTATATGTACTACTGTCTCATTTGAGACGGGTGCAAGATCTGAGATTATACGATTTCTCATCATAGCGATCGCATCGCGCTGACGTGTCAGCACACTGACCTATCAGTGCATTCAATACCATGGCAAAAACACCGCAGTCATTAAGCCTGACCAACGTGACATCGCCCATCGGCAACATTTTGCTCGTCACCGATGGCGAGGTTCTAGTCTCACTAGACTATGAAGGCTATGAGCATCGCATGATGCGCCTGCTGGCCAAACGCTATGGTCCCTTTGATTTGGTTGAAGCCCATGGAGAAAGTCAAACCAGTACACTGCAGCCACTGATCCATCAAATCCAGGCATACCTCGCAGGCGATCTCACAGCCATTGACCATATCCCTGTCAATCCTGGTGGTACAGCCTTTCAAGCAAACGTCTGGCAGGCCTTACGCTCGATTCCGCCTGGCACCGTCATGTCCTATGGTGAACTCGCGCGCCGGTTAGGAAACCCAGCCGCTGTTAGGGCGGTGGGCACCACCAATAGCCTGAACCCAATTTCCATCGTCTTACCCTGCCACCGAGTGATCGGGGCCAATGGCAGTTTGACTGGCTACGCCGGCGGGCTAGACCGTAAGCGCTGGCTCCTAGAACATGAAGGAGTAGAACTGGGGCAGCTACAACAACCACGCCATGAACAACAACTATCCTTTTTCGACAAGTAAACCATGACCAAGGGGCAACCTATCATTTTCTCTACTAAAAGACTCTAGTTCTGATCATAAACAAACGCGAGTAACAACTTTCCTCCTGCACTAGGCCAAAAATGTATGACGCACTCTATCACTGGAGGAATATACTACACTTTATACGAAATCCTGGCTGGTAGCCTCCGATATCGAGGACACCCACCAGGGGATGCCCCTATGGAATTGTCCATTTTGAATCGGGGTTAAGGAATTCGGATTTGGTATGAGATTAGAGGGCTCAATCATGGAGAAAACTCATCCCTCTAACCTCTATACTCCATTGCCAGGCAATCCTTAAGGCACCCTAGCACTCCCTATGCTAGTTTCTCCCATTGCTACCACAACTGTGTCAAACAAGCTGATGTCAGTATCACCAGGAAATGAAATATTGAATGCACCTTTGGCTGCCGGTAGCCCTCCCAAATCAATGGTCTGCTTGGACAAATCGCCACCAATGGTCAAATAGACCTGCAAATCGCCATTGGCATCAGTTGAAAAATTTTGAAAGGCAAGATCGCCACCAACACCAGCAATAATTGCAACGCCAACATTACCCTTAGTCGTGTGATTATTAGCTCCTGCAAACGCGCCCATAAAGGTGCTCCTCCGAGTAGGTCAACATAGCCCATTGTAAGAATCCAACAGACCTAAATGTGACGAGTTCTGAGATTCTCAATATTCCTATGGCTGACGATTAGAGCTGAGCATACAGCCCCCAGATAGCCATAGGTCGCAGGTAATGACAGGCACGAAATGTACCCATGGCCGTAATCGCCTCAGGTGTCCGAAACTGTAAACCATAGTCGTAAATTTGCTGCACGACAGCTTCGGTAATGGCCATAGCCTGATCGCGCTTACCCATCTGAGCCAAGAACGCAGCTAGGCCAAAGTTAATGCCTGTCCACACTTCCAGCTGGTGTGTATCATCTGGATTTTCGGGCGTACCATCGGGCTTCACCCCATTGGCCGCACCAATGGCCATGCCCAGCTGAGCCGCACTAAAGAAGCCGGTTTGGGCACCTTCAAATTTTTGGTTCTGCGGTGCCGCATGCTGGGCGGCATACTGATTGAATTTCACGAAACAGGCATCGTAAATTGTGTCGAGGGCGATATCGATATATTCCTCATCCACAATGTCCGGCAGTCCCATTAGGCGAGCACAAAACTGACCGCACAGCTGATCCGCCATCACCACATCAGAGTTGCTTTCAGCGTCTAAGCGATAGAAACTGCCCGTCCACAGCTTGTTTTGATAAACGATTTTGCCCTGCTTGATCCAGCGCTGATACTGGGATTTCACAATGGCAAAACTACTAGAGATTTGCTGGTGCTGCTGCAAAATGTCGCCCATCTTGATGGCAGCCTCCAACGCAGCTAGCCATAGACCACCACAGTAGGCACTCAATCCCTTCAGCTGCCAATCATCAAAGGTTTGGTCCGGGGCACCACCATTTTCGGGCACACCATCGCCATCCAAATCAAATAGCTTCAGATACTGAATCGTTTCGGTCACCGCAGGCCAGCACTCTGCCAGAAACTCAATGTCATCACCGCCAGTCAACACAAAGGCTCGATACACTTGCAGCACAAAGTCACTGGGCAAATCTTTCCACTGATTGCAGTCCTGATAGCTGGTGTAGTTCGTGGCCATCCATGGATTCTCATTGGGTGCGCCCAGATCGTGGGGGGTGGCACCTTTGATCTTTCTCGGAGCCAGATGTTCACCCTCACCGACGGTGTAGTAGTAGCCAATGATGCGTTTTTTCGGATCTTCGGTGGGAATCGCGCGGGCAAAGGCACGGATAATCGATTTCTCTAACTCAGGCCAGAGCATCAGGGTGGAAAAACCGCCATATAGCCGCACATCGAGACTTTCATACCAGCGGTAGTCCAGGCATTCCAACACGCCGAACTGCCCTACCGGATCGCCATCGCTGGCGGCAGACCACAGCGTACCGCCACTGGCCATGTCGTAGAGTTCGTTGAACAGGGCCATTTTGAACCAGTCAGGCAGATCGGGGCGATCTAAAATCGGCTGCTGCCAGTCGATGATTTTTTGCTGCCAGGTTTGATAGTGGGCTAGGGCGTCTTGAGCGATTTGCCAGGCATTCCGACCGGAACGTGAGTAAACATCCGTATACCGGCGATAGGCTAGTTTTCTGGTGGCAAACTCAGTGACGGGTAAATCCCAGCTCAGGACGAAGGGGAGTTCTTTGGCTTCACCTGGAGCTAGGGTGATTTGGATTGCGATCGCACCCGCCACTTGTTCGTCTGCTAGCGCGGACGTTGTATCAGCAACATTACTTAAGAGACCGCTGATGGCGAAGTCTTCCCACAGCTCAGCCCCAGCCCCATCAGGATTCCAGCGGGTGTGATAGGTCACCCCATCGGTCTGCGGCACAGCAATACAAAACTGGCCATCGCCTTCACCAGGACTACCCGTCCAGGTCCCATCCATCAAAATGCCAGTGGCAGTCTCAGAACTTACCAGCTGGTTCAAATTACCCTCACTCTGCCGTAAGGGTGGCACATAGTCATAAAACGGGCTGCCATCCTCCCGCTGCTGAATCTCCGGTGATGCTGCCGCATTGGTAAACCACCCCACCATGTTCTGCCAGCTCAGCAAAATACTTAGAGTAATCGGCTGATCGGTAGGGTTATGGGCTGTCCACACAAATACAGCTACCGGATAGCTGCTTTCCTGGTAGTTGTCTGGCCATATGGGCGAAAATTGCTCACAGGTCAGATCGGCTTGGAAGATGTCTTGGTAGACATACCAGCTGCGGGGATATAGGGCTTGGTAGGTGCCGCCTTGGTTGTGTTCCGTCTGTTCGGGATGGTGGGCAGTGCCCACCTTACGGGGCACGGCGGGGTACCAGTGCCAGGAATCTAAACCCTTGCCTGCCGTTGCCATGGCATAGGTCTGCGACTTTCCCATTGATTCCTCATAAACCGCAAACTGACAGGCTGGAAAATGGGCAAACGTATGTTCTCCACCGTCCAAATGCCACAGGTTAAACGTCCCGTTGGGAGCACGACCAATACAACCAGCCCCTAAACCGCCCAGGGGAATACCATGCTCCGGCCCATCATCTAAATTGCTGGCATAGCGAACAATGTAGGGCGTTTCCCATTTCGCACCAATGGGCCAAGTCCAAGCAACGGTCGGAATATTGGGAGTGGGCATAGATTACCGACTAAAACAGCAATCAGCATTCTATCGAGGCAATGGGGAATGAACAATACAAAGAATCTCTATGGCGTAGCTACAATTCAGGTCGGTTACGTTAGCCTTGTTTTTAAAGCCCCATATAGGACGCAGCAAAAAATAGAGGCCAAGGAGACCTTCAGCCATGAAAAAGGCCAAACATGTCATCCGGCCTCTTACAAAACCCATTAGACACGTTAGTAATTGGTGCATCCACCTTTGGGATGGAGTCAGCGGAAAAGACCACCGCCGCGTCCACCAGCTACGACATGAGCTGGCTATTGCCCAAGAAAATGCGGCTAACCTGACTCAGCAATTAGCTCAGGCCCACACCCAGTACACCGATTTACAAAAAGCATTCAACGATCAACAACAAGAGTTAGATGCTCGACAACAAGCATTAGCCGATCACCAGCAAGAACTGGAAAACTCTCGTCAGCAATACAGTGAATTGTGGCAAGAGTTAGATGCATGGGTCACTGACAGCGATGCTCAAATTCAATTCCTCAAAAGAGAGCTGAGAAACCGGACATCAGCCCTGACGAACTGTGAGGCCAATTTAAATACAGTTCAGCAGTCTAATTTAGCTGCTATTCAAGCCAGGTCAACCGCTCCAATCACGAACGAACCAACAACACCAGTCATAACGTTGGCGGACTGGAAGATCGGCTTCGTCGGAGGGCATGAGGCCACCAGGCGTGTTGTGATTCAGACGTTGCGATCAGACTATGGCCTGGTCTATACAGCAGTTGAAATTCCGTCCCATAGAGAGGTCAGTACCTCACAAAAGCAGCTCAAACAAAAACTTGCTGACTGTGATTTGATTGTTTCTATCGTTCGCTATTCAAACCACTCCCTCACAAAATCGCTCATGCAGCTGAAAGAAAAAGGAGGACTCAAAGGCAAAATTTTGACCCCTAACAGCCGAGGTGTCAGTGGTGTTGTGCGCGATATTCTATCCTTTATTGAAACTTCCACAAGCTTAGATACAGAGGAAGCTGGATAGGTGTCTCATCTTCAAATTAAAGCCAGCCATTAGCGACCCCGACCAGCATTCCTACTCGAAATAATTGCCAACCAATAACGACAATCAGCAGCACAAATACGATCCGATTAGTCACATCTTTTGGCGTACTCATAGCAGGACCAGAAAAAGTATGTTTCTTCAATATAGTGTTTCTTTTTGAAACAGGTGGGAGGGCAATCGTTGAATTTCTTGGAAAGAATCTATCTTCGCTCAAGCGCAGTATTAGGATAGGTGACGTTCACTCAAGTTACTCACGACCACCATGGCAGATACGCTTCCCACCTTGGCCAGCTTAGACATGCAACCCTACCTCGTAGAGGGTGAACTGCCATCTGGATTAGAGGGAAAAGTCGGAATTTACGCCATTTTTGATGCCGCTGAAGCCCTGCAATATGTGGGCTATTCGCGGGATATTAGCATCGGCCTGATCCAGCATCTGGTGCGTTGCCCAGAGCAGTGCCATTGGTTCAAGTTTTATACAGTGACACGCCCTAGCCGCACCCTGCTAGATGAAATTCGTAACGCCTGGCTAGCAGAATATGGCACAGTTCCCCCTGGCAATGGTGACCAGCAACTGGCCTGGGAAAAACCCATTGATGCCAAAGTCTTTATGACCGACGAGGAGCGGGATGAGATCGCCAACGCCGAACCAGCCCAAACCAACAAGCTCCTCAAAAAGCTGGCCCGCCGTGTCGAAGCTGAGGTCAAGGCCAAAGTCGAGGCCCGAGGGGCGCAAATGCCCATTAAGTTCAATCCCAAACTCAAGGAACAGGGCGTACTAGCACTGAAATAGCTCCTAGTCCCCCACCGCCCAAAGACTCCAGTCTTCCTGCTGCTCGACTAAGGTGCCGCCGGGAATATCAGGGTGCCAGTCTTGACGGGTATGGCCTGCCCCTTGTTCACATATCCAAATCACAGGTTTAAGGGATCCGGCGCAAAATGACACCCTAAAAAACAATGCCAAACGATTTTTCTAAAATGCGCTGCATGATCTGCATACCGGTAATTGCTTGCCAGCCAAAGAGACCCACCAGCACAACATTGAGACTGATGTGCGCTAAACGAGCGGTTTCACTCCCCCGCTGCATAAAGGGAACCAAAGCAGCTGCGATCGCAATCAGCCCAGTCATCCCCAGACCGGCTAATAAGTGCGGCCCCATAAACAGCTTGGCATTATTGATATAAGTTACAGCCATCGCACCGATGGTACCCAGCACCATCAGCGCCAAAATAATCGAACCCAGCTGATGATGTTTAAGGGTGAACTTGCCCTTGATCAACGCCTTTTTTTCTTGACCGCTAGCGTAGCGAACCTTACGGCTTTGAATGCCAAGATGCATGGCATAGATCATCAGACCAAACAAGACCCACATCATGACAGGATGAATAAAGTTTAAATAAGGCTTAATTACCTCAATCGTCTCAGGGCTCATGTTGGGTGAATTAACAACGCGTCATAAAACTTAGTATATTGCGATCACTCCAATTTCGCCGTCGTAGTTGAGCGATTTTCATAGGCCAGCAAATCGCTCAATCACATCAATAAAGGTTACACAAGCGCTTTTGCTCAGGTCATATCAGGGGAGATTTGTCAGAATAATCCCATAAGGGCACCCTGATGCGGTGTCGTTCCCCCTGTTATTCCGGATCCACCATGAAGGCACACAAACGTTTTGCCCTGCTCCTAGCAGTGGGTTTCAGTATTACGCTACTCCTCAGTCCAGTCATGCCAGGTCGTACCGCAACACCTGAGCGTCCTGAGCATATTGTGCAGACTGGTAATGCCGAGGCAACGGATACCCCAGAGGCAACGGTGGAACCTTCTGCAGAAGAGGTCAACGATGATGTCACAGAAACAGATGCCACAGAAACAATAGAGGGGTCTGACACAACTGATGAGCAAGCCACAGAAGAGGTGTCTGAAGAGGCAGCAGCAGAATACGATCCAGAAGCTGCCGCTCTGGAACAGGAAACCTGGTTCCAACGGGAGCTAATCATCGAAGCAGATCGGCTTTATCTAGACGGTGATATCGCCGCTGCCGAAGAACTCTACCGCGAGGCGAAAACCTTTGGTTGGCGAGATGAGGAGGACCTGGAAGACATCCCGGCCCAGCCCTTCACTGACCCGGAGCAGCTATCGCCCGGAGGGGCAGTTTACTGGCGTGAGTCTACCCGTGGAATTGAAGCTGGGCGAGAGTCCCAAACATTAGTACCCCTTGGGTTACTGACTAAAGAGATCCCAGCCTTTATTCCTGGGCATTTACGTTATGCCGAGCGGCTACAGGCTTACGAGCGTGTCGATGATGCTGAGATGGTCTTGGAAAAGGCCCTCACCCTCTACCCCTATGACCCGGATTTGCTCAGTGCCCAGATTGAGCTGATGATGACCCAGGAAGAATGGATCGAGGCCTCTATTGCATCGCGGCAGTTTTCCTTACTCAATGCCGACCATCCTGAGGCTGAGCGATATGCTGGCCTCGCTGATGAAAATCTGGATCGGTTTAAGTCTGCGACTAATGCCCGCATTCGGAATAATGCGATCGCAAACATTTTTACTGGAGCCGCAGGCTATATCCTGACCGGTGGGCTATACGGTCCATTTACGGCCCTTAACTCCAGCATCATCCTACTTCAAGGCGAAAAATCTCTCGGAGAATCCGTCGCTAACTCAGCCCGCAAACAACTGCCCCTTTCCGAGGACGAAGAAACCCTCGCCTATGTACGCGACATCGGCAATCGACTCGCCGCCTCCGCCGGTCGAGATGATTTTGACTACACCTTTGACGTCGTCCTCGACCCAGAACTCAATGCCTTTGCCTTACCCGGTGGCAAAATCTTCGTCAATGCTGGAGCCATTCTTGACACAGACTCCGAAGCAGAATTAGCCGGTCTGCTAGGCCATGAAATATCCCATGCGGTTTTATCCCATGGGTTTCAGCTAGTGACCCGAGGCAACCTCACCGCCAGTCTGACCCAGTACTTGCCTTTACCGGGCCTAGTCACCAATGCCATTGTGTCCGGTTATTCTCGCCAGATGGAGCGGCAGGCCGATATCGTCGGCACCCAGATTTTGGCGTCTAGTGGCTATGCCGCCGATGGCATGCACGGTCTCATGCTGGCCTTAGACAATCGCTATGGCGACCGCCAAGTTATCCCCTGGCTAGCCTCCCACCCAGCCCCCCAAGACCGGGTGGATTATCTCCAAGCCATTGTCGAAAATGGTGGCTACAACCGCTATGCCTATGAAGGTGTACTGGGTCACGAAGCTATACAGAAAAGGGCAGAGGCAGAACTTGCCGCCCATGAAGCTGCCAACGGAAAACCTGATGAAGACGAGCCCGTCGCTAATGACGAAGACATCGAAGCAGCAGTCGAAGAAGTTAAAGAAGAGCAGGAAGCAGCCACCGAAAATCCAGATGAATTAATGGAAGAACCCGCTTCGACCGATGTAGATCGCTAGGCCAACAGAATGTGTGTCGCAATGGTGGCCAGTGCCCACCCTACATTTATCGCTCTCTTAAACATTGCGAAATGTAACCTATTCGTTACCTACAGGCTGCTCGAAGTGAGCAGCCTTGGTAGACTAATATCCACGTACGATGCCAGTTTTCTATCGATTGACTGGCCCGACATAAACCACGTCCAAGTTGAAACCTGTAGCTTCTTCTACGGAAAAACTCCAGTTCTGGACGTGGGCAAGGTTTAATTAATAATGCGGTTTCATAGCGCGTTGACCATAAATATCTTGATAGAGGACTCATGGTAGATTCCCTAAGGAAACCTCAGGAAAATACTCAACTTGATGAGCTGCGGCCTGGGGTTAAGGCACCTTCAAAGGACACGCTCCTCACCCCCCGCTTCTATACCACTGACTTTGACGAAATGGCCAAAATGGACATGTCCGTCAATGAGGATGAGGTACGAGCTATCATCGAAGAGTTTCGTGCAGACTATAACCGCCACCACTTCGTGCGGACTGATGTGTTTGACCAGTCTTGGGAGCACATTGATGGTAAAACCCGAGAACTGTTTATTGAGTTTTTAGAGCGTTCCTGTACTGCTGAGTTTTCTGGATTCCTGCTTTACAAAGAACTAGGTCGTCGTCTCAAGGACAAAAATCCTCTTCTAGCTGAAGGCTTTAACTTGATGTCCCGCGACGAAGCTCGCCACGCAGGCTTTTTGAACAAGGCAATGTCCGACTTCAACCTGCAGTTAGACCTGGGCTTCTTGACCAAGAGCAAGAGCTATACCTTCTTCAAGCCCAAGTTCATCTTCTACGCCACTTACCTGTCTGAGAAGATTGGCTACTGGCGCTACATCACTATTTTCCGTCACCTGGATTCCCATCCCGAGAACCGGATCTATCCCATTTTCCAGTTCTTTGAGAACTGGTGTCAGGATGAGAACCGCCACGGTGATTTCTTCTCCGCCATCATGAAGGCCCAGCCCCAGTTCCTAAACGACTGGAAAGCTAAGCTCTGGTGTCGGTTCTTCCTGCTATCCGTATTCGCCACCATGTTCCTGAATGATATTCAGCGCAGTGGCTTCTATGCCTCTCTAGGTCTAGATGCCCGTGAATATGACATTCACGTGATTAAGAAGACCAATGAGTCTGCCGCGAAGGTCTTCCCCATCATGCTCAATGTGGAGCATCCTGACTTCTTCAAGCATTTGGATACCGCATCCGATGCTAGCTTGGAAGTCTCTAAGATTGGCAAAGCTGAACAGCCTAAGCCTTTGAAGCTGCTCCGTCAGCTTCCTCACATCGCCACTATTGGTGTGAAAATGATTCAGCTGTACTTCATGAAGCCCATTGATATGGCCCCTGCTCGCGGCGTTGTTCGCTAGAAACCGGGCTGTTTGAACCAACGTTAGAAACCAGGCTTTTTTGAAAAGCCTGGTTTCTTTGCGTTTAGCCTTCTTCGCGATACCAAAGAGCTAACCCACCGCCTCGTCCACGGGCGGCAATCCCTTGTTCTGTCACCCAAAAGTATTTGAAAAACGCTTGCTCCTTAAGCGGTTGCTGATAAAACTCTTGGTTAGCTTCCTCCGGCTTAATGCGTCCCTGGTAAACGGTGAAACCACCCATGGAAACCTGCATTTGTGTAAAGTCAAACGCTAGGCACCGAGCTTTTGACCAAAATTTAACCGGTCCTGTTAACGCTAATTTCAGCGGCCCTAACCCCACGGAGTTGTGAACTACCCCCCGATCGTCACTGCTAGCCTGATACTCCAGCTGAATCTTGATCAGTTTAGGCAAGTAACGACCTGCCCCCAGGGCTACACCTGCTTTTTGACGAGTCTTTTTGGTACCCGTGATAAAGCATAGACGCCAGGTGCCCGCCAGATCGTTCAGGACATAGTTCGTTTTGGTGCTCTTTTCTGTAGCCTGTAGGGTGGTGACTAAATCTGAGGCCTTGGGAGGCATAGAAGAGCCTGTCTGCTGAGCCGTGACGGCTTGATCTAAAACAGCTGCATTCTCGTTCATTATGTTTAGCCAGGAGCGGTGATGCTAATTTTACGCCCGCTTGCCCCTGGCTAACTGGCCTGTTAAGGGTTAAAAAATGGTCAAATCCCAATCGGCATCGGTCAGACCATCGGTACCCACCATTTGAACGCGGATATTGAGGTAGCGATCGCAATAGACCTTGCACTGCTTATAACGAGGATTAGGACTCCCAAAAATAGCGTCTTGCTCAGCATAACCCTTGAGCAAATCAATCCGATCTGATTCAGAAAGAGCCTTCAAATCATCTGTCGCTGTCGATACAGTCATAACTTGCCTAAAAAAGATTCTTCCTCAGGCTAGAGCCAACTTTTGCCCCCTATCAGGACTCTCCCAAAAAGCTTAATCTCCTTACCCCAAAGCCCCTTGATCCCCGTAGCCATAGTCCAGATTCGTTTACATCCCTACAAACTTCTCAGCTAACTTTCACACACCACTGCTAAGCTGAGGCGACTTTATAATGATCCTCTAAAAATCGCCTTTGCAATGGTCAGCTATCGCCTGGAACGCATCCACCTAGAAGTAACCAACGTATGTAACTTCAAATGTGACTTTTGCCCGGATGCCATCATGGAACGTAAGCGTGGCCATATGGATCTGCAACTCTTAGAAAAAGCCCTGCATGAAATCTCTGAGCAAAATTTAGCGAAGATCGTGGCCTTTCATTTGATGGGAGAACCGCTGATCTATCCCCATATTTTCAAAGCCATTGATATGGCCTTAGAGCGGGGACTCAACCTACACCTCACCACTAATGGCAGCACGTTTCATATCCGCCCAAGCCATCGACAACAGCTCATCAGCTCAGGCATCCCGAAGGTTACTATCTCTCTACAAACCCCCGATCCCAACACATTTATTATTCGTGGGGCCCCACCCAATCTAAAACCTGAACAGTATTTTGATGGCATCACTGCATACGTCCAAGCTAACCTGGCCGATTCTCAGTCCAGTACTCGCGTGCATCTCAAGTTTTTGGACACCACGCCCCATCCATTTTTAGTCCCCCACAAGCAAATGCATGTGGTCGAAGGCAAGGCTCAAATGCAGCAAGAACTCACTGCCTGGGCAGACCGACTCCTAGAAGGGTGCAAGGAACGTCCCAGTGATGATGATCTACGTCAACGCATCGCTCGACACAAACCTGGTAGATGGCAAGTGATTGAATTAACCCCCAAGCTTGCTCTAGAAACATTTCCCCTAGACAGTTGGGGAAATGTAGAAAGCACTCAAGTGATCCCTGCTAAGTTTGGCTACTGCAACGGCACATCCGATCAAGCCGGAATTCTATACGATGGTACAGTCGTTCCCTGCTGCAAAGACTACGATGGACAGATACCCCTCGGAAACCTGAAACACCACTCCCTCTCTGAGATTTTAGATAGTCAGCAACCAGCCTGTGGTCTCCGGCAAGGATTTAATCAACTCAAAGTCACTAATCCCATTTGTCAACGCTGTATGGGAGCCGACACATCCTCCAAAGCTCTCATGCGACAGTTGGGCTCAGTTGCATATTTCAAAGTCTATAGTCCGATCATGAAACGCCTGCAACCAGGCTGGGGCGAAGTCTAAAAAACAGTAGGCAATCGCAGGCTAGCATAATACAAGTTTTCTTCTCTCTAGAGGAAAACTTAATTGCTATGCACTATATCGCAAAACATTTAGGAAACTCCATAGCAAAGGTAGAATAAGTAAATGACTTTATGGCTTAGATAGCATGGCAAAAAGACTCATACAGCGTTTTTTGCACTGGTTGAGACAGTTACTAGGTCACAGCAATGGCAGCCAACAACATCCCCATCCTCCCACACTGAGTCGGCAGTTACCGCCGTCTGAAGTCAACAATCAACGGATTCCCACCTATTCACCTCAAGAGTCTCCAACAGCTGACCAGTTAGGCAACCAAGCAGGCAACCAGCACCTACCCCAGCCTATCCCCCAGCCCAATAACAATAGTCCATCTGCTCAAACACGTCCCAGGGCTCCTCTAAATCCAGCATCTAACCGGGCAAACAATCCTTCAAGTTTTAGGGTGTTATTAAGCGACTATAAATATTCTCCTAGCCCGGCTGTTCAGAGTCTCAGCCATCAACTCTCTCATCCACACGATCAAACAGCTGCAAGCCCAACACTCTACAAAACAGAGGCCACTCTGTCACTCAAGAACAAGATCAGCCAGGAAGATAAACCTGTATCACATTCACCAAAAACCTCCCCTGATCAAGCTTTAAATCTCCTCCGTACAGACAATAGTCAGCTTCCTACAATCGATGTCAACAACATAAATCAGGGACCAATATCACCCACCAGTCCACCTGCTAGCTATCTCATAGAGAAGCAAACAACTCAAGCGTCTATCCCATCAACACCACCATCTGTCACCTCTCCCATCCCTCCTATTCAGATACCTGACTCCATCAAAAAGAACGGTGTGGTGAAATTGTTGTTTAAGCTCAAAAAAAATAACCATCACGGCTACATTGCTCCCCATGATGGTTCAAAGGATATTATTTTTCATAAAAAATATATTGGTGACGATGTATTTGTCCAACTAGAGCGAGGGATGGAAGTAGAAGTAACTGCCCATATCACCGAGGGCAAGGCTTATGCAGACCATATTCGTATCCTGTGACGCCCAAATACAGAGGATTTCGCCCATAGCCCTTGCGATTGGTTGTTACCTTTAATGAAACAAATTTGCATGCACATCTCTGAGTATCGCTTGCAAGCAAATTTATCAAGAAACCATGACATCACCATCTGTTAGTTCGAGTTTTTTGAACTTAAAATTTGGATCAGTTGTTTCTCAATCTGATTATGGTTGCGATCGCAATAGTCTATTTTTCCGGCCAAGGACACACCCATCAGATGGCCGAAGCACTGGCCAAGGGAGTGGAAACGGCTGGAGGTACGCCTCACTTACTGCGAATCACCGGCGAACAAATCGTCAATGGTCGTTGGCAAGATGACGCCATCCTTGCCACATTGAGTACAGCCGATGGCATTGCATTTGGCTCTCCCACCTATATGGGAGGCATTGCCGGTCAGTTTAAATGCTTCATTGATGCAGCTAGTGCCACCTGGTTTCAACAAGGTTGGAAAGACAAGATTGCAGGGGGCTTTACCCACTCCGGCTCTCCCAGTGGAGATAAACAGGGGACATTACTGTATATGGCTATCAATGCAGCACAGCACAGCATGATTTGGGTCGGTTCTTCAGAGATGCCCAATCCTGAAACTGGTGTCAATCGACTCGGCTCATTTATGGGAGTGATGGGCCAGAGCGATCTAGACATGAGCGGTGCTCCCGCCAAAGTGGAACCGGGTGATTTAGAGTCAGCAAATCTTTACGGTCAAAGATTAGTTGCCGTTGCTCAGCAGGTGACTGGCTAAGGGTTAGGAGCTAAGGGTTGTGAGGTCAATGGCATTTACCCACAACCACCCATCTAGCAACCTTTCTAGTCACAACCCATCACCTAATCTTCATACATCTCTAGCCCTGCAGCTCCTTTTCTCTGCTTTTCCTCGAAACGGCCATCTCGTATTACCGTAGAGGATGGCAAACGCTGTGCCCATTGTGAGAAGGAGCCTTAGAATGATTCAAGCTGTACCCACCTCAGTTGATTGGAATCTGCTTGCTGAGCAGGCCCTTGCTGGTCAAGAGCTGGACCACAAAGATGCGCTTAGGGTGCTGCAGGCTGACGATACAGAACTGTTGGCCCAGCTAGCAGCGGCCTATCGCGTCCGTCATCACTATTGGGGGAATCGGGTACGGTTACACTTCTTGCTCAATGCTCAGAGTGGCCTGTGCCCTGAAGACTGCCACTATTGCTCACAATCTAAAATTTCATCAGCCGATATTGAAAAGTATCCGTTAATGGCCCAAGACCGCATTTTGGCCGCTGCTGACCGTGCCCATCAGCTCAAGGCCGGTACTTTTTGTATGGCGATTTCAGGCCGCACACCTACACCCAATACATTTGAGAAAATTTTAGATGCGGTACGCGCAGTTAAAGCAGAGTATCCAATGCGGGTGTGCACCACCTTGGGACTATTAAATGAAGAACAGGCCCATCAGCTCAAGACGGCAGGGGTCGATCGGATTAACCACAATCTCAATACAGCTGAAACCCACCACGATGATATCTGCACCACCCATGGGTATCAGGACCGCTTAGCCACAGTCAAGGCCGTCCAAGCCGCTGGTTTAACCACCTGCTCAGGCGGCATTTTAGGTATGGGCGAATCCGATACGGACATTATTAACTTAGCTCAGTCATTACGGGAGCTCAATGTTACTAGTGTGCCGGTGAATTTTTTAATTCCCATCGATGGTACTCCGTTTAGTGGTCGTAGCGAACTAACGCCCCAGCGGTGTCTACGAATTTTGTGTCTATTTCGTTTTTTACTTCCTTCCCAAGAAATTCGGATTGCAGGTGGACGAGAAGTACATTTGCGATCGCAACAGCCCCTTGCTCTTTACCCAGCGAACTCAATTTTTGTCGGTGATTATCTGACCACAGCCGGTCAAAGTGCGGCCCAGGACTATGCCATGGTGCAGGATGCAGGTTTCATACTAGAAGCCCCGGACGGTAGACCACTAGCTGATAGCAATCAGTAATCAAGCATCTGAGTCTAAAACAGGGATACCTAAAAGAAACGTACTTATTGACAGATGACAACCCTTGAGTTCATCGCCCCCAATGAAACGCTAGTTGATGAAAATCAGTCAACGTGACTAGAATGGTTTATCCGGGATAATACTGAATACCCCTAGTAGCTTAAATGAAAGCTATCTATGAGTTAGTAATTGCCCAAGTTCCTCAAGGTACTAAATACAATTACTAAACTTATTTATTAGGTAAGTTCTATTGCTGTTGTAAACCTTACTTAAAGCATTGGAAAACCCGACCGATAAAAGTGTTGCCTCTAGGTATGGAAAAGGCATACTAAAGCAGCATGTATTAAGGTAAACGTGCAATCGCACTATTTTATTCCGTGATACCCCATCCGAGAAACTAACCCAGTCAACACTCTTCACTTCACATTCACAACTGCTATGACCCGTCGTATTTTTATTGGTGATATTCATGGCCATTATGACGGGCTCATGCGGCTAATTGAAGCAGTCAACCCCGATCTCCAAGATAAAATATACTTCGTTGGGGATTTAATAGACCGGGGCCCCCAGAGTCGACAAGTCGTTGATTATGTGCGGCAAAACCATCACCAGTGTGTCATGGGCAACCATGAGCAGCTGTTGCTTGAAGCCTTTCCCAACGGTGAAGCCCACATGCCAGCTTTTCAAGGATGGCTCTATAGCGGCGGTCAATCTACTCTCTCCAGCTATACTAGCGTCGACGATTTATTTGACCATCTCCATTGGATAAAAGATTTACCCTTCTATCTCGATTTGGGTGATATTTGGCTAGTCCATGCCGGGTTAAATCCCCAGCGCACTCTAGCTGAACAAACTAGTCATGAATACTGTTGGATTCGTGACAGTTTCCATAGCCATAAGCAGCCTTACTTTACTGACAAAATCATTATCACGGGTCATACCATAACCTTTACCCTACCCGGCATTGAACCTGGAGACATCGCCAAAGGTCCTGGGTGGCTTGATATCGACACAGGAGCTTACCACCCTAAAAGCGGCTGGTTAACAGCATTGGATATAGATAATGCGATGACATACCAATTTAATGTTTTCCATAACATGTTACGAGTCAGGTCCATGGAAGATGCAGAATCAGTCGTGGTCCAACACAAAATTAAGCAGCGCTCCAGTCAGTTGGTTAATTCCTAAAGCGCATCCTAATAAAGACATCCACAAGGAGAGTGCACCGACACGATTGTCCATTTTTAATCGGGTTGAATGAATTCGGCTGGGGTGTTGGATCAGGTTAGGGACTCAGACGGATTCTCAATATTCTGAAACATGCGAGACAAACTATCACGACGGATAGGCTTGCTGACATAGTCATTCATACCTACTTTGAGACAGCGATCGCGATCTTCTGAGCTAGCATTGGCCGTCATCGCAATAATCCACGGTTGAGGAATATTGGGACCCAGCTGACGAATACGGCGAGTGGCTTCTACCCCACTCATTTGAGGCATCCGCATATCCATCAAAACCACATCATATCCACCTTGCTCGACAGCTGCGATCGCATCACCTCCTGTGGCAACAGTATCAGCTTGGTGTCCCAGCAACTGCAACATATGCTGAGCGACCCGCTGGTTGACAGGATTATCATCAGCAATCAACACCTTCAAACTGGGAGCTGACCTTTCATCGTCGCTAATTGTATCTGGTGACAGTGTCGCCGGGCTAGGAACCGCCTGAGGATGAATATGCATCAACGCCCGATATAAAGCAGCCTGCTTGATAGGTTTCCAAACAATCGCCATATCAGATCGTTCATCTTGACTAAAATTTTCCTGGATGTCCGCCAGAACGATTAACGGCATTGTTGGTTTACCCATTGCTTGTCGCAATGATTCGATAGCGCTCATACTATCGATTTTTGTAATCGCAGCATCCAAAATCACCCCATCAAACTGCTGACCTTGCTGTACTAGTAATAATGCTTCTGCAACGCTACGGGTGAAGATAGGCTCCATATCTAAAGCCTCCAACTGCCAACCTAATCCTGTACGTCGCGTACTATTTTTATCAATTACCAACATCCGTTGATTAGCCCAGGTTTTCAGGGCTTCAGGGCGTTCTGGCTGAGCAGTAACAGGATCGACTTGGACACGAATAGTAAAGAAAAAGCTGCTACCTTGATTCAGTGTGCTTTCAACCCATAAACGCCCCCCCATAGTTTCAGCCAGGCGTTTGCTAATCGTTAATCCTAGACCTGTACCACCATATTTACGAGTCGTAGACGTACTCGCTTGACGAAACGGTTCAAAAATTTGGGCAATCCGATCTTCTGGAATACCAATCCCAGTATCTCGTACCGCAAAAAGTAACAAAATTGACTGCTCAGAAGGATGAGTCCAGCGAGTGACTGGAGTCCCAAAGTCATCGCTGGGAGCAGGTTGCACGATCACAGCAACTTCACCTTTCTCGGTGAACTTAACCGCATTACTCAATAAATTGAGCAAAATTTGTCTCAATCGGATCGGATCGCTAATAATCACTGGAGGAGTTTTTGGATCGACCATATAGACAAGATCCAACGGTTTGTTAGCTGCCCTTGTGGAAACAATATCTAAACTCTCCTCAACAGAGTTACGGAGATTAACAGGATGCTCCTCTAATACAAGTCTACCAGCTTCAATTTTAGAAAAATCAAGCACATCATTAATCAATGCCAACAAAGCCTGACTGCTATTCTGAATAGTCTCACTAAACTCTCGCTGCCTAGGATCAAGGTGAGTCTCCTGCATCATCTCAGAGACACCAATAATGGCATTGAGCGGTGTGCGTAGCTCATGGCTCATAGTACCCAAAAACTCATTACGAGCTTGAAGAATAGCGCTACTACGCAAGCGATCAGTAAAGATAATTAGCCCCTCTGTAAGACTAAGTAAGACAATCGGTGTCGCCACAGGTAATGCATAATTAAGAAAACGAGCCCCAAAGCACACCCCTAACCAAAGGCTCACGCCCACAATCCAAAGACTCATTTGACGTAAAAATGAACGCCCTTGAAGAGATAACGTAATCAAAGGTCCCATCAACAGCAGAAAAATATGAATTAGAGGCTGATTAGGAAGACGTAGCCAATTTTCTTGCAAAAGATTATGTAATACAGCAGCATAGACATACATGCCATCTACTGGGTCACTATCAAAAGGAGTACGGATGTCTCGATCGACACCTCTAGCACTAACACCCACCAGAATAATCTTATTTTGAATTCTCTCAGCAGGAATCTTATCATCTAGAATATCCACAAGACTAGCATGAGCCAGCGATTTAGAGACATCTTCAACAGGACCTGGCCAGTTTATCAACAACTCATTATTGGGTAACTTCGGAAGGGCAATAGGAGCTGCTGTTGCACTGTAGATAGCCGCAGTAGAAGCAGCTAACGAAAGACTGTTAGCAATGGAAAGTCGGTGACGACGTGTAATACCATCAAAGTCGTGACTATCGTCAATTTGTCCAATCTCCCGTGCATTTTTGCGTAAGGATAAAACCGGATCTAGCGCCTGTTCGTTCTTATCAAGAGTAGTCGCTAAAATGGTCCCACCATGTTCAGCCATCGCACCAGCTAAAAGTTCATCGCCTTGATTAGGTTCTGACATCAGAATATCAAAGGCAACGACGCGATTATCAGCCTCAATAAGTTTCTGTAATAGATCAGCGTAGTATTTTCGTGATAGTGGGTACTGCCTTAACTGTGTGACGGTAGCATCATCGATATCAATCACCAACAACTCTTCACTCCAGGGTTGAGGCCCTCTCCAGCGAGTGATGACATCAGACGCTGGATAATCGAGATATTTGAATGTACCTAGCGATGACAGAGCCACCACTACACCACTGACCAGTAAACCTGGAAACAGAGGTTCATATCGTCTTAGAACCTTACGACAACTAGCGAAAGACCACATCATAGATCTGCGTTTTGCCAAGAGGAGTAATCACTTTTACCTCAATGCTGCTTCTATCTGCAGGTAGTGGAACCTCTAATGAAAAGGTACCTATCTGCTCATCATCTTCATCAGCAATAATTTCTTGAGTGACACCTTCAATAACAAGTGAATTAACAAAAAAGGTTGCACCGTCTAGGAATACAATTTCCTCACCATCACGACGCTGACTCTCAATTCTCAGAATATTTAAGTTCGGATCTTCAGTAATCGGCATCGGCTCAGAAGGAGGCTGTCCCGGAATCGTATAATTTTGGTACCCTTCTGGTACTGTTACTGACTCACCCTGAGCAGACGATGCCACACTGCCCTCTTCCACAGCGAGTGATGAACGACCACTAGGTTGAATAGCGATACCGAAATCTGTTCCACGTACACCATTGACACCAGCTGGCGTACGAATCTCTAAACTCGAATCTGGATTAGTAAAACGTCTGACAAATAATCTGACTTGACCACGAGGTACATCGAGCTCAGTCACCTTGCCGCCTCGGGGAGTAGTATATAACTGAGTAATACTAAATGTAGTGTTTTCAGAAACGGTAACAAATCCGACTTGGGTATCTAAAGCCAGTCTAGCTAACGATCCTGCCCCCGTACGTAAGCCATCACCAACAGAGCCTAAACGTTGACCCACCTGAGCTTGACGCCATTGCCCACTTTGAAGAAAGTCAACAGTACCACTAGCATTGCGTAATTCTAGCCATCGATTTACACGAACAGAGAGAGGACGAGCACTTGTCTCAGAAGCAAGTCCCACAGTCATCACCGCACAACCAAGTAGCCAGGCAAAATGCTGCGGACGCAAAGAACGAGATAGTATGTTGCAATTTAGCCCAATCATCTTTTAAAGGCCCTTAAACACATACTGTGAACAGATTACTGACATCATCATGACATGCATTTTTCTCAACAATCTTCTTGGTCATTACAATGGCCTGGGGATTCAGGCCATTTGGCCGAAACGCTCTGATTACAAGCACATAGAGTTACTACACCTGGCTGAAGTCTCTTAGTAAGAATGGCTATCGACCTAAACGGCTATAGTGTATTAATCGAACATCAACATCGAGATAATCCTCAATCCGGTTCACTAATTCATTGGCATCGCGATAATTCCGAAAAGATGCAATATTAATGTAACGACCTAATCTTGAGGAGGTTAAAAATGCATCTGGAATGCAAGCCCGGATAGCGGGTAAATTATCTTGAATATCATGGGTTAAGAGAACAACGTAGGGACGCTCTTTAACCTGTCCAATGACAATTCTGTCATCACTGCCTTCAAAGGTGTTGAAATCTTGAGGAGATATGAAAAAGCTACAATCTGACGATTGTGCTGAAGCAACATCAATCGACAATAGCCAGAACATACTAGTAGTTGCCAAGCAACAGATCAGCTGTCGCCAGCCCTGTAAGTTTATAGCACCAAGATTAGGAAGCATCTTATATCATAACCAAGACCTCACTAATCATAGCTTTAGCAGCAAAATTTAAGCGAACTCACTGATATATTTCAGCATCATAGGAAATCGCTATCCTTGCTGACACGGTTCGCGGGTTGCTTTGGAGCCATCGGCTAATGCAGGGATGCCATGCAAACGTAACAATTCACAATCAATTTTGATAGCAGCCTACTTTAAAGATCATTGCAAAACTCAATGTTTTGAATCATACAGAGATACAAAAGCAGCATTGACAGACATCCAGCCCTGACTGAAGAGATCATGCTGGACATTGTAGTCATTGGTTGCAGGTTCCTTAGTATCGAATTCTGGGATCGACGTAGGCATTGAGAATATCAATGGCAATGCTAACTAGCGCAACAATCGTGCCAAAAAACGTCATCAATCCCTGCACTACTTCGTAATCCCGCTGTGAGATAGCTTCAAAAAAGCGGTTGGCTAAGCCAGGCCAAGAAAAAGTGACCTCTGTGAGCACCGTGCCTCCCAATAAGGAGGCAAAGGTTAGCCCCAGAATGGTGATCACTGGAATCAAAGCATTTTTGAGGGCATGGACAGTGATGATGCGAAACTCGGGAATACCTCGGGCCCTTGCAGCCTCGACATAGTCAGCCCGGAGCGTTTGCTTGAGATTAACCCGCACCATCCGCTCAAACACACCACTGATCAAAATTCCTAGGGTCAGACTAGGTAATGCTAGATGATAGAGGGATGTCCCAAACTGAGATAGGTTGCCATGGAGTAGGCTATCGAGCAGGTACAGACCCGTTGGACCATCAGGGGGTGTTTGGATGAGAGGGAACCGGGTACCGATGGGAAACCACCGCAGTTTCACAGCAAAGACCAGCTGCAAAATCATGCCAAACCAATACATGGGTGTGGCATAGGTGAGAATGCCAAACAGCCGTCCACCAGCATCAATAGGTGTATTGGGCCGGGATGCCGCAATAGAGCCAACAGTAATGCCGACAATCGCCGCTACAGTCAGGCCACAAATCGTGAGTTCAACCGTAGCAGGAAAGTGATCGCCAATAATTTGCCACACGGTTTGCCCCTGACTCGCAATAGAGCTACCCAGGTCAAATCGCAGCAAGTGCCCTAGATAATCCAGGTATTGAAAGAAGAGGGGTTGGTCAAGACCCAGTTGCGATCGCAATGCCTCCTTGGCTTCAATGGGTGCCCGTGGCCCCAGCAAAGCATCAACCGGATCCCCAGGGGTTGCCCGCATAAGCAAAAAGACCACCGTCGTGATCGTCCAGATCATTAACGGTGCAAGCATGAGTCGCGACAGCACATAGTAGCGCAGCGCATTAGCGCGAGATGACATTTATTTCCCCCATATCTAACAATCTAATCCCATGTAGGAGCGTTCCATGGCACACCCCTACATGGGATTGGCCCAAACCATTTATTTACTGATTTGCCATAGCAAAAATTGCTGGTTTGGTTCAATGGCAACGCCACCGACACCTGAGGCAGCAAAGACATAGTCCTTGTTTTGCCAGAGGGGAATGTAGGGCACATCATCCACCATCGCCTGCTGCAAATCTTGAAACAAGTCATTTCGAACAGATTCGTCCAATTCAGCACTTTGCTTAGTCAGCAAATCATTGGTCTTAGCGCTGTAATAGAACGAACCATTCCCCTGGGTTGCCCCCTTCTCACACAGGGTTTCTACAGAACCTTCGCTACAGCTCAAGAACGGCTGTACAAAGTTATCTGGATCAAAATAGTCTGGATACCAATTAGCTAACACGCTGGGATAAATGCCATTTTCTACGTTCTCCCACAGCGTGGCAGATTCAGCGGTGCTGACCTGAACATTAACCAGACCTGCTAGCTTGGACTCAATCGCCTCCTTGAGGGTGTTCGCCACTACACTACGGGTGGTCGAAGACGTCGGGTACCAAATCTCAAACTCAAGGGGATTCGCCTCAGTAATCCCTGCTTCTTTAAGAAATCCCTTCGCCTTTTCGTAATCGCCGTCACCATAAGCGGTTTCAAAAACCGGCTCATACACATCAAAGCTTTTAGGAATCAGACTATAAAGTGGTTCTGCCTGACCTTGGAAAGCCCGATCATTGATCAAATTACGATCGATCATAGCCGCCACAGCTTTACGCACATTCAAGTTATCAAACGGTTCAATCTTTTGATTGAGTGACATGTAGTTCACAACGGTAGAACCGGCTTCAATCACATTCCAGCCACCCTGATCAGCTTCACGTTCGAGCGCTGCAATCTGATCGGGATCTAGCGTTTGATAGGCCACATCTAAACCGCCAGATCGAAATGTGTTGTACAGGATGGCGGGACTGGTAAAAATCTGAATATCGATCCCCTGATTAGCTGGGATTTCCCCCCAGTAGTCTGGATTAGCATCCAACTTGATCACATCGCTGCTAAAGGATGCCAACTTATAGGGACCAGACCCGATAAATTCTTCAGGCTTAAATTGGGCATCACCAATGGTGTAGGTCTCATTAGGAACAGGAGTGACACCCCAAAATGTCAGAAGAGAAGTAAAGGCGGCAAACGGCTGCTTTAGGGTAATGGTCAGTTCATAATCATCGGTAGCCTCTACCGTCTCAATTTTTTCAGCGAGCAAGAATGCTGGACGTCCACCATTATCCATAAATCGCTGAATGGAAAAGGCCATGACCTCAGCATTAAAATCCGAGCCATCATGGAGCTTTACCCCTTCACGCAGAGGGATAGTATAGGTCAAACCATCATCACTAATCGTTGGCATGGCCGTTGCCAACTGCGGTTCTAGCGTCGTTGTGCCCGGTGCATAGGTATAGAGACGATCGCCCAGGTTATAGAGCAAGATGCCGGGAAAAATTTCATAGGCATCAGCAGGATCTAATGTACGAGCACTGAGGGTAGTCCCCATGGAGACACGGCCATTTGATGGGGTTGCTGTCCCTTGGTCTCCATCACCACCACCGCCACAGGCAATAGCTAAAACAAGACACAGACTAAAAAGACCAAGGTAATAACCCAGTGAACGCAATGGCCTGAGCCCAAAACGCCTACCCAAGACTTGAACCGACATAGGGAATCTCCAATACGCTAGCAGAACCGCAGCAGCTGACTTGAACTGTGACTCGCGATGAAGCAGAGCTCAAGCAGCAGGTCCATGGGTGCTATTTTTACCATTCTCAGCGGTTCCAAGCAATTGCATCACTGCTCAATGGCACGCCAATCCAGTTATCAGCTCAGTCACGGAAAACCCGCAATAGCCATTTAGTTAGGATAGGCATGGGCGTTTCCTAGCAATTTTTGCCGAAATTATCAAACTAGCCAAAGCCAATCAAGGCAAACTCACTGAAATCGAAGTCATATCCGAATTAGGCATCGACTCTGCTGTAGCCCATGAAGTCTTCATTGCTTTATGCCAACAAGAATTGGCTGAAATCGAAATGACCGACTCGGGACTGTTAGTCTATGCTTTCCCCGACATCAAGCAGCTCCCCAATAAACACACCTCACGAGATCTGCTCGATGCCTAGCACGCCCGAACCTCGGTATAACTGTCCCGTTTGTACGGGACTACCGATGCAAAAGCTCAAAATCACCCGCCAACATCAAGAGGTATTTCTCACCCTCGATTGCTGTAACCGTTGCGGTGGTGTTTGGTTCGATGAAGGTGAAGTCCAAAAATCCCAGAAAATTCAATCGCCCAAAGTTCGTCAGCACATTAGCCAGAAACCTCGAAGATGGATGATGCATTGCCATGATTGCAATACCTTAATGGATCGCAACCTGGAACATTGTGACACCTGTGGATGGCACAACCAAATTCATTGTCCAGTGTGCACAAAGGCATTACAACGCAAACATCACAAGGATCTGACCTTAGATATTTGTCACAGTTGCCAAGGCGTCTGGTTTGATCAAACAGAGTTAACCTCACTCTGGAAGCAATCACTCCCAGAAATCAAAAACTCTTCTAAGAAACAGCCTGCCTCCACCTTGCCTAAGGCTGAGATAGCCCAAATTTCGCAAGGCACTCATTACACTGGCGTTAATCTAGTCAGTGACACTGTGGGCCAGATTATTGTTGACGGTAGTCTGGATATTCTCACTCAGGGGGGTGAATCGGATTTAGTCCAGGCCATGGCACAGACCGCTAGTCACGTCATCAAAGGAAGTGCCCAAGCTGTAGCTGATACACCTGAAATGGCTGGGGGTATAGTGGAATCTCTTGGGGAAGTGACTAGTACAGCATTGACATCCATGGGGGATTTACCAGAACTTGCAACCGTTATCCTTGAGGTCACAGGAGAGATTGCCGCTGGCATGACAGAAGTACTCGCTGATGTGATCGCTGGTCTCTTTTCGTAACTGGATAGGGTAAACAATGAGCTATCAACTGGCGATTATGCAATTGAACTTCGTCGTCTTTACTAGCATGTCCGATCAGCCATCATATGGTTCATGTAATTAAACCACCCCAACCACTCAGTCTGGTGAGCGATTATCAACGTACAGTCTTTCTCGCAGGCTCCATTGAAATGGGAACAGCAGAAAACTGGCAAGATTATGTAGCACAATCCCTCCAACCAAAAGATCTAACCCTGCTCAATCCCCGTCGCGATGCGTGGGATCCTTGCTGGCAACAAACCATTACAAATCTACAGTTTCGCGGTCAAGTGGAATGGGAACTAGAAGCGCAAGAAAACGCGGCTATGATTGCAATGTATTTTTCACCGTCCACCCAATCGCCAATTACATTACTGGAGCTGGGACTATTTGCGAGCAGCGGTAGGCTCGTCGTTTGCTGCCCTGATGGCTTTTGGCGTAAAGGCAATGTGGAGGTAGTTTGCGATCGCTACACTATTCCCATCGTCAGCAGCTTAAATGACCTGATCGCATCGATTCAACAGCGCTTTCCATAGAAGCCATCACTCCCAGGCGGCTAACGTCTTCATCCTTATTATCCCAAGCCCCCCTAAATTCCACAATTCAGCCTTATTAGGTGATATTGTCGCAAATCTCTACAAAAACTTTAAATCACGCATATTGCAGACATCAAGAGGGAATCGGTCACACCCTCCGTTATCAAGACTACCTACTTAGATAGTGAGGCGTACGCCTAAGACCACTAAATTACTGTTAAGCACCGTCAGTAAACCTATGCATTAGGACCGATATTTTAACTTTAGAGCAGAGTTTCGAGGATTTTTAGAAAAATTCGACTCTTGCTAACAAACACCCCTAAGATGGATCTCTACTCTATGTATTCACTTAGAGATTAAGTGATATTTTTTACTAAAAATAGATACGTATTTTCAACTAGTGGCATCCGCCACTTAGCTGTTTTTTTTGTAAAAGAAAGAGTATTTTTCCTGACTATGGCTTAAACTACGTACGTCAGGCATCGCTATTTCAAAATTCCTTAAGTACTTACAGTTCGATTCAGATGCAAGTGAATGTAGCAGACACACCTAGCCTTTCAGAATTAGCCAGCTGGTTACAACACAAGGGCTGGCAAGAACTACCGCCGAGTGCGGCAGTATTGAATTATTGCGATCGCATCTGGCAAAAGAAAACCGACCGCTTATTTTTCAGCTTATATAACTACAACTCCTTACAGTTAGGTCACAGCAATTCTCAAGAAGAACCAAATTCGTTCGCAATCGAGTTAGCTGCCCAATCTAATGACGGATATTGGGCTCGATACGAAAAATATGGAATCCGAGGCAGTGAGCTACAAGATGTTTTAGACGATCAGATGGTGAAACTATTAAAAGCGTGGCAAGCCATCAATTAAACTTGAACAGACTGTTTATGACAGCAAGCTTTGACCTACTGGAGTGAGAAAGTTGCCATTACCCATCATTCCTCCTGGCTCTCTGGACTCCACCATCACTGCCAGGTAATCACCCAGGGTCTCGGTGCCTAGAGATAAACCATTATGTTGCTTCAATTGCCTGAAACATTAGGTGAACAACAATCCATGCGTTGCACAGGATCTGTCATGCATATTTATTAACAACTCCAGCATTTTGTCAACCAATAATATATAAGTAGCACAGTTATCTTAAGCGTACTCATATTCTTAGAATGGTTGCCAATACTAGTACCGTATACTCTCGCATGCAAAGTATACAGACTCCTATCATTCCATTAATTAAAGAACTGATCAAAAACAATCCTGGCACTATCCCGTTAGATCAAGGTGTTGTGTCCTATAGTCCACCCAATACTGCAATCGCAGCCATTCAAGATTTTTTAGCTCATCCCCAGGAACACAAATATCAAGCAACCATTGGCATTCCTAAGCTCTTAAGCGGCATCCAAAAAAAATTACGTCAAGATAACCAAATTAATATTGGAGATGATAATTGTATAGTCGTTGCTGCTGGCAGCAATATGGGATTCTTAAATGCCATATTAGCCATTACTCACGCTGGCGATGAAATTATATTAAATACGCCTTATTACTTTAACCATGAGATGGCAATTGGGATGATTAACTGTCATCCTGTCCCCGTCCAGACTGATGATAACTATCATCCGCAAATAGATGAATTACGAAAAGCAATTACACCTAAAACGAAGGCTATAGTGACAATTTCTCCCAATAACCCTACTGGAGTCGTTTATGATGCTTCTACCCTGAGAGAAATCAATAAAATCTGTCAGGAGACAGGCATTTATCATATTAGTGATGAAGCCTATGAATATTTTACCTACAACCAAGTAAAACATACCTCACCCGCCTCTTTTCCCCACAGTACGCCACACACCATTTCTCTCTTCAGCCTTTCTAAAACCTATGGATTTGCCAGTTGGCGAATTGGGTATATGGTTATCCCCAAAAAGTTATTACCACCAATTTTAAAAATACAAGATACGAATCTAATCTGTCCTCCAGTCATTTCTCAATATGCAGCTCTAGGCGCATTAAGCGCTGATGACAATTATCTTTCTGAGCATGTATCCGCCATTGCCAAGGTCAGAGAGAGTATTCTGCAAAAACTGCAAGATTTACCGGCGACATGTACGGTAGTGGTTCCTGACGGAGCATTTTATTGTTTTCTCAAAGTGACTTCGGACTTATCAGACTTAGATTTGGTTAAACGGCTAATAGACACGTATAAAGTCGCTGTTATTCCAGGCCAAGCGTTCGGGATGAATGATGGTTGTTATCTGAGAATCTCCTATGGTAGCCTCACTCTAGAAAATGCATCGTTAGGTATTGATAGGCTGGTACAAGGTATTAAAGAATTAACGGTCTGACTTGAATTTTACATCCTGCATCTTCTGCGGAAATCGATCAGAGAACAAAGCTCAAATCCATGTAGATGGTGCGTTACGCTTCGCTAACAACACCCTACAACGTCCCGTCAATAACCTCATACGAAATACAGACCCAGCCAAGGGGCAAGCTTTCCTTCATACTAGTATTAGCCAACGTTCCACCCCCAACTATGCAGATACATCGCCTCAATGCCTGGTCAGATAACTATATTTTCTTGCTGCAAGATGGACCTAGAGCGGCGGTCGTTGATCCCACAGAGGCTCAGCCCGTCCTCAAAAAGTTAGAAGAACTGGGTGCTAAACTCACCGTTATTTTTAACACCCATCACCATGGGGACCATGTCGGTGGCAACCAACAGTTACTCAAAATATTTCCTAACGCAACTGTGTATGCCAGTGAGGCAGATCGCGATCGCATCCCTGGCCAAAAAGTCTTTCTGAATGATGGTGATGTTATTCTCTTTGGTGGACGCACCGCCCAAATCTTCTTTGTACCTGGCCACACCCGAGGGCACATCGCCTACTACTTTGCCCCCATCGACCAGGAACCAGGAGAACTATTCTGCGGCGATACCCTCTTTGCAGGCGGCTGCGGACGACTCTTTGAAGGCACACCGGCACAAATGGTTGAGTCCCTCAGCAAACTGCGGCAGCTACCCGACAATACCAGGGTATGGTGCGCCCACGAATACACCTTGAATAATTTGAAATTCGCAGTGACCGTAGATGGGCAAAACCCTGAGCTGCAGAATCGATATCAGCAGGTGCAACTAGCACGACAACGTCAGCAGGCAACCGTCCCCTCACTACTGGGCGTCGAGAAAAAAACTAACCCCTTTCTGCGATGGGATCAACCAGCCTTACAATCAGCGGCAAAAATGCAAGAGCCTGCCCGTGTGTTTGGACGTATTCGTGGCATGAAAGATATGTTTTAGCCATCCTGGCATCCCCAAAACGCACTACGTAATGAGCATCAAACAAATTAACAATAGGATTCATCAGATTTATGATCAATACACCTTACTAAGTACTGACTAAGGCCTTGATTATCGGGTCGCTAGTAAACACATGTGTACCGACATCAGACCACCGACTGATTCATCCAGGCAATCATTAACCTCCGCCATCGATTTAAATTTGCCTCAGACGGACTTGAGTCTATAGAATGTTAGACTGCACTAGTTTTATTACGGGTCAAAGAAGGAGACTGGGTCAAATAAACCGTTTACACGTTTGACAACCTAATCCACTCAAGAGGTGGATGCCGCTTCCAAATGTGTACGCGAAGTTTATCTGGGCCCGAGCAGAATCATTATGGCAAAACGGGTTCAGTTAGTTCTAAGTCAAGACATTAGCAAGCTAGGTAAAGAAGGCGACCTCGTCGAAGTAGCACCTGGCTATGCACGCAATTATTTGATGCCTCGGGGTTTGGGCTATCGTGCCACTCCTGGCGTACTCAAGCAGGTAGAGCGCCGTCGTGAAGAAGAGCGCCAGCGTCTAGAGCAGATCAAGCAGGATGCTCTCGCTATGCAAACTGCGATCGCAACCATCGGTCTCTTTACTATCAAGAAAGAAGTCGGTGAAAACGACGCTATCTTCGGTACCGTCACCGCTGATGAGGTCGCCGAACTCATCAAGACCAATACCAGCAAAGACATTGATAAGCGCGACATCGAAGTTCCACCGATCAACAAGCTGGGTGAATACACAGTACTCATTAAGCTTCATAGTGAAGTCACTGCCGAATTAAAGCTTCGGGTTGCGTAGTTAGGCCAAAAACACCGAACTCTCTACGGTCGAGGACTAACGATCAACGTAATAGACCATCAAGACCCTTGATCAATGATGATCAAGGGTCTTCTCATCAGCTGGTCACTGGTACAGCCAATCATTCTGTCAGAGTGCTTAGGAATAAGGGCTCAATTAGGTTCTATCTTTTGATGTACAGGTTGCCATGGAAACCTCTTCAGACATAATTTTTGGATCTTATAAAATCCTTATCCCTTAAGATGCTTACGGAATCACCTTTGCATATCTGAACCACTAAGACAGCATGCCATCACAGTTGATATAATACAAATGAACTAAACTAGCATTGTCCAAACATGTGAGTTCATACCGCTAATATGCTCTACCAATAGCGTACCTAAAATTTTCTTGACGCTATATATGGGTATCTACGATACTAGCTTTAGGGACGTAACAGGGTTTGCTGATATTCCTAACCCCTGACTTCGCTACAAACACGCCCTTTCTAATGCAGTTAACTTATTTAGCTACACCCACCGTTTCCTCTGAAGGTTGTCATGGCTCAAGAACGTAAGTTTCAAGCAGATTTTGATCGCCTACCTCCTCAGAATATTGATGCCGAGGAAGCGATCTTGGGTGGCATTTTACTCGACCCAGAAGCCATTGGTCGCGTCACCGAAATTTTGGTCCCCGATGCGTTTTACATTGGTGGTCATCGTGAAATATACCGTGCTGCCATAGAGCTACAGGCCAAAGGAAAACCAACAGACCTAATGACCGTCGCCTCCTGGCTCAAAGATCATAATTTACTAGACAAAGCCGGTGGTCAATCTCGCCTCGCCCAGCTCTTTGACCGCACCATCAGCGCTGCCAACATCGACCAGTACGCCAAACTGGTCATGGACAAATACACTCGTCGTAAACTGATCCAAATCGGTGGTGAAATCGCCCAACTAGGCTATGAAACAGAAAGTCCCATCGAAACGGTGCTAGATCAGTCCGAGCAAAAAATCTTTGGCATCACCCAAGATCGACCACAGCAAGGACTCACAGCGACATCCGACATCCTCACCGAAACCTTTGACGACATCGAACAACGCTCCATGGGCATGGTTTTGCCCGGTCTATCCTGTGGGTTCTACGATTTAGACGCCATGACCCAGGGCTTTCAGCGTTCTGACCTAATAATCGCCGCTGGACGTCCGGCCATGGGGAAATGTTTGAGTGCAGATGCTGAGATCCTACTCACCGATGGCTCTCTCAAAACTATTGAAGAGATTTATCAACAGCGTCAAGCTCAGTTATTGACACTGAGTAACCAGTGGCGATTTGAAGCGACACAGCCCAGTGTTTTTGTTGATGATGGCATTAAACCTGTTTTTCAAGTAACGACACGCCTCGGCAGAACCCTTAAAACCACTTACACTCATCCTTATCTGACCATGGATGGATGGTTACCGTTAAGCAGCTTAAGCGTTGGTGCCAAAATTGCTGTCCCTAGAAAGTTAGAGGTTTTTGGCCAACAATCTTTACCTGACCACAAGATTAGGCTTTTAGCCTATCTCATTGGGGATGGCTGCTTAACCGGGACTTCACCCAGCTTTACGAACGTAAATCCGCTGATTCAAACTGACTTTAAAGAAGCTGCTATGCAGTTTCCTACGATCAAAGTTCGTGTTGATACCGCCCAAAATACTCGTGCGCCTTCCCTAGTAATTGCCGCTAATAGCCATGAGGTCAGCCAGGTTCGTCAACAGTTTGGGCAAATATTGCGGACATTAATGCAAACAGAAGACATTACAGGTCGGAAATTAGCAAAATTAGTTAATGTCAGTCCTTCACTGATCACTCAATGGCAGCTAGGTATCTGTGCTCCTGACCGAGAAGCTTTCCAGAAGCTCTGCCAAACACTTAACGTATCATCATCTAATCAGCTAGCACCTAAGGGTTACGAAGCCTTACGTTGGACAGGGAAAAATCCTGTGGCGGCTTGGCTAGACGAACTTGGTTTATGGGGACTCACTGCCCACGATAAGCACGTTCCTGATGTCGTGTTTACAATGCCGAAACGGCAAGTGGCTTTATTTCTGAATCGTCTCTTTTCTACCGATGGTTGGGCATCCGTCTTGAGTAGTGGCCAAGCACAACTTGGTTACGCCACAGTTAGTGAAAGGTTGGCACGGCAGGTACAGCATTTGCTGTTACGGTTTGGTATTGTTGCGGTATTAAAACATCGCCAGGTGAAATACAAAGACACCAGGCGGCCTGCTTGGCAGTTGGATATTACAGATGCGATCGCAATCCACACCTTTATCACTGAAATCGGTATCTTCGGTAAAGAAAGTGCTGTTAGCAAAGTAGCAGAAGCTATCTCTACTCGGAAATATCACAGTAACAGAGATCTGATTCCCAAACCTGTCTGGACAGAACTTAAAGCTGCAAAAGGAGAGGAAAGTTGGAAAAGTCTGGCTACTCGTGCAGGTTTTCCAAATGTCAGCAATATCCACGTGGGGAAACGAGCTTTGAGCCGACCCCGATTAGCTGCCCTGGCAACGGCATTAGAACATGAACCTCTCCAACAGTTAGCCACCAGCGATATTTACTGGGATGAAATTGTGGCTATTGAACCCATGGGTAATCAACAGGTGTACGATCTGACTATCCCTGAAACCCACAATTTTGTTGCCAATGATATTTGCGTTCACAATACTAGCTTTGTTCTAAATGTCGCGAGAAATATCGCTGGTGGTCACAAGCAACCGATCGCTATTTTCAGTTTAGAGATGTCCAAACAGCAGTTAGTCTATCGCCTGCTGTCGGCAGAAGCGAGGATTGAGAGTGGCCGACTCCGTACAGGGCGGATTGGCCAGCATGAGTGGGAACCCCTGGGCCATGCTATTAGTTCTCTTTCACAAATTCCCATTTTTATCGATGATACTCCCAACATTTCAGTGACTGAGATGCGCTCTAAATGTCGTCGTCTGAAAGCAGAAAATGGCGGTGCACTTGGGCTCATCCTGATCGACTACCTGCAGCTGATGGAAGGCAGCAGCGATAACCGCGTACAAGAACTTTCCAAAATCACCCGTTCTTTGAAAGGTCTCGCCAGAGAATTAAACGTGCCAATTATTTCTCTCTCTCAGCTCAGCCGAGGCGTAGAATCAAGAACTAACAAGCGTCCGATGATGAGCGACTTGAGAGAATGTGTAACTGGAGATACCCTCGTCTGGTTAGCAGACGGTAGACGTTTACCCATAGCAGATCTGGTTGGGCAAACCCCTGACGTTATTGCGATGGATGCTCAAGGTAAGTTGGTTGAGACAAAAACTGATTTAGTATGGCAAGTAGGCACAAAATCAGTTTATGAAATCACTACCGCTAGCGGACGAAAACTCAAAGCAACCAATAAGCATCGTCTTTATACCTTTGATGGATGGCAACGTTTACAAGACATCAAAGTAGGTGAACGTCTTGCAGTGGCTAACCATATGCCTCGCATGACTCCCACCATCGCAGAACCATGGCCTGAATCCAGAATCATATTGCTAGGACATCTTATAGGAGATGGCAGCTATCTCACCCATCAACCCCTACGATATACAACAGCATCAGAAGAGAATAGTGCCATCGTTAAAGCTACCGCTGAAGAATTTGGTTGCACCGTAAACCGGCATCCTGGAAAAGGTAATTGGCATCAACTAGTTATTTCGGGTAATGGTAATCGTTGGCATCCAGCAGGTGTGGGACGCTGGCTTAAAGAACTCGGCATTTTTAATCAACGATCCGCTGACAAGCATATTCCTGCCGAAATTTTTCAGTTACCGGACCATCAAATCGCCCTCTTACTAAAACATCTTTGGGCAACCGATGGTTGCATTAGCAATTACCACCATCCCAATGGCAAAAAGTATAAGGCCAGTATCTTTTTCTCGACCGTCAGTGAGCAGTTAGCCCGTGATGTTATGGCACTGTTACTGCGTTTACATATTGCATCTAAGATGCGATGGACCAAATCTAATTGTTACGAAGTCCACATCTATGGAAAAAATCATCAGCTAAAGTTCTTGGATCAAGTGGGTGCGTTTGGACCTCGGGTAAAACCGGCAATAGCAGCAAAAGCTGAACTATTGCGTCGAGGCAAAGCTAATCCAAATCGGGACACTCTCCCGATTCAGGTCTTTGATTTGGTGAAGCAAAAAATGAAAGAGCAAGGTATTTCTCAGCGGCAAATGGCTGCCCTAAGGGGTACATCCTATGGTGGTTCATCTCATTTTAAGTTTGCACCTAGCCGAGAAATGCTCCAAAGTTACGCTGAGATTCTGGACAGTGAAGAGCTGCGAAAAATTGCAAATTCTCATATTTTTTGGGATGAAATTGTCTCGATTGAACCCACTGGAGAAGAACCTGTTTATGATTTAACCGTTCCTGGACCAGCCTCTTGGCTAGCTGATGGTATTGTTTCCCATAATTCTGGATCGATCGAGCAGGATGCGGATTTAATTATGATGCTATACCGCGAAGAATATTACGATCCTGATACTCCCGATAGAGGTCTCGCAGAGGTGATTATTGCCAAGCACCGTAATGGTCCTACGGGCACTGTTAAGTTGTTGTTTGAGCCCCAATACACACTGTTTAGAAACCTGGCAAAACCAAATGCATAGAGTTTTAGAGGCTATTTCGCCTTTGGATCCGTCATTCAGATGGTGGGACTCCACCAATGGTATCATCCGTTTTTGAAGCTTCAAAAGCATCGTTATCAGCATCGTCTTCAGATTTCTTACGTTTTTGATCGGCCCAATCACCTAACTCTTTATGGTTCTCATTAGCTTTTTCGACTAGTTCATGGCTATTGTCTAACTGATCGCAGGTCTTAGGCTCTTTTTTAATTTGTTCAGTTTCTGGTTGCGATCTCATGTCTGTTAAAGATGTCGTGTACTGGTTTGCCAGGATAGCTGATCCAACCCCAGTAACAACAGGTAATATTTCCATTGCTGCTAAGGCTTGTTTCAAAAAAGTACCTAAGGCTCCTGATTTTTCTTTTGCAAAAAGCTTCGTACCGAGAACCACATAATGAGATTCACTCAAATCATTGAGACTAGTTTTATAGTCGGCAATTAAGTTTTCAATTTCTGGAGCAAACTCAGCACATTGTGGATCGCACCAGGTAGATTCTAGATCTTGCCAAGCGTTTTCCAGGTGATTGAGTTCACGCTCTAAATCCTCAGCAAGTAGGCCAATCTGTGAGCAAAAATCTTGCGCATCGGCATGATTAAATGATGTACGAAAACCCATAATTTTCTATCACTTCAGGGCACTTAATTTTTGTTGTCTTTCTTGGGCTATACGGATTTGCTCACGCAATTTTGCGATTTGCTCTTCGTGATCTACCTGACTTTTTTGATAGGCACCTGCCAATGCACTGTAGAATTCTGCAAAATCATTGTGTAGGCTATCGTGCCACTGATCGCTGAGATGCGACCAGTGATTATTCATGGTCGATAGGAGTACTTTAATATCTGAATACAGAGATTCTAATTGGTTAAGAAGATCCTGAGCATGATCGCTATTAAATGTTGTTTGACCAGAAGAGCTAACCATTCTTATCTCCCTTCCTCAAATTCAACTACCACATCTCGATATTGTTCTAAAAATTTGAGTGCATCTTCTCCATTGTCCAGGGCTGAACGGATCACACTGGTCGTTGATTCAAAGTCTGGCTGAAATTCATCCTTTGCTTTCCCTTGCCAGGACTCATCACAAATACTCCATTTTTGCTCCAACACTTTAAACTGTTCATCAACTCTAGTTTGAAACTGTCGCATGGTCTCAATAAACCGTTCTAGCTCTGATAAATCGATATTAATATCACTGCTCATTTTATTCTCCTTTATTGATTTTTTTGATGTAACAACTGACCGTATTGGCTTAGTTCTGCTTGGGTTGGAATGGCATAAGGCTTAAGCTTGTCAAGCTGGCTAGAGGCTGCAACATTTTTGAAGTAGGCCCGTAGCTTGGGTAAACCAGCCGCAGCATTGTCACCAAGCAAAGTACGAGAATCATCTGCTGGCATGGTTAAGCAGACTCTCAAGCCAAAATGATTCAGTGCAGCTCTTTCTTTGGTGGCAAAGAGCTGATTCAAGACTTTTAAGTTTTCTATGTACAAAACTAGATGTATACCCAGTTCAGCTCCCTGGGCCGCGATATCCAATAGCTTTTGGGCATCGTCTGACATTTCAGGATCTCCACGTCTGCCAGGCACGGGGCGCAAGCTACTGAGGCAATCGAGGGTACCGAAGGCGCAGACTAAAAATACGGAGGGGCCGAAATCATACACATCTGGATCATCTTGGCGCAGTTGTGTGCGGCGTTCAAACTCTGTGTATACGTTCTGGAGCAGGGTGGTAGTAGTGGAAATATGGCGTTCTTTATCTGGAAAATCCTTGGCCAACTGGATATCAAAGAACGGTTCAAAGGTATTTCGAAAATCTGTTGTTAGGCTAGACCAATAGAGACTGGCATCTTCTTCATCAGCCATATCAGCGATATAAAACTTTACCTTATGAAGCTGATGGCAACAGGCCAGACTGGTCAAGGTTCCGGCCAGAATACCGTAACTATCTTCGGCGTCCTGGCCCACTATCAAAAGATTACTACCTAGCTGACGGCGGAAGATAGCACGGCTATGGTCGCCAATACGCATGGCTTCCCCCAACCAGGCAACGCTAGGGTACTGCTTGGTGCGCCAGCTGGGTTCTTGAATTAGGGTTTTGATTTCGGCAGAGGACAACCAGTGGGGCGCTTTGGCTAATGTGGTCAGAACACTATTATTACGCAAGCGAGTAGGGTGCCGTCCATCGAAGAGAACTAATGGGTCAGATTCTGGACGGTGGTAGTTCTGCTCACTGGCAACTTGCTGAATTGCGCGCAAGGCTTGTTTACGTTCATCGGGGTTGACATCAGCCACCTGTCCTAGCTGGTTACTGCCCTTGCGGCCAAAGTCCGTGTTATAAATAATGCGTCCGGGGCGATCCAATAGGTCAATGGCATCTAGATTCCCTTCCGCTAGGGCCATTGCAGCTATATTTTGATTCATTTGCATGGCCATGCGTAAATCAATCAGGTCATAAACGCTACGGCTAATGTTTTTGATATTAGGAGATTGAGACGCTAGCAGGAGATGAACACCGTAGGCACGTCCTTGTTTGATGATGGTGTTGAAGATTTGGTTGATCTCCATGGAGATCGCGTCATTGTCTTCAAACAGCACCTGAAATTCGTCGATAACTACCAGAATGCGGGGCATGGTTTCGTGGGTGCGATCGCGAAATTCAGCCACCTTGGTAATATCATTGGCAACCGCCTTCCAACGGTCAGCTCGCCGTTTAAACTCGGCATTAATTTTTCTCAGCACACTGAGGCCAAACTCACGATCGCTTTCGATGGAAATAACTTTCGCATGGGGCAACGCTCGCTCCGTGCTTAGTTCATCGTTGGAGCTGCCAGTCTCACCCCGGTCTGGATCCACATAGATTTGGAACTCCACACCTTCTTTGTAGTCCAACAAATATAGCTCCAGCTCATCGGGCGCATAGCGCATGGCTAAACTGTTGATAATGCTATGGAGAGTAAAGCTTTTACCCGCACCTGGTTTACCAAACAACAGCGACTGACTAATTTCTTGCCCGCTGCTATTTTGTCCTAGCCAAAATTCTAGTCGGTCTCTGGCTCCAGCTAAACCAATCGGTGCCCGCAGCTCTTTACGGCTGTCTTCTAGCCAAAAGTCGGATGGATATAACTTGGTAAAGGGTACGGTGTCTACTTTTACTTTGCTGCACGCATCAGAAATCAGCGATGTAAGACAGTTGAACTTATCACTGGCTGGGGGTTTATCCAGCGTTACTTCGTACCGTAGGCCGTTATACGCTTCATAGCGGAATAGGGGTTGACCTTCGTAAAATTCGCCTGTGGGTCTCAGGACATTGCAATGATCTTTAAACAGATCGTAGTTAAAGTTGCGCGGTTTTTCCAGGGTTTCGTCAATGTGGATAATGGCATAGACACCAGCCCTGGCACCATTGGTTAACAAACTATTGAGGTATTCTAGCGACCTGGAATCAAACTTGCTGGGAAAGTCGGCAACAAAGAGATAGCGATAGGCTTCCTGAATAGCTTCAGCGGCAGCATTATAATCTTCAATGGATGCATAATCACGGCTGAGGTAGTTTTGGATCATCTGCTCAGTGTGGGTGATGAGCTTGAGCAGTTCTTCTTGGATGTCGCTGCTGGTGGTAAAGGTGCGCTTGCCTCGCAGTTCTTCTGGCAGGCTCTTAAAGGGAAAGGTGTTTCCCATACTGATGGGATCGATAAAGATGCCTTGTAGTTTACGCACTGGGAAAGTAGCAAAGGCTCTGAGGGCCAATGATTCTAGGGCTTCTGTTGCTGCTCTGCGGGTGGAATCGTTGTTGGAAAAGATAACCGTATGACCGCGATATTGCGCAAAGCTTTCAGATTGAAGGGTCAAACAATTCAGCAATAACGGTAATCGTCCTAGTACGGATAAGTCTAACTGTGCTAGATCAATTCCACTTACAGATGTCAAATCACCTTGAATCTTTTTCAGATCATCGTATTTTCTGAGGTTGACCGCAGGGCATTTGGAATATGAATATCGAAAAGTTGCCAATGTGGTGACTATCCCCACTTGCAACAGCGGTGGGGCTATTCCTTCTAACCTGGGCATATAACCACCATCACTAGAATGCCACCAGAGTGGATTATTCCAATGTGCCATAACTTGCCGTGAGGATTCTAAAGAGTCTCCTGGATTCCGATTTAAAAAACACTGACAATTAGGTAATTGTTCTAGCGTATTTTCTAACGAAGCAAGAAATTCTACATACGTCTGACTTAATCTTTCTTCCGCTTTTTGAACAAAAAGACTCAATAAAACTTTAGCTTTTACTGACTCATCTCTGACATGTTGAATTTTTTGAAGCCACTGCTGATTATTTTTAGATTTTTCGTCTGATATATCAAGAGGAGACACAAAACTCTGTTGTTCATCTACTATCCTCGACAATTCACGTTCAGCTTCCAATAGCCTATGTTCTGCTACATCTAGATTATGTTCCGCTCCAGAAATTTCACTCTTGCTGCCGTTGAGCGCTTTAAAGTTCCATCTAATGTCAGTATAATGCTGTATTCCACGTAGGAAATCCTGAGAAATAAAAATAATGAACAAAATAATGAAATAAGTAATCGAGGCTAATAATATTCCCCATAAAGGACCTACTCCGAATCCGAAAATCCACAACAAACAGTAAACAATAAAAATAGGCTCTATATGGGTTTCTGGGAGGTCTGAATCAAAAAACGCTTGAAACCCTTGAGTGACAAGGGTTTTGGCCTAGGAGGCGCAGAACCTCTGAAACATGCTTTGGGTAAGGCTTACAGGCCATTGCATTAGTCCACCTCCCTGAAACAGCTATTGAGCCTAAAAATAAACCAACCTTTATGCGCGGGAAGAGATAAATCTCCTGATGAATCCGAATCAAATTCCGAGGTAACCCAGACAACTGAAACATTAGTAATATAAGCTAATAATATCCCCCATAAAGAACCAACTCCAAACCCAAAAGCCCATAAAAACCAATAAAAAATTAAGATAAACGCCGTGATATTTAATTTCTTAATCGAGGACCTTTTTGTTTCTATTGCGATTTCTACCTCAATCTTTTTATTTTCAACATCATGTTCTAACTCAGCTACTGTTTCTTTAGATGCAATTATATTGTTTTTCTTGTCTTGATATAACCCAACAGTTTCACTAATTTTCTGAGAATATGATTTTATTAAAGCTGATAACTTTTCCTCAGTGAAATCAGATTCTTCAAAGATTATCTGTTCGGGCTGGATCACAGTCTCTTGAGAGTTAAAAGAGTCTTTAAGATCTGCTTTCAAATAAGGCCGTTTTTTTGTTAAATCAGACTCTGTCGAATCCCTTTTGTTGTGACAGAGATCCACAAACTGACGAGCTTGATGAAAACGATGAAAGCTAGCAGTGATTTCTCTAAGTAGATTCGTATGAGTCTCGTACGGGGCCAGATCCTTATAGGATGAGGGCAAGTCATGTGACAACTCTGACTTTGAAGAGAAACTACTGCTAGCAGTTTCAGTTTTATGAATAGGCATCTTAACCACTATTCATCATCCGGTAAACAACACATAAAACAATAGGATCTGGTTGAAAGACCAACAATAACTCTAAAGAAATTAGTCTTCTCTATCCTTTTTTCGTAGGTGTCTAAATTTTAAGAAAACTAGCCCTTAGAGCAATACATGATAGGGTTTTCACAAATTGCCTGTAACTACTGCTGAGGATTGGTTAGATGACATCCGACAACATCACTGTGCTTTTAACACAGCTGGGGATGCGTCTGGATGAGCAAGAACGTCAGATCAAAAAACAGCAGCAACGAATTGAAGAACAACAGCACCAAATTGAAGAACTGACCTGCGAGAACGAACGGTTAAAGGCCATTTTAGAGCAGCAAGGTAGTGCGAAAGGGTCGAAGCCCCCAATATTTAAGGACGATTACAGTGTGGACACGCACACGGGGTCTGGCAAAAGTAAACGAGGGCACCAATCGACGGGACGACGCCCGCATCAAAGCAAGCAAACGCAAGTAGATAAGCAGACAGATGTCTATGAAACCGGAGTTGACCCCTCGTTATGTGTCGAACGTCGTCGCCAATATGTCTGGCGGATTATCGATGGGAAAGCAAGGTACATCTGCTATCGTCTGTTGGCTAGAGCGCAGAGTCAGGAACTCCCGAACATTGCGGGTGTGCGCAACAGTTGGAGTGAATATGGCATCGAGATCATCGTGATAGTGGCCTATTTGCACTATTGGGTGGGTCTATCGTTAGACCGTGTATGTGAGGTGATGCAATTTTTTACAGGATTAGAGTTGAGCAAATCCCAAGTCGATGCGTTGTTAACGCAGCTGAGTCAGGACTGGCAAGAGC
>NZ_JADOES010000037.1:0-89059 GCF_018739885.1 Leptothoe spongobia TAU-MAC 1115 | reverse complement strand
AATCTCTCAAAGTAGAAGGTATCACACTGACTTCTCTAAGAGAGATGACGGTTTCTCATGAAAATTTAGACACCTACCTTTTTTCTTAGCTTAAAATGCCCGATAAACATCACAAACCCCTACTGAGTTTTCAAGATGTACACATCAGTCTGTGATTCTTCGTAGTATCAGCACTACAACACATCAGCAGATTACAATTCCATTACAGTAGGATTACCCCAGACTGCTGATTGCCCAGTCATCCCTGGTGGAAGCCAGTGCTCACCCAATGCTCCTATCCTTACTCAGCCTCAGCGATTATCTACCCGCCGCCGCAAAGTACTACAACCTTATAAGGAGTGACCTGGCCAGCAATACAATGCATTATCACCCTATCTATCGCTCCGTTGCCGACATGACGCATAACCTATCTGAAGGGAACCCTAGACACTAAGAACCACCTCTCCAGAGCATGAACGCCTCAAAAAACTCATTACTCAACTCATAAAAGCTATGATTAGTTCGCCCAATTAACCCCAAGCCATTAAAGCATTACGGACAAAATTTTCACAGCTAGTCATTGTGATCTCTACGGCTGAGCCATCCACACTAAAATCCCGAGTAACTGACTCAACGGATTCAATAACCGATCTTCCATATCAATCGTCACCACCTGACCTTCCAGCTGCAAAAACCGCCAGAGAATCCCACTACTCACACAGCCATAAACCTGCTTAGATGGCCGCTCCATGGCCTGATTAAACCGCTGGGCCGCAACCATTTCCGCCATGCATTGGCCCATACCCACATTCAGATCAGCCTTCTTAGCTTCCACCACCACAATGACAGGCGCTTCAATTTCAAGCTGTTCTGTCGATTGACTAATAACAAAATCACAGATGCCCGACAACCCCACTTGGGCATCCACCGTAAACTCTTCTCCAGAAAACAAACTCACCTGACGCTGGAGCAGTTTCCGTACCTCCAGTAGAACCGGGGCAATTAACAACTCGGACTTGGCTTTTTCACTTTTCAATAAGGATGCCAGGGGAAAGGCTTCTGCTAAAAAATCAGCCAGGGCCTGGGATGGATCCATTGGCGACAGCTCCGGCAGGAAACGTTGGCCTTCGATGGTTTCGAGGCCAAAGGCTTGTTTGACTTTACCGACGGTGAAATCACTGTACGCCATTGTCCCACCTTACTCTTCGACGCGATAACCCAATTCTGCTAGGTGCGATCGCGATTGTCGCCACCGTTCCTGAACTTTCACAAATACTTCCAAATACACCTTACCAGCAATAAGCTTCTGCATTTGCTCACGGGCTGCCGTATTGATGGCTTTCATCATGGAGCCTTTTTTACCAATTAGAATTCCTTTTTGCGACTTGCGTTCTACATAAACCGTAGCCAGCACATTAGTGATTTTTGGAGTTTCCTCCACTGCCTCTATCACCACAGCCACCGAATGGGGCACCTCTTCACGGGTGTGTAACAATACCTGCTCTCGGATCAGCTCGCCCATGATAAATCGCTCGGGCTGATCAGTCACTAAATCAGGTGGGTAGTAGTAAGGTCCCACCTCTAGCCGCTCAACCAATTGCCCCTTCAGCGAGTCCAGACCGGTCTCAGTCACAGCTGAAAACTTACACAGAGGCCAGCCATTTTCATCGGCTAACGCCTGATAGCTAATATCGATCATCTGCGCCTTGGGCTCAGGTTGTAGATCAGCCTTATTGATACCCAACACAATCGGCACTTCACTGCGCTTGAGGATATCTGCAATAAACAGATCGCCTCTCCCTAAGCCACTAGTACCATCCACCACAAAGAGCGTTACATCTACCGAATTAATCGCAATGCGCGCATTTTTTACCAGCACTTTGCCCAACTCATGATGAGGTTTATGGATACCAGGAGTATCCACAAAGATGACCTGAGCATCGGGAAGCGTCATCACTCCACGTAAACGATTGCGCGTGGTTTGGGCGATCGGTGAGGTAATAGCAATCTTCTGCCCAACCATCACATTCATTAATGTAGACTTGCCCACATTCGGACGTCCCACAATACCCACAAATCCTGAGCGGAAACCTTTTGGTGGTGTTGGGGTTCCCCCCAGATCGATGGTCATTGCTGTTGTATTCCTCACTACTCCCCATTCCCCGTTCCCTATTGTCCGATGGGCCATGCCCACTCTACCTGCATATTACGGTGGCTAAACACCCGTAATATGCACTACCACATCCCGGCGATATCCCCGACTGCGATGTTCCCATATATAAATTCCCTGCCAAGTGCCCAAAGCCAACCAGCCATTCATAATAGGAATCTGCTCGGAGGTATGGGTTAAGGCCGTTCTTATATGCGCAGGCATATCATCAGGGCCTTCGGCACTGTGGCGATAGTAATTACCTTCAGGAACTAGCTTCGCTAAAAACGTTTCCATATCTAAAAGGACATCAGGATCTGCATTTTCCTGAATGACCAGACTCGCTGAAGTATGGCGTAAAAATAGACAACACAGTCCCGTACTGACCCTAGATTCACGCACAGCGTCCTGAACCTCCATCGTAAATCGCTGTAAGGACTTGGCCCGCGTTTGCAGTGTTAGTACGGTTTGATAGTGAACAGAGAGTGAACTGGTAGAAGGCATGATGATGTCATCTAAAGTAGAGATGCATAATGCTTTTCAGCATAGAACAGGACTCTGCCAAGGGATGACAATGTTTGTTGCAATCTCCCTAACTTTTCCCATAGAAACGTTGTGTCAACAGCCCAACAGGGCATCTTGAACCTAGAACATACTATGTGTCTTTTTAGACCTGTATTGGGTCATCTACCACTGACTTTTGCATCTGCATGCTGCCTCCCAGTCCCATCATTGTCATCATGCAAGGCGTAGCTGCATGGAATCATTGGCGTCGCATGAATGCCGCGCCAGAAGATATACCTGAGCTACGAGAAGCGCTTTTGATCCGGGCAGAATTACCCAGAATTAATCTCAGCCATGTGGATAGCTGTATCAGTAACTTCTCGGGTGCCAATTTATTTCAAGCCAACCTGACACAGGCCATTTTCTACACAGCCAACTTGTCCCAGGTCAGACTGGATTGGGCGGAGCTTGAGGGTGTTGACATGCGCGAGGCCAACCTGAGGGAGGCCAGCCTCATTAGAGTCCAAGCCAAAAAAACGAATTTTGCCATGGCTGATTTACACGGTAGTAATCTGCGGGAAGCGATTTTTACTGATAGTAATTTTTGTGAGGCTTCTTTGTCTGGGGTCGATGGTTGCATGGCCCAGATGAATCATTGCAACCTCAGCTACGCAAACTTAGAAAATAGCCTTTTTTATACCGCTGATCTGAAACAGGCTAATTTTAGAAAGGCCAACCTGACATCGGCTGATTTTCGCGAAGCCAATCTTACGCAGGCCATTTTAGAAGATGCGAATGGCTTTCAGTCTAGTTTTGCGAGAGCAATTTTAGATCGAGCTATTCTGATAGGAGCTTTGCTGATCAAGGCCAATTTTACGATGGCTAACTTGAAACTCACAATTCTCAATCACGCAAACCTGAATAATGCCCTGATCAAAAATGCCATTCTCACCGGAGCAAGCCTGGTCAAAGCAACACTGTGTCAGGCACAGCTGCAAAACAGTTCCATGGATAAAACAGACTGTCGCAACACAGTATTTAGCGAAGCCAATCTCGAAAATGTCAATTTTCAAGGCGCTAACTTAAGTGGAGCCAACCTTAGCAAGGCATGCCTACAGGGTGCTTGTCTTGCAGATGCCAATCTCAGTCATGCCAATCTCAGTTACGTTGACCTTAGTCACACTGACCTTTCCGGTGCAGACTTAAGACATGCCATATTGAAGGGCACTAAACTTCCCACGTCCATAGATACCTTGGCAAACGCAGCTTAAACCACGTCCCAGTTGAAACCTGTAGTTTCTCCCACGGTAAAACGACCGTTCTGGACGTGGACAAGGTTTAATTCAAATACTGGCAAATAGCGACTGCGATTGTATCGTTGCCATTGTTGGCCAGTTTCTCATCAGTAGGCGCTTGGAGCGACTGTTCTAAAAACGACCAGTCTCCACTAAAGAAAGCGCGGCTCTCTAAAATTTGGTGGTAAGCATGTCGCTGAATTCCATCTAGGAGTAGTTGTGCTTCGGCAAACCCCTGACGGGGCAGGGTGATGATGCCACGATCGAGACGACAGGTCTCGGCAAAGGTGCTGTAGCCTGGTTTGGAGATAACGCGATCGCACATCACCATCATATCCACAGGTCGCAATGTCCGATCCTCCACCTTCAGTAAATTGGGTAGCTCCGGTGCTTGACGATCAAAGGTAATAAACTGCCAGTCGGGATAGTCATGTAGCGCTTTTACATAGGGAATTTGAGCCAAACCTAAGCCACCAAAGGTTAACAGTACAGTCTTCTCCTCTGGAGCAGTAAGATGATATCGATCCCTGAGGGCATCGGCGGTGAGTTTTGGCGTACCGCCAGTGAGCCCGACATCCGTGATCTGGGAAAACGCATCCATCGGATCATGGAAAGGAAGACGGAACATGCGATCGCAATCCCCAAAACAATCCGCAATCCAATCGGCAATAGCCTCAAACTCTCCCCCCCAGGGCCGATAGATATAATCCCAGCCAAAATTACTCATCATCCAGCATGGAATACCCACCGCTTTTGCTAGCTGGGTCACCAGGGGAGGAATATCACCAAAAATCAGGTCCACCCCTGTAGCTCGAATAAACTCGATTTCCGGTGCGAGAATCTCATCCTGATGGGCACAAATCCACTTGAGTTTCTCCAAAGTAGCAGCCTTATCCATGGTCAGGCTATCGCTCTGGAGCACCCCAATATCAAAACTCACCGGGCGATAGCTAACTCGCTCAGACGGCAAATATGATTGCAACAACCACTGAGGAGCTGTCGTTGCCAAGATAATATGCAAATCAGGATGACGCTGCAGTAGAGTTGCCGCCACTGACGCAGCACGCGTAGCATGACCAAAGCCATGGTTAGTAATCGCTAAATATAGAGTAGGCATAAAAAAATCTCAGGCTTGTCATCAAGTCAAGTAGCGAATACAGACACGCTATCTCACCCCGTACATTACATACTGCACTTGCTGAGAACAAAAAAATGGTGAAGCAGAAAATACTACCTCACCATTTTTAATTCTCAAGATAGTGATCGTTATAACCGATAAAACATATCAGTCAGAACATTACACCTCTGCTTATTTAAAGCACAGGGACAAATCTCTCTTTCTCAGGAACCGTCGTATATTCAGCCACAATCTCACGAAACTCCTCACCATCGAGGGTCTCTTTCTCAATGAGAATATCAACCACACGATCCACAGCTGCACGGTTGTCCTGAACCATCCGCTTAGCATCGACGTAGCACTGCTCAACAATGGCACGAACCTGCTCATCAATCCGCTGAGAAACCGTCTCGGAATACTCCGAACGACCACCCCAACTACCCCCTAGGAAAACTTCCCCTTGAGGATTCTCTAGGGCAAGCGCACCTAACTCAGAGGACATCCCAAAGCGAGTCACCATTTGACGGGCCATGGAGGTTACCTGCTGCAGGTCGTTACCTGCACCGGTAGTCACTTCAGCATCGCCGAAGATGACATCCTCAGCAGCACGACCACCTAGGGCACCGGTAATTCGAGCCAACAACTGCGCGCGAGAGATCAGCATCTGATCTTCACTAGGTGTGAACCACGTTAAACCCTGAGCTTGCCCACGAGGAATCAGAGTCACCTTCTGAACAGGGTCATGGGCTTTGACTAAGGTACCAATCAGAGCATGACCAACTTCGTGGTACGCAATCAGGCGCTTGCTCTTGCCATCCACCAAGGGGGTCCCTTCCATACCAGCGATAACGCGGTCTACCGCATCATCGATTTCCAGCATTGTGATAGCTTCTTTGCGACGACGGGCCGTCAGAATCGCGGCTTCATTCAGCAAGTTAGCGAGGTCAGCACCGGTAAAACCAGGTGTACGGCGTGCGATCGCATCCAAAGAAATCTCATCCGCCAGCTTCTTATTCCGGGCATGGACTTCAAGTACCTCAATACGCCCCTTAACATCAGGCGGATCAACCGATACCTGACGGTCAAAACGACCAGGACGTAACAGAGCAGAGTCCAGGACATCAACCCGGTTAGTTGCTGCAATTACAATGATGCCGCTATTGCCCTCAAAACCATCCATCTCAGTAAGCATCTGGTTAAGAGTCTGCTCACGCTCATCATTACCGCCACCGATACCGGAACCACGGGAACGACCCACTGCATCAATCTCATCAATAAAGATTATGCAAGGCGCATTTTCCTTCGCTTTCTTAAACAAGTCACGCACACGAGACGCACCCACACCCACAAACATCTCTACAAATTCAGAACCAGAGATGCTGAAGAAAGGGACACCAGCTTCACCCGCAATTGCCTTCGCTAAAAGCGTTTTACCCGTTCCAGGAGGACCAACCAGCAGCACACCTTTAGGAATTCGAGCACCGATAGCGGTAAAACGCTCAGGCTTTTTCAGAAAAGTAACCACTTCCTGAAGCTCTTCCTTCGCTTCATCAATACCAGCCACATCATCAAACATGATGCCCGTCTTAGCTTCCATCATGAAACGAGCTTTGGACTTACCAAAGTTCATGGCCTGGCCTGGGCCACCACCTACACCTCCATTGGAGCGACGGAATAAGAAGAAAAGTCCCGCAATCAATAGAAAAGGAAATAGCAAATTTCCTAAAATACCAACCACAGCACCATCATTACGAGGTGGATGGGAATCTAAACTAATGTCTGAATCACGGAGACGCTCAACTAGCTCAGGAGCACTACCGGGAAGATCAACACGCCAGCGCATTACTCGGTCATCTAGCTGTGGATCAACCGCTTCAACAATAGCTGTGCGACCACCATCATAAAGGTCAACCGCCGTCACTCGGCCAGCATCCAAATAACCTAAAAACCGGCCGTAGGTCATACGGGTACTTGCCGTATTATTACGACTCATGTTTGCGGGGTCTCCTCCCATGGAACCCTGCCAAAAGAAAAACCCAATCAAAAGGGCTGGCAATGTCCAAAGCAGAATGACTCTCCAAGAAAGCTTCATATCTCGGTGGCCTCGTTTAAGTAAAAGTCCTAACTACGTCTGCCTGTAGATGGCAAAGCATGTCTTACGTTTATCTTAGCTTTTTAGAATGTTTGTACTAAAACAGGGAATCAACAATTCATCCCATGCCTAGGTCAATCTAGTTCTATTAGCTACATTGTTTACTAAATGTAACGTAATTTCTCAGATAGGAGCAATCCTTTGCCAACCGACATATTCACATGCTGGGGAGCATTGATACATTAGCTCCCCGATCAAATCTGCTAATCATCAGCGTCTCAGGGTGCAATACATCCTTATCGCCCCAGAGATATGGCCCGTTCTAAACGCCCTTGATCAAAACCACGCTGATGCAAAATCAACCAAGAATCCACTAAGTCTGGTCCCTGCATGTCCGCCATCAGCGCGGCCCGCAAAGAACGCATAATTAGACCTTTTTTCACCCCCAGCGACTTGGTTACCTGATTAATCAGACCTTTAGCATCACTCGCTGCAGTGAGGCCCTCATGGGCTTTAAGCGCATCCAACACCGCCTGCATGGCATCAGCCACACCGTCCTTTTTCAGCTGCTCGACTGCTGCTGCTGAAAAGTCCATCGTCGGTGTAAAGAAAAAACGACTTAGCTCTACACAATCCTTCAGACGGGTCAGACTGGGACCAGCCAGAGCAGCTATTTTCAATAACCAATCGCGATCTGTAGCCCCATCAAACTCATATCCTGCTGCTTTGAGATAGGGTGCAATCAGCTCTAGTAGATCCTCTGGCGATTTTGCATGGAGATACTGACTGTTAATCCAGTCCAGCTTATCCCAGTCAAACTTAGCGCCTGCCTTATTGACCCGGTCAAAGCTAAACAATTTAGCCGCTTCGTCCAATGTAAAGAGCTCTTGGGCTTCGGGTGCAGACCAACCTAATAGAGTCATATAGTTGGCCAGCGCTTCTGCCGTAAAGCCCATGGCTTGAAAGTCTGAAATCGACGTTACGCCATCACGCTTAGACAGCTTCGCCCCTTGCTCATTTAAGATCAGCGGCGTGTGAGCAAACTCAGGCACAGGCATTCCCATCGCTTCATACAGCAAAATTTGCTTAGGGGTATTACCCACATGATCTTCACCACGAATCACATGGGTAATCCCCATATCCGCATCATCCACAACCACCACAAAGTTATAAAGTGGCTGGCCAATTTCTGTACTTGATGAGGCTCGAGCGATCACCATATCTCCACCCAGATCGCGACCTTTCCAGTTCACTGGGCCACGCACCATATCATTCCACGTGATCTCTCGGTCATCGTCAATCTTGAATCGGATTACTGCCTGTCGCCCCTCTGCTTCAAAGGCAGCAATTTGTTCAGGCGTTAGATCGCGGTGTTGATTGTTATAACGTGGTGCTTCACTACGGGCCTTCTGCTTTTCCCGCATATCATTCAGTTCCTCAGAGGTCTCATAGGCACGATAAGCCAGACCTTGATCCAATAATGCTTGAATCTTCGGCTGATAAAGCCCCATACGCTGGGTTTGATAGACGGGCTCTTCATCCCAGGTCATGCCTAGCCACTGCAAACCATCCATAATGTTCTGCGTGTATTCGGACTTGGAGCGCTCTAAATCTGTATCTTCCACCCGCAGGATAAATGTGCCCCCCTGGGAGCGAGCAAACAACCAGTTAAAAACGGCAGTTCTGGCTGTACCAATATGAAGATTCCCAGTGGGACTCGGAGCGATCCGAACACGAACAGACATGGTGATTGCGGAAACGAAACAGCTAAGTCTATCAGCGTACTATATGCCCGACAGGACCATCTGAAAGAGATGCCAAAAAATCGCTACCCCTCCCTAATCAAGTACGGCATTTTCTACACCATAGGGTCTGACATGCACGCCACACTAAAGATGTGCCCCAGCCCTCATCAAGACTGCCTGGGAACATCGTTCAGCCAGGGATGAAAATTATGATTGTTTTACCTATAATCCTGTTCTTATTTGCCATGCTCCTGCTGCCGTTGGTAATCACAGGACTGACGATGGATATGGTGACCGTCGCCGTTACCAAGCTAGGCTTTGCCCCTAGTTTGGCGATTCTCTTGCTCGCCGCCATTGTCATTGGTAGTACGATTAACATTCCCTTATACCAAAAGAGCTTACGCCCCGTGGGCATGCTTTGGGACCGCCAGCAAACAATTGTTGCACTCAATGTCGGTGGTGGTCTCATTCCCATAATTCTCGCTATCTATCAGTTCACGCGAGGTAATGTGCTTGCCATTTTAGCGACGACGGCCATCGTTACCCTGGTCAGCTATTGTGCAGCTCAGATTGTGCCTGGGACTGGCATTCGGATGAACGCTATGGTGGCACCGCTCACAGCCGTAGTCTGTGCCTGGCTACTAGGGGGTGTGGCCGCTCCCAGCGTAGCGTTTGCTGGTGGGATTTTGGGCACCTTAATTGGTGCTGATCTGCTGCATCTCAAAGAAATGGAACGCTTGTCCTCCGGTACTTTGAGCATCGGCGGAGCCGGGGTGTTAGATGGCATTGCCCTATGTGGCTTATTTGCGCTATTACTGGCCTGAGCCCTTAAAGATCCCACAAAGTTGTCTGAATCAGCGCAGCAAACTGGAACAATAATAGTGTTGAAAATTCTTTATGAATTGGAACAGTTTATTTTGATCTTATAGGTGATGTCTTATGGGACTAAGCGATAAAATTCAAGACAAGGCCGTCCGCGCCAATATTGCCGCTGACTGTGCCAAACTCATTGATAAACAAGTTGCCGAAAAGAGTGGTCTGGCAGGCATGGCCATGAAAACCGCCTACGGTGTTATCAAAGGTATTGGAGCTAGCTATATTCCTGGCGCTATTGATCGGTTGCTACCTGATGCTTGCCAAGCCCTGGACCCCATGTGGCAAGAAGGGACTGCTACTGGAGACCCCGTTAAGTTTTTAAGTGAAAATAGCGATCGCACCGCCGATAGCATTCTTAGCGTCACCGATGCTCGCATTGAGGGCAGCAACAATGGCGTCGTCAGCGCAACTTATAAAAAGCTGCGTAAATCTGTTAAGAACGACGTCGAGGCAGCTGTTCCAGACCTAGCACAAATCATCAACAGTCACGCCGTTTAAGCAACGTTTTCAGTTCAGAACTTCGGTGTGCCTGGGTGTCCAGGATATCTAAACCAGGATAATCAGGCACACTCAGCCGACTCAAAACTATCTCTTAGCATAAGTTCCAAATCATACCCAACAGTGTATGGATAACTATCTCTCCTGGAAGCAGACATCCATCTCTTAGAACTCCCCCCTCGAAACTAGCATTACCAGACTCGCCAATCTTCCCAATCCAAATTAAAAACAGAGGTATCGGGAAAAGCAGTCGGGTTGCCACCTGCTTGGATACGCTGCTGCAACTCTAACAAACCTGGTTCTGCGCGTGGTAAATCATCGACAAGGGTGTAAGGCAACAGCTGATTCTCTAAAGCGTAATCAATCGTGGCCCCGGCAGCAGTTCCAGCAGACCACTCAAACGAATGGACACGGTAAGCTGCTGACGCTATCGTGCTGGTGGCAATACTCTTCCCCGCTACCAGTAGATTATCGATATTTTGAGGAATCATAGCCCGCAAAGGAATTTGACCAGGATAGCTTTGACCATGGGCTCGCCTTATCCCTGCACGCTCGGTATTGCCGGGCAATTCAGGGGGAGATTGCTCCATGCAAGGATGAAAGTCAATCGCATACTGGGCAATCCCAAGGGAATCTGGAAAAATTGTCGACCGAGTACGACGAGGAATCTCAGTCGCAGGTTGGTCAGTTTCAATCGCTGACGTGGTTTCTAAACCAGCCAGGGCTCGCCGCAGAGACAAATACATGTTGCCAGGCAATTGGGTTTGGTAGTAGTCATCGTTATAGTCAACGCGGGAAATATCAATTTCATTGATCATGAAACCGTCAGGATGACCATAGGCGGGTCGTCCGACAATGCGGCGACCCTCGCGAATATAGGGATGCTTCGATAAACCATGGGCCGTATTCATCGGAGCATCAAATCCCGTCAAAAAGCGATAGCGCAGATCAACATCCTTGATGCCATATCCTAGTTGCGAGTCAGTTAAGCTGGCCAAGAGCCAGTAATAATAGCTAAAAGCGTTTTCTTCTCCCCGCCGCAACGTGTCCACTCGCAAACCGCCTAACCAGCCCCCTGGCTCTAGCTGACCAGAAGCCTCTAGCTGATCATGGGAATAGATCAGATTATCCACAGATGTACCAGGGCGATAATCATTCCCCCAGGTCCAGTTTTGCATGGAGATATCGCCGGGCTTGATATCACTAACACCAAAAATACGACGTTCAGGGCGGTTACCCGGCGCTAAGATGCGCCGATACGTGAATACAAAATCGATGTAGTTCGTATTGTCGCGCTCACGCTCAAAACTAAAGTAGGGAGCGTAGGTGTCATAATACCCAGGTTTCTCCTGAGGTTGGGGAGAGTCCGTCCGCTCCATGGCAAATGTGTAGGTAAAACCCTGGGTGCAATAGGCATCACCTGTCAAGGTCGGAGAAGAAGGATTGAGATACGATTTCGGATCTAATCCTAGCTGGTAGGGCACACCAGCTAGGGCAATCACTTCGCCAGTTTCGGTGGCTTCGACTACATACCAGTCGGCGGGGCCTTCATGGCCACTGGGCTCAAAGCGAATAATGCGTTTATTGAAGCGTTCGGAGTCTGCATAGGTATAAGCATCTGCCAAGGTCGCAGACAGGGGCTCGGTATTGAGGGGTGGGGTACCAGGGACTGGACTGTGTTGGATTGCGATCGCACCATCAATCATCGCACCATCGATCTCCAATTCCTTGACAACGGTGGATGGAAACCACTTAAGCTCTCCATCCCCCTCATGCGCTGCCTCATCTAGCATATCCACCAAAATATCGTGGGCATCAGCGGGCAAGAAGCACACAGCACTCACCCAGCAATCTCCTGGATTCTGGCGACCATAGCGCTCCAATACTCGTTGCCGCAACTGCTTGTACCCAGCAGCATAAAAATCCAACTGACGCTGACGCTTAGCTTCATCCAGAGCGGTAGTCCCCTGGGATGTCAACTGTCCCCCCAACCAATCCGTCATTTCAGTCAAACAAACAGTATGCCCAGCCCGTAAACTCTCATAGGCCGTAGCCACCCCTGCCAGACCACCTCCGACGACCAAAATGTCACAACGCTCAGTCTGATCGAGCCGAATCGGTGCCGCCGCTAAGGGACTAGCCACGATCAGAGAAAGGCCTATCGCCGACAAGAATCGCCGTCCATATTGACAAGCAACCACACTGACAGAAATTTGCATAAATCCTTCCTTAGTCGATGACAATGCGACGTCAAGCGCCATATCCAAGCCACTATAACCATTAGAATTAGTATCTGTGGCAAAGCCAGACAAACATCTCACACGCCACAATAAACAATTAAGTCAATCTCAACATCGCCATACCCTGCCAACGCAGTTATCCCCACTGTCGTTCGACTAGGAAGACGAGTCTGATCAAAATAAGAAGCATAAATTTGATTAACAATCTCGTAATAGCGAAAATCCGTCACAAAGATACGCACCATGACAATATTTTCAAACTTGGTCCCCGCATGGGTTAGAACTCGCTTGAGATTTTCCATCACCTGACGGGTTTGAGCCTCAATATCAAGCTTTAATACTTCTCCAGAATCAGGATCTTCAGGTAGCTGACCGGTCACAAAAAGAAAATCTCCTGCCTTCACGGCATGGGAGTAAGGAGCCACTGGAGGTAAAGCATCGGGCAACGTAATAAATTCAAGCATTGGAGATTAGCCTACCAAAATAACTAGAGTGCTGGTCTATTTGCTCATTGAACAAGCCTTTGACCTATAGTCACACCTTATACAAGCAGACACATGGAACAACAAACAATCATGCATTAACGCATCAATGCCTAAACATCGAGCAGCTAACAAATATCCGATCCAATAAAAAAGCTCCTGTAACCCAGACTGAATAGTTCATTTGGACCAATACTAATAGCAACCCCCAATGCAGGCACAGTCAAGAAATTCACACCTGAAATCAACCTAAAGAGTGATCATTCTGACTACATATATGGTACATTTGTATTAATAATAGATCATACGTTCTATTCGTTCCTCGTCCCTTGCTTCACTATGAACGATTTAGATATGGAACTTCAAACCATTCGGCAAAAGCTACAAACCCTCAAAGCATCACCTCCAGAGCCTCTGGCGGCACCCTGGGGACAGTCGCGGCTAGCCGCCCCCTCCCCCAACTTAGCTCAAGTCACAACGGCCATTAAAACGCTAAGACAACGCTCACACCAAGCACCTGCTCCCAACATGTCTGACTCAAGTTTGCAGCAATTTGATGCTGCCTTGTCTGCCGTTGAGAATCTAGCCCAGCAACAGGAACAGGCTCTACAACGTTTAAAAGCCTTGGGTGACAGCCTGACCCAGCAAATCCAGCCGGGTATCTCCCCTGATATAGATGACATCAAACATTTTTTCGCCCAGCGTCAAACAATTCAGATCCCAACAGTTCAAAGAGATCACAATGGTTGTTTAGATTTGGCTTATCACACAGTCACATTGCATCAAGCTGAACATGCTGCCACCTCCAATGCTGTCACCTTGAGCAACCGGTCTTCGCAGTTATTTCAGCATCCATTGCATCAGTCTCCAGCCCCCGATACTAGCTTTGATGAAAGTATCTATACAGAAGCTGATCCAAGTGGCTTCATGGAGGAGCTCACTCACTTCTGGAAGTTAGCATATCGTTCCATTCAAAGCTGGACCAAGCGTTATGTATCAGCAGGTCATCGCAATCGCGCCTCACAATTCACTCTGCTCGATGGAGCAATTTGGTGTATTGGAGCTGCGATCTCTCGGATTATTCTTCACCAAATTTTTCAAGTGTATCCTCCCCTCTGGACCCCAGTCGCATTAGTCCTCATCGGCGGGATTATTCTCAATCTCTATCGTGCTATTTTCAGTCCTCGCCCCAATCCAATATTGGGGTATCGAACACTAATGATCATCATTGGATTGCTAATAGGTGGACGTTTTGTATAAGTACCTCTGCCTATATTTATCTCAGCTGATATCTAAACTTCTATACTCTTGCCCTATGCTCATGCGTCAGCAAGGAATCAGATAGATTTGCTAGCTTTGTTCATCTCTAACACGCTCATTCTCTTCCTTGAGGTTTTCCCATGGTTTACCCCACCCCTAATCCCCAGCAAGCCCATTCTCAACGCCTTGCCCCGAAACCCTTAGTGGCAGCTAGTCTAGCCATGATTCTAGCCGCTCTACTGATCGATTTTGATCGACTCAAAATATTTTTGACATCTGCTAATACAGTGTCACACCAGGCAAATTGTAATGCCATTGTCAGTGATGAAGCCAAACTCTCTAGGGAACAACTAGCAACATTACTGACTATTCCAGAACGAGATACAAAGTCTCGAGTACGACAAATTGTCAGCGAACCATACTGCCAGCTTCCTACAATCAAAGTTAGATCAGGCGTAAATGCCGAAAGAGAAACGTATCCCCTTGCCTTTGATCCCAGCACCACCCTTGTGATTCTCTACGAAAATAATGAGTATGCAGGCTATCGTTTCAGTTTTGAGTAGGCTTCAGCCCAACCAGTGGACTTTATTGCTGGGGCTAGCATTAAGTAGTTGTCAGTCTCATGCACTCCCCCCTCAACGCGTCATTAATATCCAACAACAATGGGAACTAGAGCCGGGTGATTTAATCGCGGATCAACTCGTTGTAGGCAGTTTGGGTGATATTTCGATTCAGCTCAAGCGTCAACCGCTGCGCGCTCCCTTCACAGGCAAGGTAGAACCTAGTACCATCGACCAATGCATCATCTATTCAACCCCAGAAGTCCCTGCCTATCTCTTCCGGTTCTGTGGCTTACATCAACCCCATTTAGGTCCTGTTCAAGCTGGGCAAAGCATTGGTAGAGGAAGGTATATACAATTCGCTACATTACGACGTCAGCCTGATGGAACATGGATCATTGTTGAGCCCTCTACAGGAATTTTAGAACGCTCTCTTTCGGACCGCCATTACATTGAGAAACCTGAGGCTGAGGAGATAGATCAAACCCAAAACAAATCTCCCCAAAAGACAATAACAGAAACCTCTAGCCCATAGTTTGTCTGCTTTCTTCCTAACTCTCCCCCTACTATTTTCGTATTCGGACTCCGGATTATCATGTTGTGCTTTAAGCTTCACCCCCTTGTTGCCTTCTCTTTACTCCTAACAACTCTATATCAGCATCCTGCTCACGCCCTGGGGGTGAGTTTTGATCTAGGAACCCAATCAACAGCGTCTGTATCTGCACGCGTTTCTGACCAGACTTCCCTGAAAGCTGATACTCCAGAGTCCCATCCCATCAAATCAGCCCTTCCACAATCTCAATCTCAATCTCAATCACTACCTATTCCCCCTCCAGCCAGTCAGCCACCGGTCAGGATGATGCAGTCGCCGAAAGGTTCACCTAACAAGACCATTGCAGCAGCTCGCCTTTTACCACCACCACCCGAAGCATTACCGACGACCCGTGTTCTAAGGCCCAATACACCTAAGCACCATCATCAAGCGATGGGCTTAAACTTTGATCCTGAGCAATCTATACATGTTCCTACCACACCTCAAAAGTCGGTCTCGACATCACAACAGCCAGATCTACCACAATGGCTGTATGAAGGTGGCTCCAACTCCCTAGTAGCTAGAGTAATCGGCAGTGCTGAAGGCACTCGCACCCCCAACGGCCAACCGACTCGCGCATACTATGGCCATACAGACCCAGGCAATGGTGTATGGAATATGGGCACGTTTTCATATCAGCATGGTGCACATTCCCCACAAGAAGCAGACAGAAAACAACTGAAGCGACTAAAAAAACAGGGCAAAACGATGGCCAAACAGGCCAACCAAGCAGGGCTATCTATGACCCTAGACGAAATCTTAAATGGCCTAGACTTAGCCAATCAATCTCCTAAAGCAGCCCTAGAGCGAGGGGGCTATATAGATCGTTTAGCCCAAGCAAGGGAAAAAGTTATAGACAACAGGGAGGCCATCGTCTGGGCTCGCACCTATGCCTATTTAGATCCTGATACTCAACGTTGGAATGCACCTGGGTTAGGCAACACCCTACCGAGTATCAAACAAGATCAAAGTCGACGTCATGAGGCTATTACTCAAGCATTTAGCTCCTACCAAGCTCAACAACAAAAACCAGATGAGCCAATTAAAGATACCTTAAAAGTTCCAGCGATAGCCTTAGTCCCCCCTCCAGTAGACATTGCTGTCAACGCAATAGAAGAAACCACTGAGCCCCAACGAGCAAGATCGTCTCGGACAGAGTCAGCGACATTCAATCAGGCTCCAGACAAGTTAGCCAACAATCCAGGAGAGGAACCTAGTGCTCATGTAGTGTCGATAGATACCAAATTCTCAGCTCAGGCAAAGCCGCTAGAATTTAGCATGACTGAAAATAATTTAGTCACGCAACCAGACAACGAAACAGCCATTACACCAACGATAAATTCAGAATTATCCCCAGCAGCCATATCCTCTCCGGCCTTAGAAAAAAGCTCCCAAACGTCTAGCTAAGTCTGAACTGGATCATGCCCCCATCCAAAACTAACACCTGCCATTTATGGACTGTGGTTTGAGCATAGCAATAGACAACATTAAAAAAAGCAAGCTAGAGTGAGTTTGGTGTCGGCTGGCCATGTATCCATTATGCAAACTCCATCCTCCCAAATTTCATCCTTTTCAGACGCAATTGAGCGCTGCCAATCTCTAGGCATGCGACTCAGTCGTCAACGCCGCTACATACTAGAACTGCTATGGGATGTACAGGATCATTTATCAGCTCGTGAAATTTATGACGAGCTGAATCGGCGCGGGAAAAAAATTGGCCATACATCGGTATATCAAAACCTAGAAGCCTTATTTGAACAGGGTATTATTGAGTGCGTTGAACGTTCAGATGGCAGACTCTACGGCCACCTGAATAGTTCTCATAGCCATGTCAATTGCTTGGACACTCAGAAAATAATTGATATAGATATTGAATTACCTAAAACTATTATCCAAGAAGTAGAGCAACGTACTGGACTTAAAATTACTGATTATCGTATTGATTTCTTTGGTACTACGAACTGAACATAGGCTTACAAATATTAGGGGCACAAGCGTTAGTTTTAGAATTTTCTGTATTACATCCCTCTAGCCGTTCAGCACATCACGGCTAAATAAGACAAATACAGTTCCGAAAACCAGTGCTGCCATCGCTAATTCCATATTTATATCCTCGCTGAGTTTGCTTACGCCTCTATCAGCTTGCCCTGTCTTGCGTTCTAATGCACGTACTTAAATGAACTTTATTTGAATTTTTGGAATTTGCTTAACTGCGAATTTGCACAGGCATAACTAAGTAGGTCATTTTAAGACCACTCATGGGAGTGAGAATGACCGGACTAGTGGCAGAGTTGCACTGTAGCTGAATTTCTGAACTGGGTAAGGCCCGTAGCCCCTCTAACAGATAGCGAACGTTAAAGGCAATATCAAGATCGTCACCGGTCACTTGAGCCGACATTTCCTCACGGCCACTACCGACTTCCTGTGCCTCAACTGAAAGCGCTAGAGTCTGGTCCGCACTATCAATGGACAATTTCACGATGTTGTTGCGCTGATCGGCAAGCACACCAATGCGCTCCAACGCAGCCATGAATTGCTTACGATCGATGGTGAGCTGACGCTCAAACTGTCGAGGAATTAACTGACGATAGTTGGGGTATTGGCCTTCTAAAAGCCGGGTGGTAATACGCTGGTGACCCAACTCAAATACCACCTGAGTAGGGTCGAACCTTAAAGCAACTGGGTCTGTACCTTGATAAGTCTGTAACAGCCGTTCTAGTTCACGCAGAGCTTTTCCTGGGACCGTTACATTAATGGAAAGGTCTACACCAGAATCATCAACACGTTGGACCACGGCCAATCGATGGCCATCTGTAGCTGCAAATTCTAGATTTTCCGGTTCTGCCGCCAAATGGACACCTGTTAAAACTTGCTTAGTTTCATCGGAACTAGTGGCAAATAAAGCCCCTCGCAAGCCTTCCAAAATTGACTCAGCAGAAACGTTCGCAATTTGCCCATCTTCCACCAAAGGCAAATTAGGATAATCGTTAGCTTCCATACCCCTAACTTGATATTCACCTGCCGAGCAAGTGAGCGTGATCACGGGCTCTGTGTCTGATTGACTAAAATCTAAATCTTCGGGTGGCAGTTTAGCAACGATATCCCCCAGCAGCTTGGCTGGAACCGTCAATATGCCTCCAGTTTCAACATGTGCAGAAAAACTGGTTTGAATCCCCAAGGTTTCATCAAAACTCGTGAGCGTGATGCGTTGTGTATCGTCATCGACTTTCACCAGGATATTAGCCAGCACAGGTTTATTGGGCCTGGAAGGAACCGCCCGGCTAACAATGGAAATGTGTGTGTTGAGATCCCCCTGGGAGCACACGAACTTCATGGCTGACATATGGCTATCAAGAATGCTGGCCAATCGTAACACCCAGCAAGGAGGATGGAAAGCCTGGATTTTGAACAATTTTCTTTGTTCTAATCTCTAGATCTATTCCTTATTAGATTTAAATAGTAGTAGTAGTAGGGGCTGTGGAAACTGTGGAAAACATGCTTTTTCCCTTTGATATATGGTTCTCTATTCATTTTTCACTTGTGGAAAAAGTGTGGATATTTAAGGACGTTTTCCACAAGGCTGTTCAGAGGAGCTACTTTTTCCACACTAGGGTTTCTATTCTCCCCAACTATTCCCCAAATTTTCCACAGATAAATAAGAGTTTTCCACAGGGTGATCAATGCGTATTGATCTATCAAACTTAATCTTTGCAGAGGTTTACCGCTCAACCTGCAGACAAAAAATAGTTCTGCAGTACTTGTTTTCCACAGGTAATCAATCTCAATGAATGAAGCAGGCGTACCCCCTTCATTCATTGATTTAATATTGGTTTGATCGTTAATGAGGTCGATTGCTCAGGCTGATGCGATCGCTAAGTTCCCGAATAGTCTGGGCCATATTCAGGTCTTTTTTTATTAGCTGGGCAATTTTGTCACAGCTGTAAAGCACCGTTGTATGGTCTTTTCCACCAAAAACTTCACCAATCTTAGGTAAGCTCAGATCTGTATGTTGCCGCATCAGATACATACCTATTTGACGAGCCTGACTAATTTCACGACGACGAGAGGCACCCTTGAGGTCATCTACAGAGACGCTAAAGACCTCGGAAATGATATCAATCACAGATTTAGGCGACGCATCTACCTTGCCTGCAGGAGTATCGAGAACGGGCTTGAGGTTTTCGATCGTCATGGGTAGCCCTGAGATAGAGGTATAGGCAATTGCCCGAATTAGGGCACCTTCGAGTTCTCGAATATTGGAGGTATAACCTGCAGCAATATATTCGGTAACCTCGCGACTTAGGGTAACGCTTTCGTATTCGGCTTTTTTCTGAAGAATCGCCATTCGAGTCTCAAAATCAGGCGATTGAATATCGGCAATCAGCCCCATGGAAAATCGCGAGCATAGCCTTTCTTGAAGCCTGGGGATTTTATTGGGTGGTCGATCCGATGCCAGGACGATTTGCTTTCCAGCTTCGTGGAGCGTATTGAAGGTATGGAAAAATTCCTCTTGGGTATATTCTTTGCCCTCAATAAATTGAATATCATCCACCAAGATGATGTCTACTTCGCGGTACTGCTCACGAAATCGCTGCATGCTGTCACGACGGATGGCGGTAATCAAATCATTAGTAAATTGCTCTGTGGAGACATAGGCAATGCGAGCATTTGTATCGATGTCTAGCCGGTAGTGACCAATGGACTGCATCAGATGTGTTTTGCCAAGACCGACACCACCACATAGAAATAAAGGGTTAAATTCACGCCCTGGTGATTCAGCGACGGCTAACGAAGCGGCATGTGCCATGCGGTTATTGGCACCGACGACAAATCTTGAAAAAACGGCTTTGGGGTTGAGGTCTGGAGTTGTGGATTTACTACTGCTAGAGCGCTCGGTTGTCTGAGTGGGAGGCCAGGCAACTGCCTCACCTGATCTATTGCCGTTATCGTTGTTTGGTTCACTGACGGTGACAACCACATTGATGTCATGCCCTAAAAGCTCTTTGGCAACATCGGAGATGACCTGAATATAATGCTTCTGAACCCAATTGCGGGCAAAGGGGTTAGGAGTCGAAATGGTTAGGGTGCTTTCGGCCAGGGTTTTTAGCCGTGTTGGTTTAATCCATGTTTCAAATGTGGGACCGCTGAGTTGGTCCTGAAGTTTATCAAGAACTTCGTTCCAAAGACTGTCTACTTTGTCCACAACTAACCTCCGGCTAAAGGTGAGCACTCTCTGCACTAACGGTTATGTTTTCCGTTATCAATCCTTAAACATTTGTCGTAGCGAAAATGACCACCCCAAAAAATCAACATTACCCAAGCGTAGGTAGTGATGATTTGGATGCAGTGTTAACAAAGCTCTAGGGATCGAAGCTGAATAACAATCCAAGATTGAAGAGACGCTAGACGCAACATCCCTTCACCAAAGAATTAGGCGACACTGGTCATTTACTGAGGTTCCATGGCTAAATCTAAAACCCGAATCAGTCTACGGAACAATATTTTGCAGGTTCTTAAGCAACGATTGTGATTGGCTGGCCTACCTACTCTAAGGTGAGATTGTGGCTAGATCAACCTGAATGAAGGATGCACACCAGACTTTAATGTGATGATATTAGCGATTTTTTCCTTGGACACCTAGAGTTTGAAGCAGTGGCCCATACTAGGTTTTGGAACATCTAACAATACGTAAGTATAAGTGCTTAGATCTTGAAAACAATTGAGTTCTAATACACTAACCTGTTGTTGCTCACATATCCAGCAAGCATATCCTAGAAATCTGAGTCATAATTTATAATCTTTTTTAAAGAATGGTTCAGTTAATCCAACCAATCTGATTTTGTGTAACGCATGTATTTAGATATCCAACCTCTAATTCGATGAGCGTTGCCAGGAGGATGAGTCATTGAGTCATTGTCATTGCTCGGTGGTGATGGCTATGCAGCTAACGTATGGTGCTTGTGCGATCTCAAAAAGTGACTCTTCGGAGTCTCCCTGATCTTCTCAAAAACTATAAAATGGGAGCACATGATGTCAGAGTCGCAAGGTTAACTCTGCGGATCCGGAAGTCCCTGGACGTTCTCTAGTCGTCATATACGAGCCCATACATATTCATGTCCAAGCAGATGTCTAAGCTTCGTTCTTCCATACTTCGATTTGCTAAGTCTTTAACGATTTATGGTGTGATTGCAGCCTCCAGTACAACGGCAGCTGTTCTGACGACAGCTAGGCTGATGCCAACAACGGCTCAATCGCCAGCCACGGGATCTGGACGTTTGCTGACGGAAAGTAGCTTTATTGCTTCGGTCGCGGATCAGGTGGGACCGGCAGTGGTGCGGATTGACTCGTCTCGGACAGTAGCACAGCGTCCCGGCCCTTTTAACGATCCATTCTTCCGAGAATTTTTTGGAGACATGTGGGAACAACCATCTACTCGGGTAGAGCGTGGTCAGGGATCTGGCTTTGTGGTAGATGCGGATGGGGTGATTTGGACCAATGCCCATGTGGTAGAGGGGGCAGATAAGGTAACTGTCACTCTCAAGGATGGTCGTGAATTTAGCGGAGAGGTGCTTGGGGAAGATCCCCTGACCGACGTGGCTGTGATCAAAGTACAGGCTCAGGATCTGCCCACAGTGACCCTCGGGAATTCTGAACTCCTGCGACCCGGTGAATGGGCAATCGCTATTGGTAACCCCCTGGGTTTAGATAATACGGTGACGGCAGGTATTGTCAGTGCCACTGGCCGGACGAGTGCTCAAATTAGAGTGCCGGATAAACGAGTGCATTTTATTCAGACGGATGCAGCCATTAATCCTGGCAACTCCGGAGGGCCATTGCTCAATGAACGTGGTGAGGTGATTGGTATCAATACCGCTATCATTGGTGGAGCCCAAGGGTTGGGATTTGCTATTCCGATTAATTCAGCTCAACGTCTAGCACAAGAGTTGATTGACAAGGGACGAGTCGAACACGCTTATCTGGGGATACAGATGCGGACACTGACGGCTGATTTGCGGCAGCAAATTAATCGTGACCCACGGAATGATGTCCGGTTGTCAGCTGATGAAGGCGTGATAATTTTAGGTTTGATGCGTAATTCGCCTGCTGTTCAAGCGGGTTTGAAGGTTGGTGATGTCATTGTTTCTATAAATGGAAATACCATCGAAGATGCTGAGCAGGTCCAGCAGGTTGTTCAGGATCTTGGTGTGGGAGAATCGCTTGAGTTAGAACTTGACCGTGGCGGTCGACAGGTAACGCTGGATGTTGTCACGCAGGCTTTACCTCAGCAGCGTCGCTAGGGTTTATGGGACAAATTCGTTCTGTTATCGAATTAGGAGATGATCGCCTGCGATCGCAGGCTAATCCGATTCAGTTAATTGATGATCCACAGTTGCAGCAGCTAATTGATGATCTATTGAGGACAACTGCTGCCAAAAATGGTGTGGGGATTGCTGCGCCTCAAGTTGCTGAGGGGCTACAGCTGTTTATTGTGGCATCCCATCCCAATCCTCGTTATCCGCAGGCTCCAGTTATGGAGCCTACGGCCATGATCAATCCCCATCTGTTGAGTCACAGTGAGGATCTCGTTTATGGTTGGGAAGGCTGCCTCAGTGTGCCGGGGCAGCGTGGGTTCGTCCCTCGCTATCGTGAGATTGAGGTTACTTACCTGGATCGTCATGGTCAGGAACATCACCAATACCTACAGGATTTTGTGGCCCGAATTTTTCAACACGAATATGACCATCTGCAGGGCATCGTCTTTTTGGACCGGATCCAAGACTCTCAGGACATTTTGACCGAGACCGACTATCAAAGACGATTTGGTTAACCTACCTTAAGCACACTAATTTCGCTTAGGCTTTGTCCTAGGACGATGCTTACTGCCACCCTTTCCTGTCAAATCTCCTTCGACTTTGGCAATTCGCATCGGTTGCCCAGCAATGGATACCTTTTTAAGGATTTTCATCATTTCCTTGGACATGCCCTCTGGTAAATCTACCGTGCTGTGGCTGTCGTAGATATTAATGCGACCAATATAGCGACTTTCTAAACCGCTTTCATTTGCGATCGCGCCCACAATATGGCCGGGTTTTACTCGGTGGCGATGGCCGACTTCGATACGATATCTGCCCATGCCTTGTTCGGGAGGGGAGACTTGGCGATCTCGTCGTTGAGGTCGTTCGCGTCGGTCACCATTCCGTTCAGGCCTGGATCGCTTACGCTCCACGAGCAATAGAGGCTCATCCCCTTGTACAAGCTTGGCTAGAGCAGACGCAATCTCAATGGCAGGTACATTATGCTCCTGCTCATACTGCTCCATCAGATTGCTAAAGAACTCTAGATTCTCCTCTGCCAGGGTGTCAGTGATCTGTTGCTTAAATCGAGCAATACGCTTGTTATTGACCATTTCTGTGGTCGGCATTTCCATCTTGGCGATTTTTTGCTTAGTTGCCCGTTCAATGGCATATAGCAACCGACGCTCTCGGGGAGCCACAAACAAAATTGCCTCACCGTTACGTCCAGCCCGCCCTGTGCGTCCGACTCGGTGTACATAGGTCTCGGTATCGTAGGGCATATCGTAGTTGATCACATGGCTGATGCGTTCCACATCTAAACCCCGAGCTGCAACGTCTGTGGCCACGACGATATCCAACTTACCTGATTTCAGCTGCTCAACCGTTCGTTCTCGTTGTATCTGGGATACATCACCGCTCAAGGGTGCAGTTTCGTAGCCCCGAGCTTCCAATTTTTCCGCCAATTCTACGGTGGCCAATCGTGTGCGTACGAACACAATCATGCCGTCAAACGTTTCCGTTTCCAAAATTCGAGTAAGTGCGTCCAGTTTGTGGTACCCACTAACCATCCAATATCGTTGCCGAATTGTGTCAGCAGTTGAGGTCTTGGACTTGATCAGAACCTCGGTTGGGTTATTTAAGTGTCGCTGGGCAATGCGACGAATTTCCTTCGGTAGCGTTGCTGAGAAGAGAGCCACCTGACGTGAGTCCGGAGTTTTTTCTAGCACCCATTCCACATCGTCAATAAAGCCCATGCGCAGCATTTCATCGGCTTCATCTAAGACTAAGCATTGCAGGGCACTTAGATCTAGGGTGCCGCGTTTCATGTGATCCATCACACGACCGGGGGTACCGACCACTATATGCACTGAGCGTTCTAATTTACGCAATTGAATACTATAACTTTGGCCCCCATAGAGTGGTAGCACATGGAAGCCCTTCATTTGGGATGCATAACTTTGAAATGCTTCAGCAACCTGGATTGCGAGTTCTCTGGTGGGTGTTAATACTAGGGTGTGTGGTAGACGTTGGCTGATGTCTACACGGGATAGTAAAGGCAAAGCAAAGGCTGCTGTTTTACCTGTACCGGTTTGCGCTTGGCCAATAATGTCCACACCCGCTAATACATGGGGAATTGTTTGCGCTTGAATGGGTGTTGGGCTTTCATAGCCCAACACTTCCAAAGCCTTTAACACCGGCTCACTCAATGACAATTCACTAAAGCTTGGAGCCGATTCCATATCCATTGACATCTATATTAAACCTGATACGGGCGCTATTCCAGCGTGACAGATGTTGAGTCAAAAATAAAATCTGACAACAAAATAAGTGATATATTGTGGCCTCTCTGAGGTCTGCCTGACTGGATTGTACGAACAATGTTCCTACTATAAGGTTAATTCGGTTAGTTCATGAATTTGATGAATTTTGCCTGATCACCAGCCCACAATTTCACTTAGTCAGCTCTATACTTAGGACAAGGGCATATGTTGGGGTGCATTACCAAAAAGCAGGGGACGAGATGGTGTAGACATCTCAGCTAATTAATCTTCATATTTCTGTCTTCCATTTTTGGAAAAACCTATAACATCATGCAGACTACCTTCAGAGTTTCCGAGGATTGGGGAAACGGATTGGTGGGGTTCGTCACTGTCGAAAATGGTGACGATAAGGTTCTTACACAGTGGGACCTTACGATTGACACCACATTTGATATAGAGACTATTTGGGGCGTAGACATTGTGCAACGTGAGGGCAATCGCTACACGTTGGCTCCAAAGTCATGGAACGCAAGTTTAGAACCAGGAGATGTGGCTAAGTTTGGCTTTGTTGGGCGTAATGCAACTGCTAAGCGCCATCAACTCGTGGTCATTCCTGACTCTATGGCCTACGGTTCAACCCCTCTGGCTGACTCTCTTGAACAGGTACAGGCTCCTATTGAATCTGTTGATTTTGACGTCGCCGGTCAGTGGGGACATGCCTTTGTTGGTGATCTCAGCTTTACCTATAACGGAATAGCGCCGATTGACAGTTGGGAACTGCAGTTTGAGTCTTCTTTTCCTATACTGCGTGCCTGGCACGGTGAGATTATTAGCCAGAGTGGCAATGTTTATACCATTCGCAACACGCGCTGGAATGGGACGTTGCTGCCTGGTGACACGATTACGATTAGGGTAAAAGCAGCGGGAACATTTGTCGATCCGCCTACAAACTATGTGTTTAATGGTGATTTTGTTGTAAATGTTCCGGGAGAGCCAATCATACTTGACTTACCTCAAGAGCCAGAATTACCGACGATCCCTGAAATTGTTGAGCCTGTGGAGCAGCCAGCTGACGAGTCAGACGCGGATGACTTGCCTGTAGAGCCTCCCGTTGTCGAACCATCTTCCCCCGAGGAACCCATAGCTGAAGAACCAGTTATGGAGGACCCAGCTGTGGAAGAATCTCCTGTAGAAGAACCGGTTGCTGAACAACCTCCTATAGAAGAGCCAGTTGCTGAACAACCTTCTGTGGAAAAACCGGTGGTTGAGCCACCCACTGTTGAGGCACCAGTGATTGAAGAGCCACCTGCAGAAGCACCTGTTGCTGAGCAGCCATCTCCAGGACAGCCAGCGTTGGAACAACCTGTTGTCGAAAAACCGGTCACTGAACAACCGTCTCTAGAGAATCCAGTTGTTGAGCTGAGCCCTGAGAAAAGTGCTCCTGTAGCGTCTGGGACGGAGGGCTCGCTTTATGGCGAAGCGTTGCAGAAGTCCTTACTTTTCTATGAGGCTCAACGTTCTGGAGCCTTGCCTAAGGATAACCGGATTGCCTGGCGTAGTGATTCTGCTCTGAATGATGGTGCTGACGTTGGCGTTGACTTAACAGGCGGCTACTATGATGCTGGCGATCATGTGAAATTTGGGTTGCCTATGGCCTCAAGTCTCACACTCCTAAGCTGGGGAGCAATCGAATACCGTGCAGGGTACCAAACGAGTGGCCAGTACGATGAACTGCAGGCTGCTATTAAGTGGGGCACTGATTATCTCCTTAAGGCTCACATTAGTGATGGTCAGACTACCCAGGCGTTGTATGGTCAAGTGGGTGATCCTAATACAGATCATGCCTATTGGGGACCACCTGAGGATTTGGCAATCGCGCGACCTGCCTACAAGATTGATGTCGAGAATCCGGGGTCTGACTTGGCTGCCGAGACCGCTGCTGCCCTAGCCTCTGCATCCATTGTTTTTCGTGATACTAACCCTGCTTATGCAGATGAGCTGTTAGCAAATGCCAAACAGTTGTATGCGTTTGCAGATACCTACCGAGGTCGGTATTCTGACAGTATTCCTCAAGCTCGGAAGTATTACGATTCTTGGAGTGGCTATACCGATGAGCTGGCTTGGGGTGCAGCATGGCTGTACCAAGCTACAAGAGAGCAGCAATATCTAGAGCAGGCTCAGCAAAATTATCGCAACCTGGGGGTGGACTGGACCCATAATTGGGATGATAAGTCCTATGGTACAGGGGTTTTGCTGGCGCAGATTACGGATGAGCACCTTTATCGAAGTGAGGTTGAGACCTGGCTTAATCATTGGGTGTCAGGTAGTGTAAGTACTACCGAAGGGGGGTTAGCTTGGCTTGATCAATGGGGTTCCCTAAGATATAGCGCTAATACTGCGTTACTGGCAGGTATCTATAGTGATACGGTCAATTCTGCTCAGGGCCAGTACGATGATTTCTCTCGTAGCCAGATTGACTATATTTTGGGAGATAATCCCGCCCAGCGAAGCTATGTTGCCGGTATTGGCAATAATTTTCCTGAGTATATTCACCATCGGGCTGCTTCGGGGACAAATGATATTCATGACACTGCGCCCAATCAATATGTGCTCTATGGAGCCTTAGTGGGAGGGCCAACGTCGTTTAACGACTTTTCCTATATTGATAACCGCAATGATTTTCTGGGTAATGAGGTTGCCCTTGATTTTAATGCTGGTTTTACAGGAGCGATCGCACGGTTGTATAACCAGCATGGAGGCGAGCTCCTGAGTGATGATGCTTTGATAGCTTTGTCTACCATAGGCTTATCTGAAATAGCTTAGGAGCTTGGGCTTCCTCCCTATTCCAAATATCATCGCTTTACAATGACTCATGTATCTCTTGATAAATGAGCGAGTTAGGCGATGATATTTGAGTATATTTTTAACTTTGGGAATCTGTTTGTACTGCCCTTTTGGGTTCTGATGGTGGTATTGCCCAACTGGGAGGTCACTCGCAAAATCATGGCATCGTATATTCCCTTTGTGGTGCTAGCGTTGCTCTACGTTTATTGTTTTGTGGCGAGTCTCGATCCCGAAAAATTAGAAGAATTTGCCAATCCTACTCTAGCGATATTAGCGGATCTCTTTTCTGATGAAAAAGTGATGACCACTGGCTGGGTTCATTTTTTGGTGATGGACCTTTTTGTAGGGCGTTGGATCTATTTGCAGGGGCAAGAGCAACAACTGTTTACTCGTCATTCTCTAGCGTTATGTTTATTTGCTGGCCCCATGGGTCTTTTATCCCATGTGATTACTTTATGGGTGAGTCCTTTGTTGAAGAAATCGGCTGAAGCTGTTTAGGGCAGAAGGGCGGATGCCTGTGATGTGATGTCAGTGGCCTGATTTGTCGAGATGCACTGATATGTCTAAGTCCTTCTATAGGATCGGTAAGCCGAGTGGTGATAATATTTGGGTGAATCATCGAGTCGGACATGCAGCCAGGCCACCCCACCCCCGGCGGTATTCAGCCATACAGGAGTAGCCCCCAGGCGTTGGGCCATGGCATGCCCAACTGCCTGCCAAAATGTATGTTGCTGGGGCTGGGGAGCGTGCTTGGTAAATGCCGCTAGATGACTATAATCATCGGACGCAGTCTGGGGACAAGGAACTACCAGGATGGCGTCGTTGCCAAGATTGGAGAAGGTGACGACAGAGTTCTCTATTTCAAAATGTTGCGCAAATGTTTGGCGATCAGGGGCTCGTGCCAGCCTTGGGCTAGATATCAACACAAACTCAAAGGGACGATCAGCTGTGGTTGCTGTGATCGCTGGTGTTTCCCAGCGGTAGGCGGTCAATGGAGTCTTAGTCAGTAGTCTAATGAAGAAAGTTCGAAAGTTTTTATCTTTTTGCCAATTATGAATCACGGTTGCATAGGACAGCGGCGATGAGTCTTGCGTAATCGAGAATTTAAGACCGTGATTGTTTTGTAGTGCTTCATAGTGTGAGTCCCACATGGTAAAGCTCTATCATCCTACTAATGTCTAATTTTGAGAGACTTTTCCTGGGATGCTCAGAGGTTGCTGTACAGATCAGTATTACTAGCGTTGGTGATTATACTTTGCCCGTTGACTAATATTTCATGCTTTTGGTGAGTAATTTAAGCACATTTACCCGACCAATATCACAATACGCTAGGCATTATGACAGTAAGGCACGTTATTCCCTAAGTTAAACGCGAGAACAGTCATATGGTTGTCAGCAAGAAGCTAGAGAGGTCACCGGAAATCATTTTGAAGCAGGTTGGAGATACGCATAAACTGACGCGCAAAGATCATGTCAGATTGTCATCCTTTCTGCTTTCAATTGTAGATTTGACGCCTAAACAACGTGAACAAGTGCATCATATCTTTGATGAGCTGAGCATGGGAAAGATTCAGCTGGTAGATCAGTAGCGTCTGGGCTAGTAGCAAAGTCGAAATTTTAAAAGGGAGCGGCGACGTGGCAGACAACGTCGCCGCTTTTTGCTAGGTGATATGCGGATGGTAGGGAGCCTCAAGATGTTTCGCTAGCCTACTGCTATCCAAAAATATTCAGCTGTGAGTCAGGATCTTTTTCTGCGGCTTTTGGTGTCTTGGAGGATTTTTTCGGGTGACTCCCTTTACGTAAGCCAACGGCGATTTTGCTGTGTTTTTCAATTTGTCCCATGACTTGTTGGGCTCGTTTGATGACGCTGGGAGGTAAGCCGGCTAGACGACCGGCCTCGATGCCGTAGGAACGATCGGCTCCTCCCGGCTGTACTTGATGCAGAAAAATGATTTGATCGGGCATTTCTTTGACGGTGACCTGGAAGTTAGCCACATTGGCCAGGAGCGAGGCTAGCTCATTAAGTTCGTGATAATGGGTGGCAAATATCGTACGGGCACAAATTTGGCTGGCTAAGTGTTCGGCTACCGCCCAGGCGATGGACAGACCGTCAAATGTGGCAGTCCCACGACCGATTTCATCTAACAGCACTAGTGATTGAGGTGTGGCGTGGTTAAGAATATTAGCGGTTTCATTCATTTCCACCATGAAAGTGGATTGGCCAGTGGCCAGGTCATCGACGGCTCCAACACGAGTAAAGATGCGATCGCACACACCCAATACCGCGCCCTTGGCCGGGACAAAACTCCCCATCTGGGCCATCAGCTGAATCAAACCCACCTGCCGCAGATAGCAGCTTTTCCCACTTGCGTTTGGTCCCGTCAAAATAATCAAATCAGGCGTAGGGTAGGCACTGCCCACCGACTCAATTGACGTTTCCCCATAGCCTAACCCCGTTGAATTCGGCACAAAAAAGCCAGCGGGCAACGATTGCTCCACTACCGGATGTCGACCAGCATCGATGGTTAGAGTACGTCCTTTGACGATTTCGGGTCGACAATAGTCTTGATAAATTGCAATTTCTGCAAGACCACAGAGCACATCTGCCGCCGCTACATTCACGGCAACTCTACGAATGAGTTCTGCATGTTGGCCGACGTCTTCCCGTAAGCCCAGGAAAATTTCGTACTCGATTTGGTTGATTTCGTCCTTCGCATTGAGAATACGAGCTTCTCGCTCTTTGAGTTCGGGGGTAATGTAGCGCTCTTCATTGGTGAGAGTTTGTTTGCGAATATAGTCATCTGGAGCCTGACTACTTTTAGCTCGAGAGATACTGATATAGTAACCAAACGCCTTGTTGAAGCCTACTTTAAGGTTAGAAATACCGGTGCGTTCTCGTTCGGTAACTTCTAGGCTTGCAATCCAGCGTTGATCACTACTGACTTGATCCCGTAGACCGTCCAGGTGGGCGTTAACGCCCTCACGAATAAGGCCGCCGTCGGTGAGATACAGAGGGGGACTATCGACCAGGTGCGATCTCAGCTTTCGCCCCATTTGTTCTAGCTCTGGTGGTACTGTCTGCAGCTTGACTAGGTAGAGTGACTGGGCGTGGGCCATGAGGGCCGCTAGATCTGGTAGCTTTTCAAAGGACTCGGCCATGGCAACGAGGTCGCGACCGTTGGCTGTACCTGAGCCAGCGCGACCGGCTAATCGCTCTAGATCGTAGATTTGCTTAAGGATAAGCTGCAACTGCTGCCGTAGGGTGCCATTGTCCACGAGTTCGCTAATGGTTGTCTGGCGTTCCTGAATTTTTTCAATGCTGAGTAGGGGCTGGAGCAACCAACGTCGCAAGGCTCGACTACCCATGGCGGTGGTGGTTTTATCTAACGCCCACAGTAAAGAGCCATGGAAAACACCATCTCGCACAGTCTGGGTGATTTCCAAATTGCGCCGAGTTTGATTATCAATCACCAGAAATTCGGTGGTGGTGTAAGTGGATAGAGGTAATAAGGGGGCTAAACTCTCTTTTTGGGTGTCTTCAAGATAGTGTAGGAGTCCCCCGGCGGCCCGGATGGCAAGGGGCAAATGTTCACAACCAAAGCCTTCTAAGGAGCGTACGCGATAGCTTTGCAACAGTCGTTGTTTTGCTTCAGTCTGGGTAAAGGCGGTTTGGGATCGAAAGGTATAACAAAACTTGGCTGGCAGACCTTTTGGCAGCTTATCGGAGGTTTCTCCTGGACGTAACAGTGCGCCTAAATCAGGGGCATTGGTGGGCACTAATACCTCAGCAGGCTGCAATCTCATCAATTCCTGGGACAGCTGGTCGATGGTACTACCCTGGGTGGTAAAAAACTCTCCTGTTGATACATCGGCATGGGCTAAACCCCAGTGTTTATCGGCGATGACCAGAGCTGCCAAAAAGTTGTTGCGTTTGGCGGTGAGCATTCCCTCTTCGAGAATCGTGCCTGGAGTGATAACGCGTGTAACTTCTCGTTTGACTAGTCCCTGAGCCTGGGCTGGATCTTCGACTTGATCACATATAGCGATCGCAAATCCTTTTTCTACTAGCAGGGCGCAATAGCGGTCGAGGGCATGGTGGGGGATGCCTGCCAGGGGAACTTTGCCGATGGCTTTACCAGCGTCTTTGCTCGTGAGGACGAGTTCTAGTTCACGGGCGATTGCGATCGCATCCTGAAAAAAGGTTTCAAAAAAGTCCCCCACGCGATACATCAAGAGAGCATAGGGATATGCATCCTTAACCTCGGCGTAGTGGCGCATCATCGGTGTCAGATCATCTCGATGCACCTCGTTGTAGTTGGTGTACCGCACTGTATGCTTAAGCAACCGTTCGGGGATGCCGATGTCTTGTGCGTCAGAGCTTTGCCTGTCGGGGGCAGTGGCCTTAGATGCAGTCATAGGGTGCTTGAACCATAGGGACTTTAAGCCACATCTGATCAGTTTCCCTGAGGAAAAACTGATCAGATGTGGATACAGTTACTTAATTTTATGATGTGTGTCCAAGCGCAATCGCTAAGATATCCAGGAAATCCACAAACGTGGTTTCAGCGTTTAGAATCGTCTGACCTACGTTTGTTTGCTGATGCTCACGGATATTCAGACGCGCAAATTGACCAAGCTATTTCATCTCTACGACACCAACGGTGACGGTGTGCTGGTGCAGCAGGACTTTATTGCCTTGGCCACCCGTCTGGCTGAGTTCCACCAGGAAGGGCAATCCTCGCCGCATCACACCCAGATTTTGACCCATTTGCAGCACGATTGGTTGTGTCTTTGCGCAGCTGCCGATCAAAATTGCGATGCCCGGATCACCTTAGAGGAATGGTTAGCCTATTACACTCAGGTGTTAGATGACATGAAGCAGTATGCCAGCCGAGTCATTGCTCTGGTAACGCTGTTGTTTGATGCGTTTGATCAGGATAATGATGGGCAAATCAGTGAGCAGGAATGGGTGAGTTTGCTAGCAGTGTTTAATGTGCAGCCCATTTACGCGAGGTCAATTTTTATTAATTTGGATGTGAATCAGGATGACTGCCTAAGTCAGGATGAGGTACTGACGCTGATCCATGATTTTTTCTATATTAATGAACCCTCTGCGCCCGCTAACTTTATGTTTGGACCGTATTAGGGACTCAATAAAGTTACAGTTAAGTGCAAGATTTCTCGACGTGTGGAGACGGCTCTGGGCATATTGCCGCAGGACCGTAGTCATCGTGTAGAGTGGTATATCGTCATTTTTATTGTGGTGGAAATTCTGTTGCCGATTTACGAAATTTGGTTTCAGTAAAGTAGTGCACTCTCATCAGGTACTCCTTTACTACTGATAGACGTACGGAAAATATCAAATAGAATTTGTAGTTTAGGGTGATTGCCGTGCCTCAGCAGGGTAACGAGTTTACCTCTCAGCCTAAAGCGGACTTGCAAACATCCATCACCGTTGATAGAGAAGAGGTCTCCAGTCATCTAGGTATCTAGAATTCTTTCAGGGGAAACATCATGGAATCTAAGCCGTTACCAGTGATCCTGCGGAAGTTTGTCTTTCGAGATGCGTTATTACGGGAGCATGAGTCCTACCTAGATCAGGATATTGATGCGGGACAAGACGCTGCTGGAGTCAGGCTAGTCAAAATTGGAACTCCTATACACAAGCCGGTTTCAATTCCTGGTTATTTTGTCATGAGTAGTGCATCTCCGAATATTGAGACTGCTAAAGAAATGCAGGAATCAGAACTGCAAGCGTCAGCGCTCGGTGTGAAGGAAATAGCCAGCTATCTCTACGAGATTTACACCAAACAAGGAGAGGATGATCTCGATCCTGAGCTCATGATTACTGTCCATGGATATAACAGTGGTCGTAGTTCTGTTCGAGATTGGTACAAAAATATTTTCCAGTACATTAATCGACATGACACAGCGATTCCACGTCAGGGTAATCAAGTCTTTATTGGTTATCGTTGGCCGTCAGAAAATATTGAGTTACAGCGTTTGGGCGAAGCTTTGAAAGCGCTGCCTCCATTTCCGCGAGACTTGATGCTCACTGGTTTTGTGGGGGCACTGGTTTTACTGATTTTAGAAATAATGCAGTGGGATAAAGTGTTGATAGGAATTGTGTTGGTTCCTGTTTTGACAATACTGTTAGGATTTTCCACCATTATTGCTACTTTAGTTATTTTGCGGATGGTGGTGTATTTTCGTGATCGCTATCGAGCTCAAAATTTTGGCGTTCTAGATCTAGTTGAATTACTGCGACAAATTGATCGAGAATTGATGAATTTAAAATCTGCTGATATTAAGCGACAAAATCCTGCTGAACAAAATCCTTGTGATCGGGCGGCTGAATTTTGGCAAAAAACTCACCGTAAGGTGAAGCTCTCGTTTCTAGGCCATAGTATGGGGGGCTTTGTCGTTACGAATGTGGTGCGAATTTTGTCGGATGTCTTTGATTCTCGTTCCATTAGTAATCAACCTCCTGCGGATATCGGATCTGTTTTTCGGTTAGAGCGATTGCTCTTAACCTCTCCCGATATTCCTATTTTGACCATTGTCTCTAGCCGAGCGAATTTTCTCTCGTCCTCGTTGCGACGGTTTGCTGAGTCCTATCTATTTAGTAGTGAAGGCGATTTAGCGCTTCGGCTTGCCTCGGCTACTGCCAATTATTTTACGTTTCCCAGTAGTACAGAAGACATGGGTTATCGGTTAGGAAATGTGTCGCTCAAAGCAGGATTTAACAATTCCATGCCCTATGGAATTGTTAACCTCGCCGCGTTAGATGAATACTTTTTTCATGGTTCTTCTTTAGCAGAGTCGATTGCTCGGACCCCAGATAAGGTGATGGATTATTTATTTCTGACCTATGACTGGAGGAAAAAGCATGGCTATAATACGTTGACTAAGCTGTTGCAAGATCGCTTTCAGGTTAGTCAGAAGGCAGCAACCAATAGTTCTCACTCTCAACAGTCTCCTAAGATTACAGTTGCCGATTTATTTACTTACTTTGATTGTACCGACTATAAGGATGTGACATTTTCGGTCAAGGAAGGAGCGACGAGTCAGAAACCCAAGGGCCTATTGACCCGAGCTAAACGTAGAAAAGCATTAAGCTGGTGGGATTATCTTGGGCTCATCATCGATGGTGTATGTGGCAAACGAGATGTGCATGGGGGCTATTTTCAGGGAGACTTTACCCAATCCATGATCTATCGCATCGCATTTCTAGGTTTTACGGGATATCTAAAAACTTTAGATAATGATCCGAATATGGCCTTTGATCCCCATGTGGCATTGAGTAAGTTGCATATGCAATGTCGAGGGTTGGGGATTCAGAGCTTTCTCTCTCCTATTCGTTATCGCGTGAATATTCAAGATGAAGATATGGCCGATAACAAGCAGGAGCTGTTGCAAGTGATTGATCAGGAGTCTATCGACAGTCTACAGTCTGAAAACATGATGGAAGCCCTTCAGCAACAGGGGTTTGAAGTTGTTACTAAGGGATAAGGACATTATCGTGATTTTGATCCCGCTCGTCCGGATGTCCAGCTGTTATATGACGATGCAATGAATCATGTCAAAGTGTAGACGGATGACTGGGAGTATTTCCTATCTCCCTGAACGCGAATAATCTGAACGCGAACAATAAAAGCAGTAACAGCAAAAGGCATGTCCCAGTGAGACATGCCTTTTTTTAAAGTAAAAAGGTTATTAGTGGTAAATCTCTAGCCACCGACGCGGATTAGCTCAACATCAAAGATGAGGGTTGCGTTTGGAGGAATCACACCGCCTGCTCCCCGAGGGCCATAGCCGAGGTCAGGAGGAATGACGAGTTTACGACGTCCACCAACTCGCATAGTGGCAACGCCTTCATCCCAACCCTTGATCACTTGGCCAACACCGATGGTGAAAGAAAAGGGGCGGTTGCGATCGCGACTGCTATCAAACTTCTCACCGTTTTCCAGGGTGCCAGTATAATGCACAGTGACTGCCTGACCTGATGTAGGGAGGGCTCCAGTGCCGACTTCTAGGTCTTCATACATGAGGCCGGAGTCTGTTTTTGTCATGTTATCGGCCATATCAGTAATCGTTTCCTCAGTTGTTTCTTCGGGGTCTAGATCGGACGCTGTCTGAGCCACTAGCGTGGATTTTGCAGTTGCAGTTGTAGTCAAGTCTGTGTTTAGGTTACTGGCGATAGCTTCACTACCCCTAAGCTGTGTGGCCAATGCCACTACACAGCAAATGGTGAAAACCCCCAGACTAATAAAAACTTCTTTCACAGTTGTTTCTCCCAGTGCGATAGCGCAAGCGCTGATGCATCAGCTCGTAACCTGCATCCAAATTGTACGTTACGATTCGTAAAAATCAGACTGGATAGGTGTCAGATTTACATTTGGTTTGAGTAAAACTATGCAAATTATGCCTACATAGATGGTTTTTACAATGTTGATAGATATGTACCAAGTTGATAAATATGCATTTTTCCTGCCAAAAGATCAAATTTTAAAAATACTAACTTCTATAAAAAAATTAGCGCCACTGCTTATTTTCTAGATCCCGTAGCTGGCGTTCCAAGCGATCCAAACGTCCTCGAAGTTCATCCATTTCAGCCTGCCTGGGTACGCCTAAATCCTGCATAATGTTGCGAATTTGACGCTGGAGCTGTTCATCAATAGCAGCTTGGTCAATATTGAACTGTGACATAAAGTCATCGACAAATCCCTTCGCCTGCTCAGGGTTTAGCTTGCCATCCTTCACCCAATCTTCGCTCACCTGCCGCAGCTGTTCTGCCACCAGTGAGGTGGTGCCAATGCCTAACATTAAAAGCTGACGGAATAAATTGGATGAGTCCATAGCTTATCTAGGTGTTGAATTTTGAAACGACTGAACCGAATCTAGGTTGAAACTCTGAGGCTTCGTAGGCAATCGCTGTCGTTCTAGATGTAGATTCGATTTATATAGACTTATTCTGGCAAACTATTGACGTATTCGACGGGCGGTTAACCGTATGGTTCAAAGACTTGGATGGTGGTTAGCAGCTATGTGGATAGTTGCAATTTGGTTAACTCCACCCGTTAATGCATCGGCAACCCTCAACCCTCAACCCCCCATGGTGATTGAATGGCTAAAATTTAAAGTGCCGACTACACAGCGTGATCGTTATCTAACGCTGGATAACGAGATTTGGACGTCGGCGCTTGTTGCGTATCCTGGTTTTCTGGATAAAACTACTTGGCTCGACCCTAACCATGATGATGAAGTGATTTTTGTCATATCCTGGGCTACACGTGAGCAGTGGAAGGCCATTCCTGAGGATGAGCTAGACCAAATCAATCAGCGATTTGATGAGGCGCTTGGGTTTGATTATGAAATGCTTGAATCCAAAGAGTTTGTTGTACCTGCCAGTGCTGCTATGGATGCTCGATAGTTTAGTTGAGATCGCAAACGACTATGCCCAGTTGTCCTCAATGCAATCAATCTATTTCAGCTAATACTATTACCTGCTCCTACTGTGGGCTAGAACTCAAAGCCCATGGACACCCAGGGATTGATCTTCACCGTGCTCAAGGAGACGCCTACCTGTGTGATAGTTGTACCTACCATCAGGACGATAGCTGTACGTTTCCCCAGCGTCCTCAGGCAACCACCTGTACGCTATATCAAGATGTAACCGCAGCCCAGGAAAGGCGGCTTGACGTTTCTGAGATTTACACGATTCCCCGGTGGCGTAAGTATTCTGGCTGGATAGTGTTAGGGGTAATCGTTGCAATCAGTATTGTGCTAGTCGTGATCTGAGACAAAACCTTGTAGGGGCGTAGCATGCTACGCCCCTACAAGGTTTTGAAAAATTAAAACGGGCCTGACGGGATTCGTAGGCTCTGCCGTCGCGCATGCGACTACACGCAATGTCAGCTTTGCTGACAGAAGTTGCGGGTTCGCTATTAAGAATAACTAAACGGGCCTGACGGGATTCGAACCCGCAACTTCCGCCGTGACAGGGCGGTGCTCTAACCAATTGAACTACAGGCCCTTGTGGGCGATCTCTATTCTGCTCAGGAATGGATACTTTGTCAAACAATTAGACTGATTTTTTTAGCAGCAGAACTTACTTAGCTTTCTTCGACTCTTTTCAAAGTGTGTCCCACAGGCGTCTACTTAGCTTTTGCTGCTGCTTCCCAAAGCGTTCACACACAGGGGGCTGATTATCCAGCTTCTGCGTCCTCTTCCCATAGTGGGGCAGCAAAGTTGGCTAGCCAGCGTTTTACCCAGAAAGTAGCGCGGCAATCATCTTCGTTGTATTTCAGAATATCGTTGAGATATTGTTCGTCCTGGCTGGAGAGCCAATTGTCATACCAGCAAATAGATTGAGCTCCATTGGCATTGCTATCACGCCATTCAAAGCCGATCCAGCGGGCAATGTGCTTGAGTGCGTAGCTTTCTATCGGTAGCGTAGCTGCATCAACAATGCGCTTATGGATGTCTACAAACCGGCTGAGCAGCTCATCAATATCAATGATGGTGCCGTAGCGTTCGGCGAGGCGTCTGACGGTTTGAGCCTCGTAGGGGCAAAAATGGTAAATGGGTGAATCCGGATAATGGGCAATGACATGCTGGAATTGATGCCAGGCATTGGCTTCTCCCTCCGGTTCTCGTGCGACCAGGGGAATAAAGGTTTCGGCATTGGTTTGAGTATCGACTACTAAAATGCCGTGGAGATAGACCAAGTCCTTGTCTGGAGCAGCTTCAATGTCGAAATAGAGTTCAATGGGAGCGCTGGGTAGCTCTTCGGGAGATAAAGTAAAGCAATTATTGGCATCGGTTCGTGCGATCGCAGTCCCAGAAAGTTTTGCTTGAGCCTGATGTACGAGCTTTTCCGCTACCTTTAGTTCAAAGCCCGAAGCCTGTGCCAAAGTGGCAGGTTGGTTTCGGGCTAAGGTTTCAACGGTGGTAAGACCCAGTTTTTCTAGATGGCGATAACGATTGAGAGTGACCCCAGGCAGTAAAGACAGATGGTTTTGGCGTTGGGCTATGTCGTAACAGTGATTGAGCCAAACACACATATCACAGCGGCTTCGACTAATAAACACATCCGGTATTTGTTCAGCCGTTAGCACCGTCTCACATTGGTCCAATAGTTCTAGCAACGTAGGCCATTGTTTCTCAAGATCGATCACATAATGTCGTTCTCGTAGTCGTAAATCGGCTTCTAAGGGAATTACCCCCTGCCATGCTGCCAATACATAAGCATGGAAGGCCGCTGTCAGTTGATATTCCTGTTTAGGCTTTTTCCCCAGCTTGATATCTAACGGCACATAGTGCCAGTCTCCGAGCCAAGAGCTGCCCGGTTGCTTAATCCAAAGGTCAGGCTGGCTAACATAGCCAATGGAGCCATCTTCATTCATGGCTGCGACTTTTCCTCGACAGATATGCTCCACACCTTGTTGCATCAGTGCATAGGTTGCTTGAGTCGTGGCTGCTATATCCCCAGCATGCCGACTGGGACGATTAATCGGATGAAACTCAGCCAAGATGGTTTGACGATGTACTGCACTATCGCCCTTGAGCTTGACCAAATAGTCGCTGGGCTCTGCCTGTAGCTCTTCAGCTCCGTAAGTGTCGAGATATGCCCGCCGCTGGCAGCGCAGAAATGTAAAAAGCGTACTATCCTCAATGACCTGCTGAGGAGCTGATTTGTTGGTTGACCATGATGTGGGGGGAGACATCCAATCGAGAGCCGATGCTGGTTCAGAAGAACCAGCATCCTGGTGCGGGAACGTAGGAAACCTAGCAACCACAGCTCAACCGACTCCGTCGGCCAGACACAACCAAAAGTATTGAAATCATTAAGGCAATTATCGCGTGCCCTTAGTAGACGCTTATTGCTGGCGACTAATAAAACGCAGACATTTGCTTATGTATTAACACGGGCTCGGTGAAATCGCAATTATGATACAGGTGTAGAATTTTCTGCCTCTTTATGCGGAGAGCAACCCAGCACTAAGCCGCTTTAAACCCCGCGTCACCACATCCGAATAACGCAGCTTTCCTAAAAATACGTCCCCCATGATCTGGGTGCCTCTCGGATGTTTTACCCCAACGCGATAGCCCACCTTAGGTGCTAGATAAAAGGCTTTAGCCAACCGAGCGGCCCAGCGCATTTCATTTCCCCATTCCTGAATCATGGTTTTGGTATAGTCGGCCAGTGCTACATCATTACCAGCCAAGGCATTATGCACCGCTTCAGATGCCTTCAGGCCACTGAAAATAGAAGGTCGAATTCCTTCAGCGGTAAATGGGTCGACCACACAGGCTGCTTCTCCAGCAAGAACAGCTTGAGTCGTATGGAGAGTTTGATCGCCATCCCATAGAAAAATGGGATGGCCATGCTTTGTTTCCTCATCAACATCTACTCCAAACTGTTTGGAATAATCTGTTAAGGGCTGTACTAAGTCGCGAGACTTTCGCTTTGCTGAGATAAAAGCCCCACTGCCTAGGGAATAACCATCTGCTTTAGGGAAATTCCAAACATAGCCATGCTTAAGCAGACCAAACTCAAAGTGAACCACATGGCCATCGTGGACCGGCAACCGAGGCTCTGTTTCAATGGCTCCAGCCATGACAGTCTTGCGTTGCTTAAATCCAAGCCATCTGGCCATGGGACCTTTGGCACCATCGGCTGCAATCAGATAGCGACCGATCACTGGCTCTGCTGAGGTGCTGATATGCCAGCATCCATCCTTAAACTCAATGCCTGTCGCCTTAGTGCTCTCTTGTAAAACGACCCCTTGCTTTTGGGCCTGCTGCACCATGTAGTGGTCAAATTCATCACGACGCACCATCCAGATGGGTTCGGATAGTTCAGAAATGACTTCGTCTTCCAGGTTGTATGTATAGCGAACCTGAGTGACCTTTTGGGAAATGACTGGCTCGAAATCGTAGTCAAACCATTCAGCTACTTTGGGGCATACGCCACCACCGCAGGGTTTATAGCGGGGTAACTTATTTTTTTCTAATATCAGGACAGAATGGCCATTTTTTGCCAGGTGGTAGGCTGCTGTGGCTCCAGCTGGACCGCCGCCGACTACAACGCAATCATAGATAGATGTCATAAATAAAAACTTGAATTTAGATGGGGTAAGACTAGACCAATGTTACGTGGTGAAGTTTTCCCAGACTAGGGTGAACAGGTAACTACGGATTTGGATCTGCGTTGTTTAAGCTGAAGGTGCTTTTCGGTCTAGTTGAGTGGCGGCTGCGATCGCAGCTTTTTCCCTAGCTCGTTGTGCATAAGGCTCTAGTGCCGCCACACCACAGCCAGTCAAAATGCTCAGATTTTCCAGACTAATGCCCTTCATCAACATTTCTACACACCAGGTTTGCCGAGCTTGGATTGGCTTAGGCAGCTCGCTACCTATTATCAACTCTTGCCACCATACATTCCAGCGCTCTTGCAGTTTTGCTACTGTCATGGGCTCTCCATCCGCGTTGATAAACATAGCACTGGCATCATCCTTGCGACTTTTGAGCCATTTAGTTAGGGGATTGTTGGTATAGGAACCGTAGCGCTTACCTAAAATCCACTGGTTGACAGGTACCTGTCGAGGACTGTTGGGGCCCATCACTTGCAAAATGTGTTGGGATTTATCGCAAATTTGGTGGGAGCGTTCCAATTGTGTGATTTCTTTAGGGAGTAGCCCGGCTCCAAAGAGAAGAAGTGCGATCGCATGATCTTGCAACCCTAGGATGCGTGTTTGTTTCATCAGCTGATGTACCCAACTGGTAGGCAAATCAACGACCAGTGCTGGTGTTGAGGTAGCCGAATTGTTCACAATAGTCGCATCGGTGGGGAGACTCAGTAACTTAGTCAGTGAATCTAAAAAGTGCTCCCGACTTTTCCATAGGGAATAGCCACTAGTTGCTTCGATGATGGTGTAACCCACTAAAACAGCGCCGATTAGATTAGCTAATTCTTCTGCCGGGAGCCGACCGGTCCCCAGCATTTGTTCTAAGTGATTAGCGATGGCCTCCTGAATCTCCCTTAGTCTCATTTCCAAAGCTTGACGGTGCTCTGGAGGATACTGGTCCGCTTCACCAATCAAAGAGCGAACAAAGTTAGGAAATTGCTCCAGTAGCTGTAAATGTTCATCCAGGTATAACCGCAATGCCTCTGATGAATACTCGCCATGGAGTGGTGCATGGGCACCTAATGCGGGTGCCTCTTGCAACATGGTCAGTAGTAGTCCATATTTATTGCCAAAATTTCGAAACAGGGTGGCCTCATTTACCTCAGCCATGTTGGCAATCTGGCGAGTGGTGGTATGGCTAATCCCTTGAGATAAAAAGAGTTCGGCAGCAGCCTGGGTCAGTCGATGACGAGTCGATGTGGGAGACATGGACAGTTTGCAAGTGCTACTTGCAACTTAAGAAAAAGATTGCTAGTCTAAGTTTAATGCAAGTGACGCTTGCAACGTGCTTAGAGTTTCCTCAATCGGCAGCTGTAAGTTACGTCACTCTCAAGTTTTGTCAACATTATCGACTTCCATGAGGACTGTATGACTGCACAGTTAACCCCGCCCCCCCTACGGCCTAACTTCAAACCTGAGCCAAAGCTACAATTAAACCGTCCCCCCATCGATTGGGTGACCCTTGGGTTTTTTGCTGTTTTTCACGGCGTTGCCCTGTTGGCACCCTGGTTTTTCTCATGGTCTGCACTGGGGGTGGCCATTTTGCTGCACTGGTTGTGTGGCGGTGTTGGCATTTGCTTGGGCTTCCATCGGATGATCAGTCATCGCAGTTTTCAAGCCCCTCGCTGGTTAGAATATTCCATCGCCTTTTTAGGCACACTGGCCATGCAAGGCGGCCCCATTTTTTGGGTGAGTGGTCACCGTAAGCATCACGCCTTTACAGAAGATATCCAGGACGATCCCTACTCAGCTAAGCGCGGCTTTTGGTGGAGCCATATGCTTTGGATTATTTATCCCCATCGCGATAACTTTGACAAGACCCGCTACAGCAAGTACGCTCCTGACCTGGTTCGTCAGCCCTTCTACCGCTTTTTGAATAATTATTTCCTATTATTTCAAGTGCCGCTTGCACTATTGCTCTACGCCATCGGTGGCTGGTCCTTTGTTGTTTATGGTGTGTTTGTTCGAGCAGTTTTCTTGTGGCACGCTACCTGGCTTGTTAACTCAGCCACTCACACCTGGGGGTATCGTAACTTTGATGCTAAGGATAATGCCCGTAATCTTTGGTGGGTGTCTCTAGTCACCTATGGCGAAGGTTGGCATAACAATCACCACACATTTCCTCGTGCGGCTCAGACTGGTTGGAAATGGTGGGAAGTCGATGTGACCTGGTACACCATCTTGCTATTTGAGCGCTTGGGTTGGGCTAAGAAGGTAAAACGGATTCCAGCTCGTCGTTAGTATTTGACTCTTGGATTGGAGTCGTGAAGCCTTGAAATTGCTAAAACCTGACCTTGCTAGCAAGGTCAGGTTTTGTGTATTCAGCGTCAGTGTGGGCCAGTCAATGCGTCGCGATCTCAACGATCAATTCCTGTACACTGTTTCCCCTCGGGCTAGATAATGGTTGGGATTAATCCATTCCCATGACCTGTGGCCTATTACATCTCTCCTCGTTTTCTGAACGCATTAGCCGTTCATATTACTAAGAATTTTTTGGATTTGCCCCAGGTAAAAATGCCGTTGATTCTGGGCGTTCATGGACGCAAGGGCGAGGGGAAAACCTTTCAGTGTGAGTTGGTTTATCAACGCATGGGCGTGAATGTAGTCCATGTGTCTGGCGGTGAGTTAGAGAGTCCAGATGCGGGAGACCCGGCGCGGTTAATTCGCTTACGATATCGAGAAGCTGCGGAGCTGTTCAAAATTCGTGGTGAGATGGCGGTACTAATGATCAATGACCTGGATGCGGGGGCCGGTCGCTTTGATGGCATGACTCAGTACACGGTGAATACGCAGCTGGTAAATAACACCCTGATGAACATTGCGGATAATCCGACCAACGTACAGTTGCCAGGGAGCTATGATGAAACGCTGCTGCCGCGTATTCCTATTGTGGTGACGGGAAATGATTTTGCGACGCTTTATGCTCCGCTGGTAAGGGATGGGCGGATGCAGAAGTTTTACTGGGAGCCCGATCGGGATGATCGGTTAGGTATTGTTGGGGGGATTTTCTCGCCTGATGGTTTAGGTCATGGTGATATTGAAATGCTGGTGGATACGTTTGCGAACCAGGCCATTGATTTCTATGGGGCGCTGCGGGCTCAAATCTATGATGAGCAAATTATCGATTTTATCCATCGTGTGGGTGTGGAGAATGTGTCCCGCAATGTGGTGAATACAAAGACTCCCCCCAGGTTCAAAAAGCCTGATTTTCGCATTGACCACTTAATTGAAGTGGGTCAGCGACTGGTGCGAGAACAACGACGCCTGCAGGAAATGGGCTTGGTGCAGGAGTATAATCAGGCGCTAAATCAATCTGGGGCTGCTAAGCGCAGCAGCAATGGTAACTATTATCGTGCTTATCAGCATGGGCCATCGGTACCTTTGCAGCCGGTGACACCGAACAGTAGGTCGGAGACACCGGCGATTGCTAAAAAAGAGCAACCAATGACCCAGCCAAGTATTTCGGCTCCATCTCTGTCTAGTGACATCCAGAAAGAAGTCCGAAACCTTATAGAGCAAGGCTATCGGGTTGGGATGGAATATGTTGATAAGCGTCGCTTTCGGACCAATGCCTGGCAGAGTTGCCCGGTGATGAGTGGTGGTAATGAAGGCCAAGCCTTGGAGACAATTGAGCGGTGTTTAGCGGATCATGATCAGGACTATATACGTCTGATTGGGATTGATCCAAACAACAAGCGGCGAGTGTTAGAGCGGATTATTCATCGACCTTAGGGCATGATCGAGTTGTGATTTTGCCACCGTAAAACTATGCCACTAGAAATTCCGAAAATTTTGCGTAACAGATTCAAACATGGCATTTGAGTGCAATTGGATTAGACCAGGTACAGTAGTCAATTGGCTGGCAGCACGATTCATAGGCCTGTAGATGATTTGGCGCAGGTGTCGTTGGCAGGTGAGAAAGCCTGGTCGGGCGGGAGCAATGTTGCACTGTCACTTAATGCATTAAAGTTTCTGTCTCAGTCAGGGCCTGTTGATTCAGGCTATATCGATTGTCGTCCACCCAGCGCAGAACATTTTTGGCTAGTTGGCTTTTGCGTTTAATTGCTCGAATAGCGCCTGTTAGATCAAGTTGCTGAGCTGTTTCAGGATGCTCTAAATCAAATAAACCGGTATTGACTAAATCAATCCGATTAAATTCGTCTTCCAAGTTCGTAAAAATTCCTAGGAAATGTAGCGCTGTTTCCAGCTCAGGTGGATCGAGAATTGGACAATCTTGGCTGGCTAAAAAAGTATTCACGGATAACTCAAAAACTGCATAGATGCTTAGACCTGACTGCAGAGGGGGCTATGCAGATTTCCTTGAGCAGAATATTTCTCAAGAGGATGGGGCTATATCCTGCTCAAAAGATTATCGTGTAATGTTTGACGTGTCTTCCGGGTGCTTCGTTCCATTGATTACCCGTATGGAATGGACTCAATATTCAACGATGACTGGGGTATGATCGCTAGGTTTTTCGAGCTTACGGGGTTCGATATCGATCCAGCAGCGTGTTGCCTGTTCATATAATTCAGGGGACAGGTAATGGTGGTCAATGCGCCACCCCATATTGCGACGGAAGGAAGCGGCGCGATAATCCCACCAGCTAAAGTGCCCACCTGCATCAGTAAACTTCCGAAACGCATCTGCTAGACCTATAGTCAGAATCTCTGCCAATGTTTCCCGTTCTGTGGGGGAGGACATGATGTGTTTATCCCGCTTTTCATCGGTGTAAATATCTTTATTCTCTAGGGCGATATTAAAGTCACCACAGACGTTGAGCTTGGTGGTTTCCTCTAGAGTTTTACTCAAGTACTGCTTTAGGACAGCTAACCATCGCAGTTTGTATGCGTACTTTTCGCTGCCAATGGAAGATCCATTAGGCACATATAGGTTGAGAATTCTTACCCCATCAAGTACGGCGCTGATGACGCGTTTTTGATCGTCTAGATCTCCGACGGTTTCCTGGTCAAGGATTGCCCCAAACCCCATACGTACTTCTTCTAAAGGAGCCTTGCTGATCAGAGCCACACCGTTATAGGCTTTTTGCCCATAAATATAGACGTGGTAATCCAGTTCCTCAAATGGTGCTTTGGGAAAGTCAGTGTCAACTACTTTGGTCTCTTGGAGACACAGGACATCCACGTCTGGATTGTCCTTTAGCCAGTCAGTGACATGGCCCAAGCGAGTGCGAACAGAGTTAACGTTCCAGGAGGCGACTTGCATTCGGTTCAGTTTTGGCAGGGACAACGCTGTTGGGATCGGTGATACCGGTCTGAATTAGCTCTCGTATTTTAGTATTGGGTAGCGTTGAGAGGGCAACCGATCGGGCAGATCTCATTTGTAGAGTGGCTTCACTAATGTCAAAGTCTTTGCGGAGTGATGTTTGCAGTCGATTTAGTAGCAGGTCGCGACGGTTTGGGTTGCCCATGACACTCAGGTGTGCGGTTAAGTGGAGTTGTCCAGGAGCAATGGTCCAAATGCGTAGCTGCTCAACCTGGGTGACATCGCTAAAGGTGAGGAGATGTTGTTTGATATCTTCGGGGTTGATATTAGTTGGGGTTTGCTCTAGCAAAATACTCAGGCTTTGGCGGATGAGCGACATGGCTCCAGCGAAAATGAGTAGCGAAATAGCAATACTCACCCCACTGTCTGTCCACTGCCATCCAAACCAATGCACAGCTGCCGCTACAAACAGCACACCTAAACAGCTCAGTGCATCTGCCAGGGTATGTAAAAAAGCTCCACGCAGATTTAAATCGTTATCAGTATGGCTATGCAGTAAAACCGCATTGATGCCGTGAATACCCAGACCACCTAACGCGGTTAATGCCATGGGGCGGGTTAAAATTTCGGTGTGTGTTCTCTGGAGCTGAGTAATGGCTTCTTGGCCGATCCATACAGCGATGAGTAGTAGGCCAATGCCATTGATCAGTGCAGCTAAAATTTCTACACGTCGATACCCGAAGGGGGCTTGGGGTGATGTGGGCCAGCGTGCGATCCAGGCGGCTAGAAGGGACATTGCGATCGCAAAGACATCAGCGATCATATGACCTGCATCGGCCAGTAACGATAAACTGTGGCTGTGGTGACTGATCCTGAGCTCCACAGCTGAAAATCCTGCCACCATTATTAGGGCGATGGCCAATACTCTTAGTTTGTCGGGCGACGTATCCGTTGGGCAGTCGCAAGCCCCAAAGCCATGATTATGCATCTGTATATTGGTCACATTGGTTATGCCAAGGCGTGTCTTATGAAAGCGTTTTGTTATCCCGCCAATGTGACACGCAAGCATCCTAATGCATCAGGATGCTTACTATATGAGCTTGCCACGCTCAGCCAATATCGACAATTCTCTCTGTGACAGTCTGTCTAACCGCTATGTCCGATCAGCCACTCCAAGGTGATGCCCTTATCAAAGAAACCTGTCGCCGCATTCGCTTGGCCAAAAAATTATGGGACGCTCACAATAATGCTGCCTGTCGTCGCGAACGGGAACGGGCTTTAAAGTTGTATAACCAACTGACAAAGGTGCAGAAGGAAAAAATTCCACAACAGCTAAGAGTTTGGTTACGCTATCGCAGCGAAAAGTACTTTGGTTCCCATCGGACGCCACCTGGCAGCAAGCATCGGTCTTCAAGACGACGTAAGTGATAGACACTCAAGCAGATACTTGGTGCAGTCTAGGGTGGAAAACCACCAATATTTTGTTGCTGTCTGGTTAATAGTTTATTTAGCTGGCCGGAGTAACCGTTTTCTGTGCTCCTCGCTTGGCTTTTTCAGTTGGATCTGTCCACTTTTCTAACCAAGTAAACCCTTGCGAGAAAAATAAGTTCATTGCAAGGTATATCAAACCAACTGCTGTGTAGATTTCAAAAGCACGAAAATTAGTAGCCACGATCAATTGGCCTCGTCGAAAAAGTTCTTCAAGACCAATTACGGCAACTAGGCTGGTGTCTTTGAGTAATGTTGTAAATTCGTTGCCCAAGGGCGGAATCATCCGACGTAGCGCTTGAGGTAGCACGATATAACGCAAAGTTTGGAGCGAATTGAGACCCATGGATGAAGCGGCTTCCCATTGTCCCCGTTCAATGGATTGAATGCCGCCACGTACAATTTCTGCAATATACGCTGCTGCATTTAGGCTTAATGCTAAAACGCCTGCGGCCCAACGATCAAAGGTAAAGTCTAAGCCCAAGCTTTGGAACAAAGGAGGGAAGCCAAAATAAATCCAAAAGATCTGTACTAGCAAAGGAGTCCCACGAAAAAATTCAATATAGGCTTGGGTGACTAAACGAACTGGTTTGATTTTTGAAAGTCGTGCGGTTCCTAGTAGGGTGCCACCGATAAAACCGAAAAAAATGGCTAGGGCTGTCAGTTGTAGTGTGATGGCAGCACCCTGTAGCAGAGTGGGCAGAGCGTCAAGAATGTATTGCACGGTAGTTAATAGTCCCTTTTCGGAATAGGGCGATGTTAAGCTCTCAGGTTTGAATGCTGATGTGGTCTAAATCAACATTCAAACCTCAAAATTGAGCACCTGATGATGATGACTTCCCCAATAGGTTAAAAAGCAGCTTCGGGTAGTGTGCTGACAGGTGAAGCTCCAAACCACTTTTCATAGATGGTGTTATAGGTGCCGTTTTCTATCAGCTCTGCCAATGCTGTATTCAAGGCTTCTAGATTGGGTGAATCCTTTGGCATTGCTATGCCATAGAACTCTTCGGTGAGGAGTTCACCCACTACTTTGACTCCGTCGATATTGCCGGTTGCGATCGCATCCAATGTAGCCGGTGCATCATTAATGACAGCATCAGCATTGCCATTGGATAGTTCTTGGAGAGCCAATGGTGCTGAGTCAAAAGTGCTGACTTTGGCATCTTTAACAGTGCCAGCCATCTTTGCACCTGTTGTCCCAATCTGTACCGCGATCGTTTTTCCTTCTAGCGTCTCTAGAGATGTTGTTTCACTGTCATCTGCCGCCACAGCGATGGCAAGACCAGCTCGGAAGTAGGGGCGGGAAAAGTCTACGGTTTGAGAACGTTCTTCCGTAATGGTCATGCCACTAATGGCGGCCTCAATCGTGCCAGCCTGTAGTGCAGGAATAAGACCATCGAAGGGTAGGCTTTCAAACTCGACATCGACACCAGCCTGTTCTCCAATAGCCTGCATCAAATCGATGTCAAAACCTTCGAGTTCTCCGCTATCACTCTGGGACTCAAAAGGGGGGAAAGCAGGTTCCGTCCCTACGACCCAGGGGCCAGCAGATATATCACCGTTGGGTGCAGTCGCTTCCTGAGTACCGCCACAGGCAGCTAGTACGAGGGCCGCCCCCAGACTCAAACATATATTTTTTAAGAAGTGAGACCGTTTCATAGTGCTTAATGAAATCCTTAATGTCATGATTCAACTGGCCCTATCCTGGGCGAAAGGACGCTAGGGCCGACGCATCGCCCTGATATCTGACCTTGACGTGTAGTTTAATCTACCAGGAATTAAAAAAGGTGTTGATGGTAGCTTCATGACTGCTTACGTTTCTTTGACTTCTTCGACTTTTTGCTCCTGTGTGCAGCCCCTTGAGCTTTTTCTATCCAACTCAAAAGTGTTTCAGGATCTTCAAGGACGGTTTCTGGTAGCTGATAGTAAGACATTTGGATAGGTTGACCGTGGCGTTCATAGCGAAACGGTCCCATATCAGCCTCAAGATAGTCGGCTCGATTTTCATCACCAACTTTGAAATAGAGAGTTTCATCAGCAATGAGGGCAAACATGACCCCGTCTGCGTAGAGACCATAGCCACCAAACATGGCACGAGCCGTTACGGGTGCCACTTGAGTGAGTTGGTTCACGATCTTATCTTTGAAAGCTATGGCTTCTTGAGATGGCATAGAGCAGTCCTCGATGTTAAGACCTGATGGGCATGGTGATAGTTAATACTTGATGTTATGTGGTGTAGCCAGCCATCACTTAAAAAACAGTTTTATTTATAGCTTCGCTCCAGGGGTATCGTTAGTATGCTTTTCATAGCGTTATCAACGGTGTCCCTGTGACAGAATCTGCGATTTACTTCGCCAATTTACAAAAAAGCTACGGTGACCTATCGGTGCTGCGAGGCATCAACGGACAAATTCAGTGTGGTGAAGTGGTTGCCATTATTGGCTCTTCAGGATGTGGTAAAAGCACGCTCTTGCGTTGTTTTAATCGCTTAGAAACTATCAGCGGTGGTCAGCTGATGGTCAATAACATTGATCTCTCTGTGGCGAATTTGAGTACTAAGTCTCTACAGCAGTTACGCGCCAAAGTAGGGATGGTGTTTCAGCAGTTTAATCTCTATCCCCACATGAGTGTTTTGGAAAATCTTACGCTGTCACCACGTAAGGTTTTGAAACTATCCTCTGTTGAGGCTGAAGAACGGGGACGTTTTTATTTGGCAAAGGTCGGTCTAGCAGAAAAGGAAACTGCCTATCCCGATCAACTTTCGGGTGGTCAAAAGCAGCGAGTGGCTATTGCTCGCTCACTGTGTATGCAGCCTGATATTTTGCTATTTGATGAACCTACTAGTGCTCTGGATCCTGAGCTTGTAGGCGAAGTATTACAAGTTATGCGTACCCTTGCGGAGGATGGCATGACTATGGCTGTCGTTACCCATGAAATGCAGTTTGCAAGAGATGTGGCTAGCCGGGTTATGTTTCTCAATCAAGGTTTGGTCGAAGAGACTGGCGCTCCAAGCGATGTTTTGCGAAACCCTCAAAGTGAGCGCTTACAAACTTTCCTTAGTCGTATGAATGGTTTGACGGTCTAAGCAAATCCTCGTTCAATAAATTCACAGCCTCGCTGATAGAGCGTCCGGGCATAGTCGGTCCATTGTCCTTGCCCCCAATAACGAAAACAGCTGGTTTGTAAAATCAAGTTATAAAGTAATGCCTGCCGATAATTGGCATTCATTACTAGGTGAGGACGCTGAGCTGCAGGTACCTGCTCCGTAGCCTGATGCAAACGAGCACTAAGGCGTTCCATCGGCCCAACGACGTTGTCATATCCATCTATCCAGCTACGTTCATTAGTCCATGACCCGCCGCTAAAAGTGATGTGGTTTTCGCTAAGTGTGGAGATCGCAGAATGTACCTTTTCAGGAGTAATGTCATCACTTTCTAAAGCCTGCCACAGATGGTGTTGGCCGATTGCTTGACAGCTAGGAAAGTCACTTTCAGTAATTCCTGCTGCACCTAGCAGTTCTAGATACTCTGTTCCATTAATGCCAGTAATGTTGCGTTCATGTTGTGATTCATGCCAAGCCCGTTTAAAGGCTCCTGGAAATTCATTCATCATCACACCACCATTCTCTCCATCAGAAATTTGACTGACGAGGGGAGGAATTGACTGATTTCCTATCGTTACCTGATCTAAGGTCTTGGCTTCATAGAAGGGCTGCATCTGACCAATCAGTTTGGTGTCAGATCCCTGAGTTTTGATCAATACCGTAATTGAAATTTCTTCACCATGGCTATTGCGAGCTATCAACCGATGCGGCACATGTGGCTGACGAATACCTTCCCCTGCCAGAGTTTCTATTGTATGCTCCTGCACCATGACCCAACGGTAGCCACTTTCTTTGAGAGCACTGACTAATGTATAAAGGGCATCAGGATGATTGGGCAACTGCATTTCGGGCAGGGAAAACCCTCGGACCCGTTTTAGGGCTTCTAGGCCAAAAATGCTGACAAATTGATGCTGCCATGCCTGAATATGGAGCTTTATATCCGGCAGTGGTGTAGCGGCGGCCACCGCATGCCCCCAAAATGTACCTAGCCATTCTACATAGGGCTGATATCGGGGATCACAGGTAATTCCTTTAAGCTTATCGATAATATCGTTGCGCCCCATTTGCTGTAATCCCCAGAGCAAATTCCCAGAGTAATCCAGCATGATCCGGGGATTGCATCCCTGATCTATCAGTTCAGGAATAAAGTCACCCATACGGGCATAGCAATAGGCAAATGGTCCAGCATTATGATTGTCACCTTCGTAGTGGTGCTCAAACATATACTGCAAATGCCCAATCAGTTGACCTTCTGGTCCTGCTGGGATGGTGGGCTGGTGCATGTGCAGCGCGATCGCAAACCCAGCCGATAGGTCCTGTAGGTCTAAATTGCTGCGCTCCAGAAAGACTGGCTGATCAGACTGACCTATTTCTTGAATAGAAGACTCCCATCCACAGAGTGTAGGGAGGGATTGGTTATACGTAGCCGGGGGAGATATAACAGCGGACATGTTCTAGGGAGTTATTAAAGGTAGATTAACTTTTCTATATCTAGTTTCCCAGTTACGGGCTCTAAAATAAACCATCCTTATAGAAAAGATAATCTGAGGTTAACTCCTCCTATTCATTTACCCTATGTTCAAACGAAATGGCCAACTCATCCTCTAGCCAGTTCAGGATCTGTCGTCGTTCTCCTTGGGTCAGGTAAAGATGACCCGTATGCCGTAATCTCTCATGCACATCTTCGATATCAGATGGTGTCATCAATCCAACGATTGCCCCGATGTTATACAGGGCGTCATCGCGCTCTTCCTGAGTATGACAGCCGTAACGGTATCTCGAGATTTGACGACTGATGTATGTAAAGGCCTGGGGGTCAGTAGCTTCTAATCGTTGCTTGCGTTCATCAGAAATTGGTTCACCAGCTACCATCGAAGCATAGTCGGTGTCCAATATATCCAATTTAATGATCTTGGCTGGTTGCCTAGGGATATGGCTCACAGTGATTACAACCCCATATATTCTCCGTTATGTTTAGATTGTGCACTCCTAACACTGAAACTGTCTGAAGCTTTGTAATTTTGCAATTGTCCGTTTGCAAACGTTTGCGAAATCGATACAATTCGCTAGATTCTTCTCTTATCTTCTAGGATTCTATCCGCATGCTCAGATCTAACCAAGGGGAACGAGTGATAGGAGCACTGCTGGAGATATAGTCGACTCCTGTCAAGGCGATCTCGCGAATAGTTTGCAGAGTTACGTTGCCTGACCCTTCAATTTTGACTCGTGAGCTACTCCGTCGAATCAATTTGACTGCTTCGGCCATGATGAACGGAGCCATATTATCCAGCATGATAATGTCAGCCCCAGAGTCTAAAGCTTCCTGTACCTGTTCCAAATTCTCAGTTTCTACTTCTACAGTCAGTGGATAGGGGATTGTCGACCGTACAGCCTTGATGGCCTCTCGGATCCCACCTGCTGCTGCAATATGATTGTCCTTAATCATTACACCATCATCAAGACCCATTCGATGGTTGCACGCCCCACCCATCCGAACAGCATATTTTTCAAGAGTTCGCAGCCCTGGTGTGGTTTTTCGTGTATCAACTAACTGCGTTGGAAGATCTGCGATTGCATTGACATACTCTCTAGTAGCTGTAGCAATCCCACTGAGATGCATGGCTAAATTCAGGGCGACCCTTTCCCCAGTTAATAATATGGCTAAAGTACCTTGTATCTGCGCAATGGTCGTTCCAGCGGTTACCCATGTACCTTCGGCAATACACGACTTGAACTCCATTTTTTTGTCCGTCTTGTTGGCATCAGACAAGATTTGAAAGACTCGTTCAGCAATAGGCATGCCACATATGACACCAGAACCTTTTGCTAACCAGTACCCCTTGCCAATCGAGTGGCCTGTGTTAGCTAATCCTATAGTTGTCTGATCACTGCGACCAATATCCTCCTGTAACCATTGCTTCAGGTGTTCATTGAGACTGATCCAGTTGATATTCATATTCTGTCCTTATTAGCCTGTCTTATATATAGGTACCTATGTGAGCTCTCTAATCCAAATCTGTCCTTTTATCTAACAAGATATATGTTTAGCGCTTCCCGCTTGACTCACTATGGGTCTACTGAGCCTGATAGCGCATAGGAGTCCATCAGGAATTTATTGATGATATTGGGTGAAAACTTTATTCTAGGGTCCCCCAAAACTTCCGGCTTTATAAAAATAGGGCACTAAAAAACGCCAAACCTCTGAATTTCCGGGAGGTTTGGCGTTTCCAAAAAAAACTTCAAAAAGGGTATTGACCCGAGTCTAGGGAGCCGCTATATTAGTAAAGCGCTTGAGACGGGAGCGGCGAAAAACCGACCCGAATTGGGTGTAGAACCTAGACAGTTAAATAGTTTGAGATTCTAGACGAAATCCTGTTAATTTCTTTAAGTTTGAAATTGGTTAGACTTTATCACGAAGTTTAGTTAATTGTCAAACGACCGGATACTTAGATAACACTGAGTGTCAGGTCAATACTTGACTAATGAGTTTATTAGTTCCCTAGTGGAGCTGAAGACTACCATGGAGAGTTTGATCCTGGCTCAGGATGAACGCTGGCGGCGTGCTTAACACATGCAAGTCGAACGAAGTCTTCGGACTGAGTGGCGGACGGGTGAGTAACGCGTGAGGATCTGCCCTTAGGTGGGGGACAACCATTGGAAACGATGGCTAATACCGCATATGGCGAGAGCTGAAAGCTTAATGTGCCTGAGGATGAGCTCGCGTCTGATTAGCTAGTTGGTGGGGTAAGGGCTTACCAAGGCGACGATCAGTAGCTGTTCTGAGAGGAAGATCAGCCACACTGGGACTGAGACACGGCCCAGACTCCTACGGGAGGCAGCAGTGGGGAATTTTCCGCAATGGGCGCAAGCCTGACGGAGCAACGCCGCGTGAGGGAGGAATGTCTGTGGATTGTAAACCTCTTTTCTCTGGGAAGAAGATCTGACGGTACCAGAGGAATCAGCATCGGCTAACTCCGTGCCAGCAGCCGCGGTAAGACGGAGGATGCAAGCGTTATCCGGAATTATTGGGCGTAAAGCGTCCGTAGGCGGTTACTTAAGTCAGTTGTTAAAGACTGCAGCTCAACTGTGGGAGAGCAACTGAAACTGTGTAACTAGAGTATGGTAGGGGTAGAGGGAATTCCTAGTGTAGCGGTGAAATGCGTAGATATTAGGAAGAACACCAGTGGCGAAGGCGCTCTACTGGGCCAAGACTGACGCTGATGGACGAAAGCTAGGGGAGCGAAAGGGATTAGATACCCCTGTAGTCCTAGCTGTAAACGATGGATACTAGGTGTTGTGCGTATCGACCCGTGCAGTACCGCAGCAAACGCGTTAAGTATCCCGCCTGGGGAGTACGCACGCAAGTGTGAAACTCAAAGGAATTGACGGGGGCCCGCACAAGCGGTGGAGTATGTGGTTTAATTCGATGCAACGCGAAGAACCTTACCAGGACTTGACATCCCCCGAATATCTTAGAAATAGGATAGTGCCTTCGGGAGCGGGGAGACAGGTGGTGCATGGCTGTCGTCAGCTCGTGTCGTGAGATGTTGGGTTAAGTCCCGCAACGAGCGCAACCCACGTCTTTAGTTGCCATCATTCAGTTGGGCACTCTGGAGAGACTGCCGGGGACAACTCGGAGGAAGGTGTGGACGACGTCAAGTCATCATGCCCCTTACGTTCTGGGCTACACACGTACTACAATGCAACGGACAAAGGGCAGCCAACTAGCGATAGTGAGCTAATCCCATAAACCGTTGCTCAGTTCAGATTGCAGGCTGCAACTCGCCTGCATGAAGGAGGAATCGCTAGTAATCGCAGGTCAGCATACTGCGGTGAATACGTTCCCGGGCCTTGTACACACCGCCCGTCACACCATGGAAGTTGGCCATGCCCGAAGTCGTTACCCTAACCGTTCGCGGAGGGGGGTGCCGAAGGCAGGGCTGATGACTGGGGTGAAGTCGTAACAAGGTAGCCGTACCGGAAGGTGTGGCTGGATCACCTCCTTTAAGGGAGACCTACCAATTCTACTCTGAACAATATTAATTAGGAGAGAGTTTGGTCACTCTAGGTCGAACAGGATTTTTGAATCTCAAGCTATTGTTTAGGTTTAATGTTTATTATCTGATTTTAATTTTGATTAGTTAGGATTGGGTAGTAAGGATTGGGGCTATTAGCTCAGGTGGTTAGAGCGCACCCCTGATAAGGGTGAGGTCCCTGGTTCGAGTCCAGGATGGCCCACTGGGATGGGGGTATAGCTCAGTTGGTAGAGCGCCTGCTTTGCAAGCAGGATGTCAGCGGTTCGAGTCCGCTTACCTCCACCAAATTAGATAGATTATGATTTCAGCACCCTGTGTATTGACGAGTGTCAAAGACTTAGGCTGCTGGGTTTATAGCCTAGCGAGAACCTTGACAACTGCATAGATTAGTCGAATAGGTAGTTCGACACAGAGAACCATTAGTAGAAAGACTGAGAGGTCAAGCTACGAAGGGCTCATGGTGGATACCTAGGCACACAGAGGCGATGAAGGACGCGGTTACCGGCGATATGCCACGGGGAGCAGGAAGCATGCATTGATCCGTGGGTTTCCGAATGGGGCAACCCTAGATACGGCCCATTGAATACATAGATGGGTACGAGCTAACGCAGCGAATTGAAACATCTTAGTAGCTGCAGGAAGAGAAAGAAAACTCGATTCCCTTAGTAGCGGCGAGCGAAGCGGGAAGAGCCTAAACCAGTCTTTTTTAGGGCTGGGGTAGTGGGACAGCGAGATGGAATCTGGACGATAGACGAATCACTTGAGAGGTGAACCAAAGAAGGTGAGAGTCCTGTAGTCGACATTGAAGAGATACTAGCTGACTCCCGAGTAGGTCGGGGCACGTGGAATCCCGATTGAATCAGCGAGGACCACCTCGTAAGGCTAAATACTCCTGTGTGACCGATAGCGAATAGTACCGCGAGGGAACGGTGAAAAGAACCCCGGGAGGGGAGTGAAATAGAACATGAAACCATGAGCTTACAAGCAGTTAGAGCACGATTAAACGTGTGATAGCGTGCCTGTTGAAGAATGAGCCGGCGACTTATAGGCACTGGCAGGTTAAGTCGGGAATGACGGAGCCAAAGGGAAACCGAGTCTGATAAGGGCGTTAGTCAGTGTTTATAGACCCGAACCCGGGTGATCTAACCATGTCCAGGTTGAAGCTTAGGTAACACTAAGTGGAGGACCGAACCGACTTCTGTTGAAAAAGGAGCGGATGAGGTGTGGTTAGGGGTGAAATGCCAATCGAACCCGGAGCTAGCTGGATCTCCTCGAAATGTGTTTAGGCGCAGCGGTCATGATTATAGGTGGGGGGTAAAGCACTGTTTCGGTGCGGGCTGCGAGAGCGGTACCAAATCGAGACAAACTCAGAATACCCATTGAATACATGGCCAGTGAGACGGTGGGGGATAAGCTTCATCGTCGAGAGGGAAACAGCCCAGACCACCAGCTAAGGTCCCCAAATCATCTCTAAGTGATAAAGGAGGTGAGAATGCTGAGACAACCAGGAGGTTTGCCTAGAAGCAGCCATCCTTGAAAGAGTGCGTAATAGCTCACTGGTCAAGCGTTCTTGCGCCGAAAATGAACGGGGCTAAGAGATGTACCGAAGCTGTGGACTTAATTAATTAAGTGGTAGAGGAGCGTTCTGTAGTAGTTAGAAGCATTAGCGAGAGCAGGTGTGGACGAAGCAGAAGTGAGAATGTCGGCTTGAGTAGCGAAAATAGATGTGAGAATCATCTACCCCGAAAACCTAAGGATTCCTCCGGAAGGCTCGTCCGCGGAGGGTTAGTCGGGACCTAAGGCGAGGCCGAAAGGCGTAGTCGATGGATATCAGGTTAATATTCCTGAACTCTGATTGTGGAGCATTGCAGGGACGCATGACAACTAGCTACACCCTAATTGGATTGGGAGACTGCCACGGCGGTTGCGTAGTGAACGATAGTGCCTAGAAAAGCTGTGGATGTATTGAAGCGATTGGACCCGTACTGTAAACCGACACAGGTGGGTGGGTTGAGTATACTAAGGGGCGCGAGATAACTCTCTCTAAGGAACTCGGCAAAATGGCCCCGTAACTTCGGGAGAAGGGGTGCCCTCTTAACGGGGGGCCGCAGTGAAGAGATCCAGGCGACTGTTTACCAAAAACACAGGTTTCTGCCAACTCGAAAGAGGAAGTATAGGAGCTGACGCCTGCCCAGTGCCGGAAGGTTAAGGAAGCTGGTCAGTCTTCGGATGAAGCTAGCGACCGAAGCCCCGGTGAACGGCGGCCGTAACTATAACGGTCCTAAGGTAGCGAAATTCCTTGTCGGGTAAGTTCCGACCCGCACGAAAGGCGTAACGATCTGGATGCTGTCTCGGAGAGAGACTCGGCGAAATAGGATTGTCTGTGAAGATACGGACTACCTGCACCTGGACAGAAAGACCCTATGAAGCTTTACTGTAGCTTGGTATTGGGTTCGGGCTTTGATTGCGCAGGATAGGTGGGAGACTTAGAAGTAGACCTTGTGGGGTTTACTGAGTCACTGGTGAGATACCACTCTATCAAGGCTAGGATTCTAACATTGAGCCGTTAACCGGCCAGTGGACAGTATCAGGTGGGCAGTTTGACTGGGGCGGTCGCCTCCTAAAAGGTAACGGAGGCGCGCAAAGGTTCTCTCCGGCTGGTTGGAAATCAGCCTACGAGTGTAAAGGCATAAGAGAGCTTGACTGCGAGAGTGACAACTCAAGCAGGGTGGAAACACGGCCTTAGTGATCCGACGGTACCGAGTGGAAGGGCCGTCGCTCAACGGATAAAAGTTACTCTAGGGATAACAGGCTGATCTCCCCCAAGAGTTCACATCGACGGGGAGGTTTGGCACCTCGATGTCGGCTCGTCGCAACCTGGGGCGGTAGTACGTCCCAAGGGTTGGGCTGTTCGCCCATTAAAGCGGCACGCGAGCTGGGTTCAGAACGTCGTGAGACAGTTCGGTCCATATCCGGTGCAGGCGTAAGAGCATTGAGAGGAGTCTTCCTTAGTACGAGAGGACCGGGAAGAACGCACCTCTGGTGTACCTGTTATCGTGCCAACGGTAAACGCAGGGTAGCCAAGTGCGGAGCGGATAACCGCTGAAAGCATCTAAGTGGGAAGCCCACCTCAAGATGAGTGCTCTCATGGAGTTAATCCAGTAAGGTCACGGGAAGACGACCCGTTGATAGGTTCTAAGTGGAAGTGTGGCAACATACGAAGCTGAGGGATACTAACAGACCGAGGGCTTGTCCTACAGTTTTAGATGGTTTTCCTCGAACTACAGATGAGTATTCGACACTATTAATCTATGCAGTCTTTCAGGGCTCTACTGAGAGAACAGTAAGCTCAATAGCTTTCCTGGTGCCTATGGCGGTGTGGTCCCACTCCGACCCATCCCGAACTCGGTTGTGAAACGCATCTGCGGTGAAGATAGTGAGGGGGTTGCCCCTTGTGAAAATAGCTCGGTGCCAGGGTCCTATTAAGAACAAAAGCGCGTTACCGATATACGGGTAATGCGCTTTTATTTTTGGGTTATCCTGTCTGGAATTTGCGATAGTCATCCTTAACCTTCTAACATTTATAGATATTCAATAAGTGTTGATGGATATGACTGATTCCTGCTTAAAGCAATTGGGAGACTCCTATATAGATTTGTGTACTCAAATTAAACCTGGTGATGTATTGGCGTTTGCTACCTGTGATTTACCAGCGAATGTGGTGAAAATAGCCACTCAGTCGTGCTACGTGCATGTGGCTATTGTTTTGTCGGTTACTACGCAGGCTGAGCATCCAGACCCGATTTTAATTGCTGAATCCCACATTAATATGAGTTTGCCTAGTGAAGGGACTGGTAAAAAACAACTGGGTGTACAGTTTCAACGATTGTCTCAGCGAGTGGTGTCCTGTACTGGATCTGTTTGGTGGGCGGCTTTGAAGAAGCCCTTAAGCAAGGGCGGCCTAGATAAAATGCGCAGCTGGCTGCGTGATGTAGAAGCAAAGGCGGTACCTTACGATTTTCCCCAGGCTGTGGGGGCTGGGGTGGATATTTTAGATAGTGCGGGTTTGAGTAACCAGCCTGATTTTAATGCCTTATTTTGTTCTGAGTTGGTGACTCGTGCCTTGCAAATTGCGGACTGTATTGATGACTCAGTAAATCCGTCTGAGCAGACGCCTGCAGATGTTATGGGGTTTGACTGCTTGCAAGATCCTGTTTTGTTGAGTGGTGACTGATGCCCACAGAGTATTGGTGTTGCGATAGTCTAAGGTGTTCACATCAAGCTTCCTAGTAGCGCTTGTAGTTTGAGCTTCACTTCTGCAAGCTCACGACGAGGATTTGATTGGGCAACAATACCAGCACCTGCAAATAATCTGGCCTGGCGACCATCAATTAGAGCAGAGCGAATACCGACGATAAACTCACTGTTACCATTGGCATCAATCCATCCAATCGGTGATGCGTAGAGTTCACGGTCGAAGGATTCTGTAGCTTTGAGTAGTTGACTAGCTGTGAGCCTTGGCAGTCCAGCGACAGCCGGGGTGGGATGCAACATTTTCACTAAGTCCAATGGTTTAAGACTGTGGGGTAAGGCTGCTTGGATAGGTGTATGTAGGTGTTGAATATTTGCTAGTTGAAGTAACTGTGGAGAATCAGCAAATTCAGGTTTGAGACCTAACTGGATAAGTTGTTCTACAATAAATTCGACAACAACTTGATGTTCATATCGTTCCTTAGGGTTACTCAATAATTGTTTTGCGATCAGCTGATCTGTTTTTGATGTGTTGCCTCGTGGTGCAGAACCCGCTAGGGCATCTGTGGTTAGTCGTTTGCCATCGGCTGTAGCCGTAATGCTTAATAACCTTTCTGGACTGGCTCCCATGAAAACGGGGCCTTGACCATTACTCAATGAAAACACATAGCAGTCGCTGTAGGCTGTGCCGAGGGCTTTGAGGGATGCTGGAATATTAAAATGACTGGCGGACAATACATCAAGGGCATCAGCAAGGACAACTTTATGAAGCGTGGGACTATTTAAGGTAGGGAGCACGCTACTGACCATTTTCTCAAAATTGCCGACGTCTCTAATGACCTTTGGAGTTTTTAGTGCACTAGACAATGATGTGTGATGGTTGGCTGTTTCTGCTGCCGTTTCTAGTGTTTGTAGCCGTCGTCGGATGTCTTCAACAATACGGGTAATGTTTACTGAATCATCAATGAGATAGTTCAGGCTGGCTGTTGTTTGATTATTACTTTGACGAATTTGGAGCTGGGGCACAAATACCTGAGCTGCCTCGAATAAGCTGTCTACAGCAGTCTGGTCAAAAAAGGTAAACCCACATAAGAAGTAAGGTTTGATGATCGGACCACTTTGGTTTGAGGAAAGAATGCGACGTTTCCAGACATCTACAAACTGTTGCATGCGCTCAAACCGATTGGGGCCAGAGGTTTGCTGAGTTATAGTTATGCCTAACCCTAGAAGAGTGTATTGAGCTGTTGAGTAGTAAAAATGTATTGGGTATGTGTCTTCTAAATACTGTAATGCCAGCCACGGTTCAACAGCCCGAATGGGGACTGTTAGGTTAGCTAATTTAGCATGTTGATCATGGGTTGCCTGTCGCTGGCAATCTGACAAGAATCCATAGATTTCTTTACACCTTTTGAATAGGTCAGACTGATATGGTGCGACGGTCATAAAGCCAGCTTAAACAGATAGTTTTAAAGGATGAAATATTTCTACAGGTAACATACTTTTAGGCCGATGAGCTAGCTGTTCTAACTGTATGTAAAGAGTCATGAACTCATGCAGAAAATACTAGCCAAGTGTATTGCTTAATGCTCTATAGCCAGGTCGTAATATTATAGTTATTGCTCAACTAAAAACTATCTCCTAACTCAGCAGTGGTGATAGTTTCAATCTGTCGTCAGCTATAGCAGATTGCTTGCTGTGAACATGGCAAGTATTGCCGATTGGGGGTTACATAGTGGGTGCCTGAATGGAAATATCTGTAAACCGTTGTAAGAATTGTTGTTTAAGATCGAATGGTAATGATGCATCACCGCAGAAGATCTGTTGTAATGCTTTGCATTGTTCTAGTTTAGGGTGTTTTAATAACGCTCTTAATGAGCAAGGGGGTAAGTCAATAACTGACACATTGGTCTGGCTGATACGTTCAACTAGATAATCTATATCTTGGTGACTATTGGGTTGAAGAAGGGCAAGTTGAGCGCCTGATAATAAAGGCCAGAAAATCTGCCAGACTGAGGGAGTCAGTTTAAATGATGTGTTTTGCAATACCCGATCTTGTTTATTTAAAGGGAACGAGGTCTGTCTCCAATACAGCTGACTGCAGACGCTGCTATGGGAAGTCATGGCCCTGTTAGGTTGTTCTGTTGAGCTATGGGTATAACAGATATGGATCAAACTGTTAGCTGTTACGGGAGTCCCTAGGTCAGGGCAGGACTGCATATTTGTCCATTGGTCTCGATCTAAGCAAATGAGATTAGTGTCTTGATGGTGGAGGTAGGACACTAGGTTGTGTTCAAGATGAGTTTGAGTTAGGAGAACCTTTGCCTGAGTATCTTGCAAAACATGCTTTATATACTTAGGCGGATCATTGGGGTCGATGGGTACATAGGCTCCGCCTGCTTTAAGAACTCCCAAGAGCCCTATCACCATATCGAGGGAAGGTTCGACGCAGATCGCTACGGGGTGATTGGGGCCTATGCCAAGGGTTGATAGCTGATAGGCTAATCGGTTGGTCTGTCGATTGAGCTGTTGATAGGTGATCTGAGTATTTTCAAGACTAATGGCAATAGCATGGGGCGTCCGCTGAACCTGTTGTTCAAATAGGTGATGAATGCACTTATCCTTAGGGAATTCAGTCTGGTCAGCATATATCTGTGGGGCAGGCCATGGGCATTTTGGGTCGGCAGCCTGAGATGACTTTAATGAGACTGATGATTTCGGTGTGTTTTTATTAGATAGGCTCATCAAGACAGCATGATGGAAAAACGTCTATAGTGATATGCGGAACACCCACAATCAACTTTCAAGCATAGATACCCAAATAGCTTTAACTCTGGATATCTTTACTGGAGCCTCATCGTGGTTTTAAGGCATTGTTCAAATAATCAAAAAGTCATGCTTCTAGCGCTTTCAGCTAAGAACTGAGCTTGACTAAGATTAGCTATTTAAAGTTGGTTAATGCGAAAGATATGGTTTGCCTTAGTAAGAGGGTTTTAGAACAAGTTGATTCTATTGAGTTAAGGCACTTATGTTACATATGTTTATGTACGTACGGTCAATCGTAAGATGGTGATCCTAAAACAAAATTCATATAGAATCAGGCTCTTTAAATATTTAGTGATGATGATTGTTTTTTAATCAGGGCTGAGAGATTTTTGTATAGAAAAATATTTTAGTAGGAGACTGTTTCCCAATAGGGTCTAATGGGGCAACAGTCTCCTCAAAACGCTTAATAATGATTGCCAGTCTTGCGGTGGTGGACAGCTGTTTTGACATTGCTGTCAAGCACCTGGCCAGTTTCAATAGTTGCATAGATCACCCAGTGATCGCCGCAGTCCATTCTGTTTTTGACGGTGCATTCTAGATAGGCGATCGCATCTTTGAGGATATAAGCGCCGTTGTCAGCTACATCAATATCCACACCTTCAAATCGGTTTTCACCGGGATTAAAGGGCTTGAGAAATTGTTTCATCGCTCCCAGCTGTTTCCCCTCGCCCAGAATATTGAGGACAAACGGATTTTCTGGATAAATCAAGGTTTCGATTGCTCGTTCTTTGGCGACGGCAACCGTGAAGCCAGGAGGACTAAAGGTGGCTTGGGCAACCCATGAGGCCAGCATAGCGCTAGCGACTGAGCTCTGTTTTGCGGTAACCACACAAAGAGAGCCCACTAACCGACCAACTGCCTTTTCCACATCACTAGCGGGGGTGCGGGGAGCTTTAGCCCGTTTGGCTTTTTTCAAGGCTTGGGCAAAGTCGGTTCCTGCTTCTTCACAATATTTGAGGGTAACTTCGTCAGGCTTAAATTTGACGCGAATTGGATCAAAGCCAAAACTATAGCCGCCGTCCCGTAATTTATTTTCGAGCAGATCAATGGCTTCACCACTCCAGCCATAGGAACCAAATACCCCAGCCAGTTTATTTTTGGAAGCAGTAGAAAGGAGTAATCCTAGGGCGGTTTGAATTTGGGTGGGGGCATGGCCACCCAAGGTGGGAGAGCCAATGATAAATCCGGCGCAGTTTTCGGCTGCAGTTTTAATATCGGCCTGGGGTGCTTGTTCGGCGTTGATGGATTCAACGGCAACACCTGCTTTGGTTATACCTCGGGCAATGGCCTGGCCAATGGTGGCGGTATTGCCATAGGCCGATGCGTAGATTAACGCTACAGATAGGGTTTGTTGCTTTTGTTGAGCGCACCATTGCTGGTACTGGTGGGTGAGTTCGTGAATCCCGTAGCTAACGATGGGGCCATGGCCAACGCCGTAGAGATGGGCTGGGAAATCACTCAGTTTTTCGAGGGCGGTGGCGACTTGTTTAGCATTGGGAGCCATGACAGAGTCGAAGTAGTAGCGACGATCCTCCAGGAGGTCTTCCCAGTTCAGATCGTAGGCGTCTTCACTACAAATATGGGTGCTAAAGAATTTATCGGTGTATAGAGTACAGGTGCCAGGATCGTAGGTGGCGAGACCATCAGGCCAGCGGGGGGTAGGCACTGGCATAAATTTCAGTTCGTGGCCTTCACCCAGGTCAAGAACGTCATCGCTACTTTTAATGATATAGAGAGGCTTTTGCAGGGGAAGTTTAGCGTCTTCGATTGCGATCGCACCCGGATTGGAACACACAATGGTCACCTGGGGAGCCTCAGTAACCAAATGTTGTAGAGTTTCCAGGCGGTTGGGGTTGACGTGTCCGAGGATGATGTAATCTAGCTGGTCGAGGGGAATCTGAGCTTTGAGCGCATCTAAAAAGATGGTCGTAAATGACCCTCCCGGTGGGTCAATTAGAGCCACCTGATCGGCTGTGATCAAGTAAGAATTGGCAGTGGTACCTTTTTCCAGGGCGTATTCAATCTCAAAACGTAGTCGATTCCAACTACGAGAACGCAAGGCAAGGGTATCGACCGCAATGGGTAGAACTTGAACGTCTCTTTGTTTGGTCTCGGTCATAGTACGCCTCGCGTTCCCTGGCAAATAGTTCTTAATCTATCTTAAAGGTATCTGCAGGTAGCCTACTATTGGTTCCTTTAATGGCAAGCTGTCTGAAGTTATGTGATTATTATCACCCGTCGAAATGAATCGAACCCAAGTCCGTCCTGAACTGGGCAATCAGCGTTTTTGGTACTGGCGTGGCTGGCGGGTGCGCTACACCTATGTGATGCCTGAGGAGCCGATGGCTCAGCAACGGACGCCGATGCTGCTAATCCATGGGTTTGGGGCCAGTTTGGAGCAGTGGCGATCCAATCTGGGGTATTGGGGACAGCAGCGACCTGTGTATGCTCTGGACATGCTGGGGTTTGGCCATTCTCAAAAGGCCGCGATCTTGCTGGGGGCTGACGTCTGGCAGATGCAGGTCTATGATTTTTGGCAAGCCGTGATTGGTCAACCGGTGATTTTGCTAGGGCATTCTTTAGGAGCCTTAGTGGCCCTTACCGCCACAGCTCGACATCCAGAGATGACAGAGCGACTAGTTTTATTAACGTTACCTCTGGCTCGCCAGGAGTTAGTGGCTGGCTGGCTAGATCGCTTAGCACGGGGTATCGAGGGGATATTTGCCACACCGTTATTGCTACGTCCCTTGTTTACGGTTGTACGTCAGCCGGAGTTTATTCGAAGGGTGCTGACCAGTATCTATCAGAAACCGGAACGAGTAGATGATGACCTGGTGGTGTCGTTTACTCAACCCACCTTGGAGCGGGGCGCAGCCCGAACACTATGCTACCTGGTGAAATCGCGTACTCAACCTGAGTTTAGCGATGCCACTGCCGATCTAATTCGGCAAATATCTATTCCAATTTTGTTACTGTGGGGCACTCAAGATAAGGTTTTACCTACATCATGGGCCGATCAGATTCTGGCTGAAAGTCCACCTGAAAATCCGCAGATAACCTATCAAGCCATTGATGGCGCAGGGCATTGTCTTTATGATGAAGTGCCTGAGACGCTGGATAAGACAATTCGGGATTGGCTAGGAGCTGAAAACTTATAAGGGAAAAGCAGGCCCTGTGCTAGTAGAGCGATTTTTTAGATGCTGACGCTGACGGAGGCGGCGGATGGCAGCGGCTCGACGTTGAATCGGCGATTTATTTTGTTCTAGGTCGATGACGTTGGTCTCGGTGTCTGAGTCTGGTGCTTTGGGTACCCGATTGAGGCAGCGTTCTAAGTTGCTGTAGTGGGCATCCAATTGCAGGGCGCGTTGCACCTCATCAATGCGTTTGAAACGTGCCGATAGATCAGTGGTCAGCATTTTTGCCAGTAACCGTTCAAAGGGTTTGGTAATGTTGACAGAACGCTGCCAATCCAGTTCTTGGGTATCCGGATCGATATCAAACTCCAAAGGAGATTTGCCTGTGAGCAAATATAGACTGGTGACGCCCAGGGCGTAGATATCACTGCTGTAGGTGGGGCGTAGGGCCAGCTGTTCCGGTGGAGCAAATCCCATGGTGCCAACAAAGTGGGTGGTGGGACTAGCTGCATGGTCACCGGGATCGTCATCGTGGTGTAGACACTCACGGACGGCTCCAAAATCTAGCAATACTAGGCGATTGTCATCACGACAGCGAATGATATTGGGGGGTTTGATATCTCGATGGATGACACGGTTGCGATGAATGTAGCGTATTGCTGGCAGAACTTCGGCGAGAAACTGCTTAACAACGGGTTCTTTCTGCGCACCATTTTTGCGCACCTCACGGCTAAGGGTGTCCCCATGGACGTATTCTTGCACGAGGAAAAATTCCCCTTTAAAGGTGAAGTAATCAAGCAGCATTGGTAGTTGAGAATGGCTGCCTAACCGTCCGAGAATCCTGGCTTCGCGGCGAAAACGCTGCTTGGCGCGTTCTAAGGCAATGGGATGGCTGACCTTGGGAAATAGCTGTTTGATCACACATAGTGGGGAACCTGGGAGCATGCGATCGCGAGCCAAATGAGTGACTCCAAAACCGCCACGCCCTAAAATCCTTACCACCTCATAACGTTCGCGAAAAAGCTGACCAGAGTCACACAGCTTTTTGCTAAGACGAGGATCTTGACGATCTGGAGAATTAGATTCGGACATGGGCGAAAGGAAGCGGACGGTGGATAGCCACAGGTCAAGGAAAGCTCAACTTGATGAATTACGCTGCTAGGGATAGGGTCCCATAAATGGTGGCATCAATTGACCGTCCGTAGTGACGGTCAATTATATTAATTATTATGGCCTATGGTCTGGGGCGTTGTAATCCACGAACGTGTCTCTATGTCAAAACTTAGCGGGTTTACGTAGCTTTGGGCAACCAGAACTCAAATGTACTCCCATGATTGATTTGACTGTTAACTTGAATGTGGCCCCCCTGTAATTCTACGAGACGTTTACAAATGGCCAGGCCAATGCCAGTACCGCCAGACGCTCGACTACGGGAGCGATCAGCTCGCCAAAATCTTTCAAATACATGGGGTAAGTCAGTCGTCGCAATGCCAATACCGGTATCCTGTACAGCTAGCCAAATCTGCTGATCTTGATGCCATGCTTTGACAATAATTTTCCCACTGTCTGTGTATTGCAGTGCATTGTTAAGTAAATTCACCAGAATCTGTTCGGTACGGACGGGGTCAGCAGTGACGGCTGGTAGATTTTTGGAAATCTCTACGACAATTTGCGTATTTTCAGCATCAGGCTCAGAGTCGATTTGCTGGTCACGAAACCGTTGGGTAATCTGCTGAATCAAAGGAGGTAATGCCAACGTTTGCTGTTGAATAGGTAGATACCCTGCTTCCAGCTTGGAAAGCTCTTGTAGATCTTCAACTAAGCGTTGTAGACGTTGGGTTTCCCGCAGTAAACGTGCGTAGGTTTCAGGCGTTGCAGGCAGTTTTTCATCCGTCAGAGCTTCGAGGTAGCCACGGACAATTGTCAGCGGTGTACGTAACTCGTGGGATAGATCGCTGATCAGATCCCGTCTCTGTTGCTCTACTTGTTCTAGCTCGCTGGCCATGCGATTAAAGCTATGGCCCAGCTGATGTAATTCTGGAATATCTGATGGTGGTACCCGGACGGCCCAGTCACCAGCGGCAAAACGCTTAGTAATGGTTTCCATCCGAGTGAGGGGCCGAATAATGCGTCGCGATAAAAGATAGCTGATGCCACCGGCGGTACTACCGCCCAAAAGTACTGACCAAATCATGCCTCTGGCCCAGGCATCCGCAAAACTTTCTAAAATTTGCCCCCGCATTTGCTGAATGCGAATCCCTCGTCCTTCCAGACGTTCCAGGGTTACCACAAAGTAGCGGGGGGTAGATAGACGACTCACACCTGCCAGGGCAATGATTGCCACGGCCATGACAACTAGGTGGGATATAAATAATCGAGTCCTGAGGGGGACTTTGGTCATGGGACGGTGAGATGTTTTAAGTACTCAAAATTAAGAACTTTTAGAGTCGTCTTCAAACCGATATCCCACGCCCACAACGGTTTTAATAAATGTAGGTTGGGCCGGATTGGGTTCAACTTTTTTACGGAGTCGGGCAATGTGAGTATCGACCACCCGCTCATCACCAAAAAAATTATCCTCCCAGAGCTTTTCGATTAGCTGTGGGCGATTCCAGACGCGACCAGGGTAGCTCAGAAACGTTGCCAGTAAATCAAACTCTAGGGGTGTCAGGTCGAGGGTCATGGTATCTGAACCATGGTAGATGGCAGAGCGCTGGTCAAGGTCAAGGGAAAAGTGAGCGGTCTGGTAGGTTTGGGGTGATCCGCCAGCGTGGCGAAGACTGCGGCGCAGGAGTGCCCTGACCCGAGCGACTAGCTCACGGGGGCTAAAGGGTTTGACCATATAGTCATCGGCTCCAGTAGAGAGGCCAATGATGCGGTCGAGTTCTTCGCCCTTGGCGGTCAACATCAAAATGTAGGGATCCTTTTGGCCTGGAGCTTGACGGATGCGGGCGCATACTTCCAACCCATCTAAGCCTGGCAGCATCAGGTCCAGGATAATTAGATCTGGTTGAAATATAGGAAAGCGTTCCAGGGCATCAGTCCCGCTGGTACAGATTTCAGTCGTAAAGTTCTCATTTGTGAGATAAAGCTGAATTAGCTCAGCAATGTCAACTTCGTCTTCAACTATTAGGACATTCATCGGTTGGTTGATTTAGCCTGATGGAAATCATCTTGTGACTGGGTAGGTTTGTCTGAGATTAGGCAGCGTCAAACTAAATGGATTTAGGTGAGTACTAGGGTAGCTTGAGCGATGGATTTGGCGATGATGGCATGGGGATTATACAAACAGGTATTGAACAAAGAAAAAAAGGGCTTGCGAAAACGTAAACAATAGGCCACTATTCAATAGCTTTAACCCTCTTTAATCCTTGACAGCTTAAAGGAACTGTGGGGGTAATACGGGCCGCACCCATGATTGCATTACTAAGTCAGTTGTATTCGGGTGGTTTGTTTGGGCAAGGTATCTATGCCCTGCCAGTTATGTTGTGGAGGCGTAGAGTATGAGTCTAGCGTCGGCGTTTACCCTAAGTCGCCTATCGGCTGATCTAACCTACGATTTAAGTAGAGCGCCGGAGGTCCCTGAAGAGATATCGGTACAGTGTGCCATTAGCCGGGGCAAGATGATGGTGCTTTTGGAAAGTCCTAGAGTGGACACAGTACCTGAGAAATATGTGTTTGCCCAGGTGGAAACCTTGATTCGTCATCGCTTAGAGATTGATGGTTTGCCAGTGGAGGCAGAGCATTTGGGAGCGAATGGTGAACCCATTGCTATCAAGGTTTACTTAAAACAAACGATGATGCCGAAACCAAGTGCGGTGCATCGATTTAATTGGCTGTTGCAGGATAGTTCAGGTCCGGTGGTGTTGGATGATGCTGGCCTGAGCGATCAGCTATATGAACCCTTGCTGACGCAACAACCGGAGGTCGCTCCTGAGGGACTGTTTGGAGACTCTGATGATGAAGCTACTGGTGATCTATCAGAGGAAGAGTTTTTATCGGGAGAGAATTTTCTCTCTCAAGAAGAATTGCCGCTGGACGAGGATTTTCAGTCAGTTGACGAGGCAACTCAGGGGACTCAGACAGATGAGCTATTGGATTTGGATGGTCTGTATGAGCAGGCTCCTGTCGATGAGATAGGTGAGCCGGTCTTTGTAGAAGAAGATGACTGGGAAGAAGAAGTCTCGGAGCAACGACCGAGGCTAAGCCTGGGCTTAGTCGCTGCGGGAGTTGGCGTAGCGGCTGTGTTTGGTGCCTTGGGCTATGGCCTAAGTCGACCCTGTGTGATTGGCGGGTGCGATCGCATCCAGCAAGCCCAATCCCTGGGGGATGCAGCCCTGATTTCTCTGCGGGAAGAGCCCACTCCGCAAACTGTGTTAGCCATGAGCGACCAGCTCAACACCGCTGTCAAGACCCTTAAACCGATTCCTCCATGGTCACGGCATCATGCGCAGGCTCAAGATCTATTAGCTAATTATCAAGGGGAGGCGGACCTGCTGAATGCGGTGGCAGCGGCCCAGAAAAATGCCCTGATTGCTGCCAATGAGAGTCAAAATCCTCCCCATCCCATTGCCCGCTGGGAGGGAATTGCAAATCGTTGGCGAGATACCATTGGCCAGCTGGAGGAGATTCCTGCAGGCAGTCCTATTCACGAAGCATTTGTTGCGCCTAAGCTCCGGGAATATCGCAGTAATCTTGCCACCATTGAGGGACGGATTTTAGCAGAGCAGTCGGCAGAGGAAAATCTCAACCAGGCACAGTTGACCGCAGCCTTAGCGAAAGATCAGGCCGAGATTGCTAATACATTGTCCGCTTGGAAAACAGCCCTGACATCTTGGGATAAGGCGGTTAAACAGCTCAAACAGATTCCCAATGGGACGATGCCCTATGGTGAAACCCGGAAGCTGTTGCCTAAGTATGAGAAAGATCTAGCGGAGGTGCGTACTCGCTATCAGCAGGAGCAGGCTGCCGATCAGTTCTACAGCGAAGCTGTACGCTATGCGGCTACGGCTCGTCAGTATGAATCTGATGGGCAGTGGACTCTGGCGATGTTGGGATGGCGGGATGCCATTACTCAAATCAAAGGCGTACCGTCAGGGACGTCTCGCTATGCGGATAGTCAAAATCTGCTTAAAACCTATGAACCTGCTTTGAACAAGGCGCAGGAAAATTTGCGGTTAGCGATCCGATTTGATAAAGCTAAGGAGAACTTTGGGCGAATTTGTAAGCCGACATTTTGTCAGTTTGGTTTAAAGGGTGGTTCGGTGCAGTTTAAGTTGGCTAAGAATTATGATGCGCTGATAGATTTTTCGATTACGGATCCTAATAATCGGTCGAGTAGTGTGCCTGCTTCGGATCAGATGATCAGGGAGGTAAATCAGCTGCTCCAAGAAGTGATCAATATTGGTAAGCGTACGCAATTGCCTATCGAGCTGTATGGTTCGGACGGTGGGTTTATTGCTCGGTTTAGCCCTGAGTTGGAAGGATATGTGAAAACTGTTGTGGTGAAGTAGGGTTGCTCAGTATTGGAGACAAGTTTATTAGACGAGAATCTCTTGATCATTCTTCTATCCTAGTGCCCAGGCTACTTTATGACGGCAATGGTCGGACGGGGCGGATTGTGAATATTCTCTATTTGGTGAAGCAGGGGTTGTTGAAGATTCCGGTACTTTATTTGAGTCGATATATTAACCAGAACAAGATTGAGTATTATCAATTACTTCAGGCAGTGCGTGAGGAACAGGCTTGGGAAGACTGGGTTTTGTTTATATTGACTGGTGTAGAGGAAACATCGCAGCAGACGATTGTTTTGGTGGAAGAGATTAAGCATTTGATGTTGGCGACGAAGCAAAAAATGCGGTCTGAGCTGCCGAGGATTTATAGTCAGGATTTACTGAATAATTTGTTTCGACATCCATATACGAAGATTGAGTTTGTAATGGATGAGTTACAGGTTACGCGACAAACAGCTGCAAAGTATTTGGATACGTTGGTAAGTATTGGGTTATTGCAAAAGCATCGAATTGCTAAGGGCAATTTTTACCTGAATGCAGAACTATATGGCCTGTTGTTGAATGCTAACAGTGTGATTATAGGGAAACCGAATAAATCATAACTTTTGATTATGTATAGTTGCATTTTTATGTATGCATAACGTTGGTTTCGTTAACATGAGGACGATGTCATGTTAAAAAAATGCGATTTCGTTAACATGAACGATAAATTCAACGTCATATCTGAGATGAATAACATGGTTGAAATTAGTTTTTCTTATGTATCTGGTGTGACCATAGAGTGGGGGCAACCTTTCGGCCTTGCCTACTAAACTCGCTGTATGGGGTGCAAGAGTATTGGATTGTTAACTGGCAGCTGCAGACGATGGAAGTTTATCGTCGTAGCGAGGCACAGCTGGAGCTGGTGGGTACCTTACTATCCCAGGACAGCTTGACGTCTCCGATCTTGCCAGGGTTTGCTATGTCTATGGAAAAGGTTTTTGTGTGATCTTGAGTCTGGATGGTGGCGGAGCGAGTGGGGGCGCTTCCCAGGCAGAGCCTGGGGGCTAGAGCAGGGGCCTACTCTTTCTCGCCAAAGTTGATTGCTTCGATCATCTCTGGGGGCGGTTGCCAGCGGTATTTGCTGAGATTAATCTTATTGCCCTCAAATTCGATCCCTTCATCTTCTAGCAAGACTCGCTGTAGATCGTCTGACCCATCACGAAAGACAGAGGTGGAGATTTCTCCCTTAGCATTGATCACTCGCTGCCAGGGGATTTCGTCTTCGGGGGCTACTTTGTGGAGGGCATAGCCTACCACCCGAGGTTTGCCAATCAGACCGGCTAGCTCGGCTACCTGACCGTAGGTGGCCACTTTTCCTGGGGGAATTTGGCGGACAACGGTGTAGATGCGGTCGTAGCTGTTGGGCATATTACCCCCGTTTTGGTAATGGACAGACAGCGGCTCCGTCAGAGCTGGACGTTGTGTCAAAACAGTGGGGGCAAGCCAGCAAGACAAGCGATCTCGCGGCAACAGGAACCTTTTGAGCATGGTCATAGATCGGACCATCGTCTACAAAACCAGTCGGATTTTTAGTATCTAGAATGACTCGCCAGTCTTTGCGCTCTACCGTTGGCGGTAGGGAAAATTCTTGGGGTTCAGGATAGGCATTAAAAAAGACTAGGAAACTGTCGTCGATGATGCGCTGACCTTGGTTGTCAGGGGTAAGAATCTCTTCTCCATTCAGGAAGATGCTGATAGCTTTAGAGCCACCGTCATGCCAATCTTCATCGCTGATGATGGTGCCATCGGGATTGAACCAGCCGATATCAATCACACCAGAGCCGTGGATCTCACGACCCAAAAACCACTGCCGACGGCAGAGGATTGGATGTTGTTTGCGAAACTCGATCAGTCGCTGGGTAAAGGTGAGGAGGTCTTGGTTGCGATAGCGTTGATTCCAGTCAAACCAGGAGAGGTCGTTGTCTTGACAATAGGTGTTGTTATTACCGTGCTGGGTGCGACCCATTTCATCGCCACCCAGGATCATGGGGACGCCCTGGGAGAGAAATAAGGTGGTTAAAAGGTTCCGTTGCTGTTGCGATCGCAACCCTAAAATCTCCTCATTTTCTGTTTCTCCTTCCACACCACAGTTCCAAGACCGGTTATAACTCTCCCCATCCCGATTACCTTCACCATTGGCCTCATTATGTTTATCGTTGTAGCTCACCAGGTCCCGCAAGGTAAAGCCATCGTGGGCGGTAATGAAGTTGATGCTGGCGTGGGGTAGCTTGCCATTAGCCTGGTACAGGTCAGAACTGCCCGTAAAGCGAAACGCAAACTCTCCCAGGCGGCAGTGATGATCTCGCCAAAAATCCCGCATAGTGTCACGATATTTGCCATTCCACTCGGACCATAGCAATGGGAAGTTACCCACCTGGTAACCGCCTTCACCCAGATCCCAGGGTTCGGCAATCAGTTTAGTAGAGGACAGCACCGGATCCTGATGAATGATATTAAAAAAGGCGGCGAGACTATTGACTTCATACAGCTCACGAGCCAGGGCTGAGGCTAGGTCAAACCGAAACCCATCCACATGCATTTCCTGTACCCAATAGCGCAGACTGTCCATAATCAGCTTCAGCACCTGGGGATGGCACACATTGAGGGAATTACCACAGCCGGTAAAGTCCATGTAGTAGCGAGGGGTGCGTTCTACTAGACGATAGTAGGCTTCGTTATCTATGCCCCTGAGCGATAGGGTGGGGCCGAAGTGGTTGCCCTCGCCCGTATGGTTGTACACCACGTCCAAAATGACTTCGATACCCTCCTGGTGGAGCGCCTTAACCATGGACTTAAACTCCTTAACCTGGTCTCCGGTATCACCAGCGGCGCTATACCCGGCAAAGGGAGCAAAGTAGTTAATCGAGTCATAGCCCCAGTAGTTATGCAGTCCTACCGCCACCAGATGGCCAGGGTAGGCATTGTAATGGTGGACGGGCAATAGCTCGACAGCCGTTACTCCCAGAGATTTGAGGTGCTCAATGGCGGCTGGATGGCCTAAGCCTGCATAGGTTCCCTGTAGCTCGGGTGGAATGTTGGGGTGCTTGCGGGTAAACCCCTTGACATGGACTTCGTAGATGATGGTTTCATGCCAGGGAGTTTCAGGATGATGGTCATCTCCCCAGTCAAAGCTACGGTCTACGACGATGCCCTTGGGGACATAGTCCATATCATCCAGGTCTGACTTTTCTAAGTCGCGATCGCTATCGGCAAAGCGATCCATCGGGTGGCCAAAAATGGCAGGACTAAATTTCATGTCCCCGCTAATAGCCAGGGCATACGGATCTAGAAGCAACTTATCGGAGTTAAAGCGCTTGCCTTTCTTCGGTTGGTAAGGACCGTAGGCACGATACCCATAGTGTTGACCTGGCCCAACTCCTGGGACATATCCATGCCATACATGGTTGGTTACCTCTGATAAAGTGAGCCGATGCTCTTTACCCTGTGAATCAAAAAGGCAAAGCTCCATGGCTGTTGCATTTTCTGAGAAAATTGCAAAATTTGTCCCCTGACCGTCCCAGGTGGCTCCCAATGGATGAGAACGACCGGGCCATACTGCTACCGACATGGTGGATTGCGTCAAAACTGTCTTATATAGTAAGCCCCGTATTTTTTTCGCCGTGACGTTAAAACTAGAAGTCTAGAATTGGGGGTAGGACGACTGCTCGATACTGTCCGGTTTCTGCCTAATTTTCTGTCGTGTTTTTGAGGAAATCAACCCAGTTGGGCTGAAGGGTATCCTAGCGAACGCTGTTTTTCGGCTTGAGTTTTAGTCTCAATGCTGGTGAAACAGTTTCTACAGGGGATGGTACCGGTCGTTTGATGACGGTACAGCTATTATTGAGGATGGTCAGGTTCTACCCGATGCGCCTAAAGTTTCCTTGGCCATTGCTGATCTCTTACCTGTGGTGTCGATCAGTATCCCTGGTGAAGGCTGCATTGTTATCACTAATGCTCTACCAGTTGCGCCTTCTATGGTTGCACCTATCGTGATTAACCCGCTTATTTCTGAGTTCGTATCTGAGCCCGACTGAGTGTTGGTCTTGTTGGTCTAGGGAGATTGGATGCTTGTCGTTCCAGCGTCAATCTTAAGGTTGATGGTGGTGTAGACTAACACCCCGCACCCCCCGATCAACAGGTCAAAAAGCAGGGAAACTACCAGGTTTTTCTGCTTTTTTGTGACAAAAATCACACAGTACTTAAAGATTGATCACTCAAATTTTGAGGGAAATCGAGCCACAATAAATGAATTAATTTATACAAGAGTCGTGAAAATCGCTAAGTCAATGCCCAAAACTTGCACTAAGCCGTTGAAGCAACAACCGTTTAACACCTATCGTGATCCCAAAACGGGACGTTGGTATGTGGTAGTGCGAAAGCCAGTGTCTGTTAAGTAAGGCAGGGCTGGAATCCGTTAAATAACCTGAAAATACCTGAAAACCGCTTGATTCGCTGATGAATAGGTATGGTTTGGGTGCGACAATAGCGGGGCAATTGTTGTTAGCTTGCTAGCTAAGCTCTCTATGCGCCAACCTTATCCACCGATTGAGCCTTACATCCAGGGACGTTTGTCTGTTTCTGACCTGCATACTCTACATTTTGAAGAGGTGGGCAATCCCCAGGGTAAACCTGTGGTATTTTTGCACGGTGGGCCGGGGGGCGGTACGGTTCCTTTTTATCGACAGTTTTTTGATCCAGAACGCTGGCGCGTAATCTTATTTGATCAGCGGGGCTGTGGGCAGAGTACACCCCATGCTGATCTGACTGATAACACCACCTGGGACCTGGTGGATGATATTGAGCGGTTGAGATCGCACCTTGATATTAAGCAATGGACTGTATTTGGTGGCAGCTGGGGCAGTACCTTGGCCCTGGCCTATGCTGAGCGTTATCCAGAGCAGTGTGTGGGCTTAATTTTGCGGGGCATTTTTATGCTGCGTCCCAAGGAGATTCGCTGGTTTTATCAGGAGGGAGCCAGCTACATCTTTCCTGATGCTTGGGAGCAGTATTTGTCTCCCATCCCCGAAGAAGAGCGCCATGATCTAGTGACGGCCTATTATCAACGCCTGACCAGTCCAGATCCGGCAATACGGCAGCAGGCCGCTCGTACCTGGGCCATTTGGGAGGCCAGCACCAGCTATCTCATTCAAAATCCTCAAACTATTGAGCGTTTTAGCAATGATGAGTTTGCCGATGCCTTTGCCCGAATTGAGTGTCACTACTTTACCCATGGTGGATTTTTTAGCCCACCGGATCAGCTACTCAAAAATATTGCGACGATTCGGCATATTCCAGCGGTCATTGTGCAGGGGCGCTACGATGTGGTGTGCCCCATGACCTCTGCTTGGGAACTGCATCGTGCCTGGCCTGAAGCAGAGTTGGTGATTGTGCCCAATGCAGGTCATTCTGCGACGGAACCAGGTATTTTAAGTGCTTTGGTGGAGGCTACGGATCGGTTCGTGCAGCTGTAGCAAGACCTATGCTAGTAGTGCTATCGCTATGGCGACCAGGGTGATCACCAGGGTTAAGCTACCGATGCGCTTGATTGCCATGGTGCGTCGATAGTGCTTTAGGGATATGGTTTGTCGCGCGGGGTCCACCCATCGTAGCGGTTTGGGTAAGCGTATATTATTCTGTCTTGGATCAGGGGGATGAATGGTTTGATGTGCCCAAGCATCATTCCCATATAGATAGGGTTTGAGTAATGAATTGAGTTCTCCGTCTAGCCATCCGGCAGATTCTAGCAACTGTCTGGCTCGGAAAATTGTGGTGGGTGTGGCGACCGTAGCTTTACGAACATTGCTGTCCATAGACTGGTGATTTCCGGCGCTTAAGTGGCCAAATATAGCATTTGGGAGCGGGAAAACCAGAATACTATTGATTTCTTCAGGAAGCCATCCGTTAGCTAACAATAGCTCTGCGACATCCAGTTCTGTTTTTAGTGAGAGAACGGCCATAGACTGAGCTATGTAGGTGTTCCTACTGAGGCTAACATGGGCTTATTGGAGGTTCCTATGTTCATCCCGTGTAATTACATAGGTTTCATCAAGGGGCTGCAGGATATGGCGTGACTTCATCTCCATTTCATAGCTCATGCGTCCCTATGCTTATGCCTAAGCAAATTGTCTTAGGACACTAGGTCTAATGGCATAGATGAAATTATTCCAGAAAATAATTTCAACATTGGAAAATCTGTTAGGAAACAAGCAAAATTGGTGTGAAGCATTGGTTAATTGCCATGAACCAAATGGGCTTGTGCAGTAATAGTAAATACTGAGCACACTATTAATTTAGGACCCGAGCTTCCGTTATCACGCTGATTCTGTTTCGCCCTAAGGGTGGTTAGGCTGCGGGGAAACGGGGACAGTAGGGATATTTATATATATGGATATGCAGAGTTGGTATGCACGGCAGCAAGCGCGTTTGGCCTATCGGCGTGGTTGTACGCTGGCAAGGCAAGGCAATCACCAGAGTGCGGTCTCAGTGTTATCTAAGGCCGTGGCTGCTCATCCTGATATTACAGTTGTCTATATTGCCCGTGGCCTGAGTCACCGTGCCTTGGGAGATCTAGATAGTGCTCACCAGGACTTTGTCGCTGCTATTGACTGCGGCCATAATCCGGCAAATGCTTACTTTCAACGCGGATATTTATTCCATGAGCAGGGTCATACAAATGAAGCATTGAGCAATTGGCGACGAGCGATCGCGGCTAATCCTAATCATGCTGATGCGCACTATCAACTTGGGTTGGCCCAGTATGAAACTGGTGATTTCCCGGCGGCGTTAGCCAGTTTTAATCAAGTTTTAGATATTAATCCCAATTGGGCCAAGGCTTACCTCAAGCGAGGGCATGTGCGTCAGAAGCAGGGAGACCTGGACGGAGCAATGGCTGACTGGCAATTGGCAGTGCTTAACGATGCATCCTTGGCTGGGTTAGTGCCAACTGTTGCAAAGCCAGATGGATTAGCTCCCATCAAAGACTTACTACAACAGTCTTTGCACCCGGTTGAAGTCAATGTTAAAAAACGAGGAAAAACTCTAGAAATCTCCCTTAAACGTCAGGTAGGAGAGGGGGTGAGCTACTTTACCCTACCGAATCAGATTCGTGACCTACTGTTGCCATTAGAACTGTCAGAAGTTACTCGGTTTATCTTGATTGGTTATGTTGGCAATGTGCGCGGACCGGAGTGGGAAAAAAGTTATGACCTATATAAAGATCAACCTTGTCCTCCTACCCATTGGCCAACTGCATTAGCGGCACTCGTGACATTTCCCCCGCTGGGACTCACTGCCTTACTCTATGCCAGTCAGGTGCAACGATTTTACCGTCAGGGCCAATACCCTGATGCCTTGAGAGCGTCCAAGACTGTCAGGCGTTTATCGCTGGTGGGTACCGGAGCCATGTGTTTGTTGGCATCGTTACCTCTAGGGTATACAGCGATCGAATCCATCCAAAATGAACCTTCTCCGCCGGTTAGAACAGCACGGGCGATTGATTACGATTTTATTCAGTAGAAATCTTTTTTAGACGGTGTCCGGAATCAATAATTTGCAATGTGTTTATGACTATAGCTCTCCGAGAGAAGTTAGCTCTATAGCTTTTTTATGGTTTTAATGTAGCTAAACCACGTTCCAGTTGAAACCTGTAGTTTCTCCTACGGTAAAACTCCAGTTCTGGACGTGGACAAGGTTTATTTACGTTAAAACCATAAAATTCCTCGAAGAGGGTAGACATTCTTACGCTACACCGTGTAGTATGTTTAGTAATACAGGCAAGGCAACATAGTCGAATTGCTTTGGCAAGTGCTTTTAGCGCTTATTCAGTCTTTTTACCAGAGGTCTAAGTACCGTGAAGTTATCTATAGAAACCATAGTTTCAACAAGATATTTGCAGTCGTTCTGCCATTTACCCATGGCATTGATTGTGCGGTGCCTAGGATTTGGTGTTAATGAGCTGACTATTGATGGCACTTGGACTAAAGCGATTAATGGCCATGATTCAGAACGTTTTGCATTCAATGATTTGTCCGTTGGCTTGATTACGGGCTATGTGAGTCAGCCAGGACCTAACAAATATATACGAAGCGGGAAATGCAGGCGTTTAGCCATGCTGACCTAGATTTAAGACCACATCAGGTTTTTGCCCCCCGCTTCCCATACCCGGAAGCGGGGGGCTTTGTTTTTGGACATTTTTTAGGCATCTAAAGCGCTTAGCCATGACATTACAACCGTACAAATACGTATTGCCCACCTATCGACCTATCGTACTCTTTTCCAAGAACTATCTACCCATGGCGCGAATTAACCTGAAGCGAGCAATTGTGCTTTTAGTCACTGGCCGAGCCGAACCCCTAGACCTGATCGGTAAGACCTGGCGGATGAGAGCGCCCAGTCTTATCCGCCAGGTTCTTGAGCTCAGGCGATGACCCAAAGCACCCATGCGTCCAGTAGTTGCCTTTGCAGAAAAGTTTTGGAAAGAGCAGACAAATTATTAATGTTCTCTGTGCCGCCGTCGGCATGTGACTGACCCAACCATTCATGGAGATTGTCAGCCGTGTTGAAGCTGAATTATACCGATTACGGCCTATTTCTTGAGCAGGTCACTGCATCTTTAGATGTAGTCGCCACTCAACGAGTCATGTTAGCCGTTCACATTGGTGAATCCTTACATCTAGAACCCAGTCAAGCTTCCTTTTTGTTACCTATTGAGTTACCGGGTATTAATCAGCTTGAGTGTTTGCTACGGCAACATGCAGCAGATACTATTGCTCTAACTAGTGTGGACGATGACTTTGTTGAGGTAAGCCTTAAGGGGACTTGGATGGCGAGTAGCGCCAATGCTGAATCTGGTACCTTTATTACTGCCCTTGCACCTGAAAGTGAAATGCTGATCTACGAGCTATGGCAGGTGACTCAATGACAGTCTGCATATTTTAAGTAGTAGTTGTCGGGGACTGCTGATATCAAATCCGAGTCGCCAGTCCCATATGCTGACATGGTGTAATGGTCGTATCCGAGGTTGCCACCCTCTAACTTTGTGTACCCTTTGGGAAGCAAGCTACGAATCCCAATGTCCGCACCAGCGACAGGTTAAAGTCATGAAAACTCAGATTGAAGTTGTTCAAGTTGATATCACTACTTTGAAGGTTGATGTCATTGTCAATGCCGCTAATAGTTCTCTTTTAGGTGGAGGTGGTGTTGATGGAGCAATTCATCGAGCGGCTGGACCGGAACTGGTTCAGGAATGCCGATTACTGGGTGGCTGTGAAACAGGGCAGGCAAAGATTACTAAAGGGTATCAACTGTCTGCTCCGTACGTCATCCATACCGTCGGCCCTGTCTGGAGGGGAGGTTTCAATAATGAAGCCATGATGCTTGAATCATGTTACCAAAATAGTCTAAAGCTAGCGCTTGAAAACAATGTTAAGTCGATTGCTTTTCCTGCGATTAGTTGTGGCATTTATGGTTATCCGATTGATCAGGCGGCTGCGATCGCAATCCAAACGGTCCAAAGTTTTCTTCGACAAAATGACACATTTGAAAAAGTCATCTTTGCTTGTTTTGGAGAGGTGGTTTACCAAACCTATCTAAAAATCCTTGAACCCTAGGAGAGGGGACTCAAATCCCTCTATTCCAAAACAAAATGGAGGTTTTTATGACGATTTATTTTTATAGCAATCGCGAAGAACCTTATGGTTGTTTCTCTAATTTTTCGAGGCATGGTGTATTCTTGGATGATCGATGGTGGCCGACAACAGAACACTATTTCCAGGCTCAAAAATTTATAGAAACCGATCCTGATTGGGCTGACAAGATTGGCAAGGCGAAAGCGCCCAAAGATGCGGCGGTGATGGGGAGAGCTCGAAGCCATCCGCTTCGCTCCGACTGGGAACAAGTCAAGGATGACATTATGCATCGAGCTGTGCTCACCAAGTTTCAAACCCATGCAGATATCCAAGCTATTTTGCTGGGGACTGGGGATAAGCCAATCATTGAAAATGCTCCTGGAGACTACTACTGGGGCTGTGGTAAAGACGGCAGCGGTCTAAACAAATTAGGCCAAATTCTTGAGACTGTGAGAGCAACAATCCGAGCAACAATTTGATAGAACGTAAGGCTATGGAGTCTCTTTCTGCTGGACTGACTAGAATTAGAGTTTGAGACAGTGAAGAATCTATAGGAAATGTAGACAATCTGCTATGGATAATGAAATGATTTAAAAGAAACCTATTTCAGGGGCAATCCTATGGACCGTGAATCCCTACTAAAATTTGCTCGTTATGCGTTCTATACGATTTTAGTAGGTGGCTTGCTTTACGTCCTAATTCCGATGGACCTGCCTACTTTGCAGTCCTCTATTATTAAAACTGAACTGCAACAGCTAACTGTCCTAATTATTGTGGCTCTTTTTTTAGAGCGTGCGCTGGAAGTATATAAGCTTTTTTATTTCTCGCCGGAGAAAGAACGGTTGGCGGCTCAAGTGGAGAAATTTCAGCTGGAACTTGGATCCCTATTGACCAATGCTGATGATAGTGCCAATGACAAACGCATTCAGGCGGCAAAAATCAGTTTATTTAATGCCGAAGAAAGTCTCCGTATTTATAAAAACCATATGCGTCAGAGCCTTCTCAAGGCAGCGATTGTATTTGGGCTGTTGATTGGTTTAGTAGGAGTGCGATCGCTAGAGGGGGCATTTAACTTCCCAGGACCAGAGTCTGTATTGGAGATTTTCCGTCTTTATCTGTTTAGAGTCCTGGATTTGATCCTGACAGCCGGTTTAATTGCAGGCGGGAGTGAAGGGATTCATAACGTTATTAAAAAGATAGGTAACCTTTTTCCTGATGTACAAAAAAAAGTCATTGACTTTGTCCAGGCCATTAAACAGAATCCTGTTTAAGTGTTGATAGCTTTGCTGATCCTCGATAGGATTTTAGTTTGTTTTATGTTGTCTATCAACAACAAGATTTTAGTCGCCACGGGGCTAGGTGGAGATTATACAGAGGTAATTTTGAATTTTTCGTATTTTCGAGGACATTAAATGGATGCTACTGAGATCTTGCACCTGGCGATGAAGTGTGAACCCACCTTGGACTCAAAGTCGCAAGGCTAACTAGATCAAAACCGCTCAAGCGGTTAAAGAATCCCTAAAAGCTCTAAATATAGAGCTGCCCAGCCAATCTTGTCCCTTTAGTGGACAGCCCTCAATTAGCGTTGGGTTTTGAACCCAACGTGGGTGTGAGCTTCACAACCGACCTTAGTGCGAGATCTAAGTGCTACCTATTAGCCTATGTTCTCCAGCTTGTGTCAATCCATTGTTGGTAGATAAATCTGGAAGGTTGTGCCCTGGTCTAACTCAGACTGGACGTTTAAACTGCCGCCATGCTTTTCGACAATCACTTGATGAGCGATCGCAAGTCCTAAACCCGTTCCTTTGCCAACGGATTTAGTGGTAAAGTTTCGCTCAAAGATCTGACTGCAAACGTCTTCAGAAATGCCTTTGCCATTATCAGTAATGGTAATTTCTACAGATTCAGTTTCCTGATGCTGTACTAACCGAGTTCGAACGATAATGCTCTGTGGGTTAGTTTCCAGCGTTGCATAGTCGGTATTCTCAGCGACTTCCTCAAACATATCAATGGCATTTGCCAAAATATTCATAAAGGCCTGGTTGAGTTGGCCAGGAAAACATTTGATGTCAGGCAGTTCACTATAGTCACGAATAACTTGGATAGCTGGACGAGAATCCTTGGCTTTGAGCCGATATTTCAAAATGTGCAGAGTGCTGTCGAGTCCTTCATGAAGGTTGGAGGTCAGTTTGGCTGCTGTATCTGTACGGGAGAAAATGCGTATGCTTTTGCTAACGTCCCGAATCAGGTCGCAGCCCTTGGTCATGGACTCAAAAATTGTATCTATATCTGTCAATAGATAGTCAATATCTAGCTCTCTTCGCTTGCTGCTTAGGACCTCATTAGATGGGGGATAGGTTTGCTCATAGAGTCGAAGATAGGTAAGGAAATCGTCAAAATATTCCTTTAGGACTAAAATATTGCCGTCAACAAAGCCCAGGGGATTATTGATCTCATGGCCAATTCCAGCAACCAAATTGCCGAGGGCAGACATTTTCTCATGTTGAATGAGCTGTAACTGATATCTCTGTAGTTCTGTCAGCGCAGATGATAGAGCTTGGGTTCGTTCGCTCACTTGCTGCTCCAGGGTTTGGGTCATTTGTTGTAGTTGTAGATGAATTTTGACCCGCGCCAACAATTCTGGTTCCTTAAAGGGTTTGCTGATGTAGTCTACTGCTCCTAGTTCAAATCCTTTCAGGGTGCTATCCGTATCCGACCGGGCAGTCAGAAAAATAATTGGGATACGATACAGTTCGGGGTTTTCCTTAATTTTTTTGCACGTTTCGAACCCATTGATCCCTGGCATTTGGATATCCAATAGAATCAAAGCTGGTACACGATTCTGAAGCTGTTTGAGGGCCCGTTCACCGCTGGTTGCGATCGCAACCCTATAGCCCGCAGAGGCCAGGGTTTCCGTCACAACCTTTAAATTGGCAGGGGTATCATCTACCACTAAAATTTCGGCATCAGTTATCTGCATGGACCAATCCTTGCTCTAAATAACCTTGCAATTGGGTTTCCAATGCTTCCACTTGGAACTGCTCTGCCAATTGAGTCATCGATTCACAGAAGGTCGCATAGATTTTATCCTGCTGAAGGAGTTGGTCCAACTGGTCTTGTAATTCCGCAATACGACCGCATTGAGCTAGGTCTAGCAATGTTTCCAGCATTGTCGTGGAGGGTAGCGTGATTTGAACTACCTCGGATGGGCTAGTGTCATCGGTCTGTAGCTCATATTCCCATTCTATCCCCAGGCTATCGGCCAATAACCGGAACAACACCTGAGCATCAACAGGCTTCGGTAAAAAGTAATCTCCGCCTTGATCCAAGGAACGGTTCTGGTCGGCCAGGGACACCGAGGCAGACGATACAATGACCGTTAAGGTCTGTAAGGTGGGGCTAGAGCGGATGTGATGCAACAGCTCAAACCCATTCATTACTGGCATGGCAAGATCTGTAATCATTACATCCGGTTGTACTGTTTCTAGCTTTGCCAATGCGTCTTTACCATTCTCAGCTTCAAGCACCGTAAATCCAAGGGGTTCTAAAAGATTTAGAACAACAGATCGATTTTCCCATCGGTCGTCCACCATGAGAATTTTGAGCTGCCGCTCTGATTTGACACTATGACTAGATGCATCAGTTTGCCTGGTGTAACCATTGATTCGACGATTACCATTGAAACGCTGTTGCTGCCAGTCCTCAGCAATTAGAGTGTCGATGCTAAAGAAAAACTCGCTGCCCTGCCCTGGCTGGCTCTTGACTTCAATGATTCCTCCCATGAGTTGAACGATCCGTTGGCTGATGGCTAATCCTAAACCTGTACCTTCAGATTGTTTCTGGCGATCGCCTACCTGCTCAAATGTGCCAAACAACTTGGTGAGATCCTCTGCAGCGATCCCAATGCCGGTATCAATCACCTCAAATAGCACTCTAGCGTTGGTTGCAGATTGTTCTACCACATCAACTCTTAACGTGACCGATCCTTGATCTGTAAATTTAATCGCGTTGCTGAGGAGATTAATCAGGACTTGTCGTAGTCGTTTTTCGTCAGTTTGGACGCCTTCTGGCAGTCGGGAACTGGGGCGATAGATAAACTCTACACCCTTTTCATCTGCCTTGACTTTGCAGATTTCCACCACGCTTTGCAATAGGGAAGGGAGATGCAGGGCAACGGGAAGTAGTTCTAGTTTTCGGGCTTCAATTTTAGATAAGTCGAGAATATCGTTAATCAGTGTTAGCAGATGAGATCCACATTGATGAATGATATTGACCCCATTCTGTTCTTTGGGTGGTAATGCTGCCGAGCGACTCAAAATTTGGGTATAGCCAAGAATGCCATTGAGGGGAGTGCGCAACTCATGACTCATGTTAGCTAGAAAATCACTTTTAGCCTGATTAGCCTTATCAGCTGTTTCCTTGGCAACTTGGAGCTCATTGGTACGCTTCTTTACTCGCTGCTCCAGGGTTGCATTACTTTTTTCCAGAGCAGTAAACGATTCTCGTAATTGCTGGGCCATTTTGTTAAACGATTCGCCTAAGGCTCTTAATTCCTGAGTGCCTTCTGGCTGAATGGGCTGGGTGAGTTTACCAGTCTTAACGAGTTGGGTTGCCTGGCTCAGTTTGACAATCGGTTTGGAAATCCAACGAGCAGTATAAATGCCTAGAATTATTGCCACCAGAAGGGCCAACCCGCATAGAAGAATTGTGAAACGGGTATTTTTATGAATCTGTTCCATAAAATCGGCTTCAGGAATGGCAATAACAATCAGCCAGTCCAAGCCATAATTGTCCTGCCAAGGACTGGTTTGGACATACGTATTTTTGTTATCAACCTTAAAGACAAATTGACCAGAATCAATCGTTTCAAAACTTCCAAACTGTTCTACTAGAGTCTGGGAGACCTGGTGCACTGTAGAATCATCACTCTTCAGCGCACGCACCTGTTCAATGCCATTATCTGTTTCTTTAAACTCTTGAGCTCCTGAAACCCCTATTAGCAGGCCATTTCTCTCTACAATAAATATTCTGGCATTAGGGCTAACATCTAACGTTTCTAGAAAACTTCCAATTTGATTGAGGAGTAAATCAATGCCCAATACCCCTTGTAAGTTACCCTCGCTATCATAAACTGGGTGACTAGCAGAGACTGCGATGGTGTCTGGATCTTCCCAAGGATATAGATCACTCCAAACAGGTTTGTCCGCCTCTATGGCAGAGGTATACCAGGTATCTTCCAGATGATTATAGTCATCCTCATACAGTTTGGTAATAGGGTCACCCTGATCGTTTAGCTCATATTCGTGATAAGTACCCAGGTGAGATGATTCTGTGATGTCTCAGCAATTCCAAATTCCAATATACGGACAGAAACAGCTATCCCAAAGAGCCTTCTGTTGAGGATGTCAGCCACGATGAGAATCAAGAGGTATTTCTAATGGGACCAGCTGGTTTGGTATCATCGAGCATGAACTCAATCAAGGCCGTCCAACTCTCAAACCAGAGGTATTTGGTCAAGGCGACCATATCTTGAAAAAAGCCTTTTCGGGTGCCTCGAATCTGTCGAATCTGTTGATAGCGCTCGTCCACATATCCCAAGATGGTATGAAACAGGAACGCTAACAGATTTAGGGTCAATAAAAAGGAAGCGAGATGCTGTTTCCCATGGCCAAAATTGTGCTCTAAATGATAGCCCTTGGTTTTGAGGACATTGTGGTTTTCGTTCTCTGTTTTCCAACGACTGCGCGCCGCATCCACCACCGCAATGACCTGCTGCGGGGTGTTGAGGTCGAGTGGGGTGATCCAACTGTTGTGATAGAGTCGCTTGCCGTCTCGTTGTCGAGTGACGGTGACCTCACACCAATTCAGTACAATGTCTGACGGGGTGCCTCCTAACGGGACATCGGTTAAATATCGGTACTGATACTGGACCGTCTCTTTACCCTGAGTTCGGGTTTTCTCGATGGTTTTGACCTGACCCTTGGCCTGATTAAAGTCAATCCAATCGTAGAGCACGGGATGCGACTCCGGTAAACACACGAAGATAAACCTCATCCCCTGAGCGAGGACCGTTTCACACATCGGTAGACGACTGTACAGGTCATCGCCGAGCAAAATCACCTCTGGCTGAGCAAACATCTGTCCATGAGCTGCTATCCAACGCTTGGCAGCGGCCTGTTCGCAATCTTGTTTATCATGACCATCTTGGGGATAAATAAATTCAGGGGGCAACGAAATCACCGATGATTGGCTTGGTGACACCACGACTGGCAAGATGGCTTTATGACTGTAAGTGACCTGACCATTGTGATGCGTCCGGATTGAACAACACGGACAACTCACCTCATGCGAACTGTAGTATTGGGTGCCATCTAGGGCGACTAGTAGATGCTTGCCAAGCACCTCAAACCCACGCAGATATTTCTGCTCCTCTAACTGCTGATAATTTGAGATGAACACACTCGATAGACCACTCGCAGGAAGCGGGTCGAGAATATTACGAATTTGTTCGACACTCGGAATCTTGGTCAGTCCAAATAGACTCTGGGCATTGTCTTGACCATGACGGCTTTGCAACTGTCGTTGGTACTCTAAGAATGACGAGCTTTGCATGAAAAATGCGCTAAACGCTCCCAGGACCGCATCTTGAAGGCTATAACGAGTCGCGTTACTCGGCTGACGACCATCCGTCATCGTTCCGATGCACGAGGTCAGGCCTCCTAGCAAACTATCGAAGCTGAGAACACTTGAGACCATGACGACTATCTTGCCAAGGGCAGGACGCATTTGAATGAGTTGACTGTACCCAATAGTGTCACGCTTTGCACGATTCGATTGCTAGCGCCAGTACACATACACCTGTTCTTAAGTTGGAATTTGGAATTGCTGGTGATGTCTAGAAAAATACCACTGGTCAAACCAGTCCCTACACCAATAAACTCTCCCGACTGACTCCCATAGTTGATATAACCAAAATCTTCAAACGCTTGTAGTTGATCAAAAAATAAATAGCCTAGTTCTTTTAAATTGTCGGCATCTAGAGAACCCCGTTCAATTTGCTTACTAGTCAACTGGATAATTTTTTGAGGAGTGCTCAAATAACTATCCAGGTGCTGATTAACCTGGGCATTTACCTCATCTTGGAGCTGACTAGCGAGGTTATTAATGGCTTTTTGACCATTTCGTAAGGAAAAGTAACCAGTTAAACCGACTGCCCCAACAATTTGTAACAAAAATGGCACAATCAGGATAAATTGGAGAGAAGGTTTCTTGATGGATTGAGTACCCATAGAGATTAGTGCCCAATGGTCTTTAACGGTCGGTCAAACTTAGATTGCTTCACTATGCCATGATGCCTTTGGTCTATAGGTTTAGATTACCCAAAGCTAACTTTAGCTATAGCATGTCAGGTCGGTCAGGATATGCTGCAATGGCTGCACCTCAAACCGAAATGGGGATGTGAAGCCCAAACTTTTAGAGCCAAAGGCTTCTCCATTGCTCCCTTTTAATGGGAGTGAACCATGGTCATTGTCCTTCTGACCTGACATTTTCAGACATTTGATGCCCAGACATTTCCTGTAATGACAGCCGTTTACCCTAGTCCTATGATGGATAGGTGGGCGACTGCTTGGCTACGCCTCACCCCTATCGATTACGGGAGGTTGCCTGGGGAGGACGTGATGAGTTTTAACTTGGACATGATTTAAGCCAATTTTGTCAACTTCTGGACAATTTAGAGAACTTTCGGTAAAAGGATGTCTAGATAGTCGTCCCTGAAATACTAGCTCAGGTAAGAGCTGCAGGGGGTTTCATCCGTTGCAATAGGGTATAGAATTGCCAG
>NZ_JADOES010000036.1 GCF_018739885.1 Leptothoe spongobia TAU-MAC 1115 | reverse complement strand
TTTATTCTGGACCATGCAACAGAAGCTACCTTTGCCTGATACTATTGATGGACTTTTGTCAATGCGTAACTCCTATAGAATCTCTTGAATCGTATCTGGTTGGATTGCCCATACGGGATCACCTGGCAACCAACCAGGTGGGGACAGCAGGAGCAACCCCACATACATAGCAGTGGCGATCCACAATAACCAAAAAATCCAGTTTTTAGGCTGAGGGGGAACTGATGGCAAAGATGTAGATGGATCAATCGATGAGGGGGGTATAGATGAATCTTTCATAGCTACTCAGATATCTGACGGCCCAACCAATAACGCAGGAGTGGCGTAACCCAGCGGATGATAACAAATGCGATCTTACCTGGCTTGATAGTAGGCTCTACACAATCACGGGCATAGATGAGTTTGCCACTCTCAGGAGAAAAGCGATAGAAGCTCACACCGCGCCCATTGGGAAATGCCATACCACTAAGTTCTACGTGCCAGATGACACCTACGGCCCGATCGTCTCCGGTCACATCATCAATGACAAACTGCAAATCTTCAGGCACGGCCTGGCATGACTCTTCAAATAATCCCTGGACCGCCGCTCGGCCCATAAAGGTAGCAGAAAAGTTTAAATCCTCGTAGGTGCATTGTTCATCGACCAGGGCAATGGCCTGAGGAATATCCCGATGATTAATGGCTGTGTAGATTGCTTGGATTGTAGTAGCAGCTTGACTCATAAAGTTATGTTAACCCTTGTCCACCTTCAGAATAAGGGATTTGCCCTAGGGGAAATGACAAGTTTCAACTTGGATGGGGTGTCACTTTGTCCTCATTGCGCTATAACAACAACGTGAGTTGTTTATAAATGCACCACATGATAAGGATATTGACTATTCTTCGAAAATCTTCCTGATGCCTCACTGTGATTGTTGTCACAATCATCTGTGATTGTTGTCAAAATTCTCCTGCGTATTTGAAAACCCTATTGTATTTAGGGTTTAGATGCTTAGGAAGAACTTTAATCTTCTTGAAGCTATCCTGAAATCTTCTGAGGATTACTATCATTTTATAAAAGAGGTTAAGTGTTTTTGCCAGAATGGACTTAATCGTTTGTGATGAGTCTGTCCGAATGTTCCCGCCGTTTAATCAAAACTCCCATAGGCGACAATCTCGTCGTAAGTCCAGTGTGATAACTGATGTAGTGACATCTACTTCTGAAACCCCTGATCAGCTCGTAGATGCAGGATTAGCATTAGCGAAACAGCAGATACATAGGGAGGCCATTGGTTATTTTGATAGGGCCTTGGCTCTGAGTGCTAACCACCCTCGAGCTCTTAAAAATCGAGCTTTAACCTATGTGCATTTGGGGCAAACCCGAGAAGCTTTGGTAGATCTAGATCGATTGATTGATTTGGATCCTCAAAATCTCTGGGCCTATGCCAATCGAGCAATTATTTTTCGTGATCTGGGTCACTATGGTAATGCCGTTGGTGACTTTGGCCATTTGATCAAGCATGATCGACCCAAGCGTTGGCAGTGGCTGATTTCCCGTGGAACCACGCTGAAGCTCATGGGGCATTATGACGAGGCGTTGCAAGACTTTAATCTCTCTCTGAAGTTAAAGCCTAATAACAGCTGGGCTATCAGTGCCCGTGATGAAATGATGCTGCAATCGCGGCACTACTCTTAGTCAGTGGTCAATTTCATAGACCACTGACTAAGAGTAGCCGATAAGGGCTCAAAGCCTGGAAACAATCAGCTAGGTGGAAATTCTCTAAGATGTGAGCAAAATTTTCATAGTAAAGAGTCTGAAAATTTTGCTACAGCTGATGCAATATGACACAGAAGAGATTTTGAAGAGGAATTTATGTTGTGTATTCGGCGTTGATTTTGACATAATCGTAGCTGAGATCACATCCCCAAGCTTTACCAATTCCTACTCCACTGCCTACACTAATTTCAATTTGGACGGGATGGGCGAGGGCTTCAGTCGCGATCGTGTGACGCCCGCGAGCCTGTTCCTCAGTGGTTGTGATGTCGTTAGACTGAGCAGAATTTTGTAGAATTTGTTGGGCGAATGCTTGTGAGCTTAGGTCTGAGCATTGCTTGAGGTAGGTGTGGGCAGCAATGGGATCAAAATTGTGGGGTTGACCGTGGTCGAGTAAAACAAATTCTCCCAAGGAAATCGTTAATTGGGATTGATCAAGGGAGACACCGGCTCGACCTATGGCCCCTGCAATTCGTCCCCAATTCGGATCGCGACCAAAGATAGCTGACTTGACCAGGGAAGAACCGGCAACGGTGCGAGCAATTTTTCGAGCATCTTCATCGGTGGCAGCTCCAGCGACATTGACTTCGATCAGGCAAGTGGCTCCCTCTCCATCACGGGCAATGCTTTTGGCTAGGTAAATGCATAGCTCGGTCAACATTGCTTCTAGCTTGTCAGCATCGGGGCCTGGCGATGTGATGGCTGCTGTGCGTGATTGACCATTGGCTAGGGCAATCACGGTATCGTTAGTACTGGTATCGCCATCAACGGTGATTTGATTAAAGCTGCGGTCCACCGCGCGTGCCAACATACTTTGCCAGAGCCCCGGTGAGATGGCTGCATCGCAGGTAATAAAGGACAGCATGGTGGCCATATTTGGGTGAATCATGCCTGATCCTTTAGCAATGCCTCCGATACGCACAGGGCGTTCGTCGATGGTGGTTTCCAAGGCATAGGTTTTGGTTACCAGATCGGTGGTTACAATAGCCTTAGCTACAGCATCGTTTCCCTGTTCAGATAGTTGTGCTACAAGCGTGGGTACATGAGCCAAAAGGGGATTCATTTTAATCCGCTGACCAATGACTCCGGTGGAGGCGATCAGTACTTGATCGAGGTTAGTACCAATGCCCTTAGCAGTAGCCGTTGCCATGGTCACAGTATCGTCCCAGCCTTGCTGGCCAGTACATGCGTTGGCCTGACCTGAGTTACAAAGGATGGCTCGGGCGGAGGGTTGGTTTTCTAGCTGCTGTTGGCAAAAGTCGATACAGGCGGCACGTACCTGGGATTGGGTATAGACGGCGGCTGCGATCGCATCATTTTCTGACACAATCAGCGCCAAATCCGGCGCACCCGATGCCTTTAGCCCAGCACTGATTCCAGCGGCAGTAAATCCCTGGGGTGCAGTTACCCCACCTGTAATCACTTGCCATTGACTATCACCCTGTCCCATCGTCATGTCCTTGTCAAAGCTATTTGGTTACTTTATCGAGAGCTATCTGAGTGTATCCTCAATGCCTACTTTTCCCTATCAATACTTTAGAAGGAGATCTTTTAATCTGTTGATGGTGTTTCTGGCAACGACTCCTCGACCAATAAATCACCTAGCACATTGTCATAACTATCAATCGCAGTGTTAAGCTCTTGACCCTGTTTTTCCAACAATGCCAACATGGGGGTAAGACTTTTATCTGGCAAAAGACAAAAGTGATCAATCACAAACTTTAATGTGGTACCCAGCTGAATGTCTTCTCCCGCTAGCGGTGCCAAAGCCTGGGGTCTGATCTGAATCTGTTCTCCATTACGAGAACAGTCTCTCACCCACCAAGCAAGAAACTCTAATGTGAGCCAGCCCGCACGATCATAGGACAAAATCACATCTGTATTAGCCCAGGCTTCATGGGCCAATCCCCCTTGGGTACGACGTAGGAGCGCATGGGGGAGATCTCCCATTTTTCCTGGAAGTTGATAATTCTCCAGTGGTATTTTGTCCAATGGTTTTAAGCCTGTATTGACTTCCAGCACTCCTCGAAAACGATAGAGTGCTTGGTGGAAAGATTTCACCTGCTTTGGATAATCATCAGCCATAAAAATCTCTCTTCTAGATTAGAAGACCTATAGATTAGAAGACCTATGGTCTACCCCATCATTTGATTAACAAAGTTGGTGTAGACTTCTCCCTTGAGAAATTCAGGGCGCTCTAAGACCTGTTGATGAAACCCAATGGTGGTAGGCAAACCCGTGATTGCACATTCTCTCAGAGCTCGTTTCATTCTCTGAATGGCCGTATCGCGATTGGGGCCCCAAACAATCAGTTTTCCGATCAGAGAGTCATAGTAAGGAGGAATGTCGTAGTCTGTATACACATGAGAATCCATGCGTACTCCAAGACCACCGGGAGCTAGATAACCATTAATACGCCCAGGGTTCGGTCGAAAATTATGATCAGGATCCTCAGCATTAATACGACATTCAATAGAATGTCCTTTGAGGATAATATCGTCCTGGGTGAATGACAATCGTTCGCCCTGGGCAATCCGGATTTGCTCACCAATCAGGTCAATCCCTGTCACCATTTCTGTGACCGGATGCTCTACCTGGATCCGAGTATTCATTTCCATAAAGTAGAAATTACCTTGGCTATCGACCAGGAATTCTACGGTACCGGCTCCCACGTAGTTGATAGCCTTAGCAGCACGTACGGCAGCATCACCCATTTTTTCCCGTAGTGCTGGATCAAGGGCAGGACTGGGAGCTTCTTCCAAGAGCTTTTGGTGACGACGCTGAATTGAACAATCTCGCTCACCCAAATGAACGACATTGCCGTAACTATCGGCCAAAATCTGAAACTCGATGTGACGCGGATTTTCGACAAATTTTTCTAGGTAGATACCACCGTTACCAAAGGCTGCTTCAGCCTCACCCTGGGCCGACAGAAAAAGCTTGGTCATATCCCCCGCTTCTCGAACCAGGCGCATACCGCGTCCACCGCCGCCTGCTGTTGCCTTAACCATAACGGGGTAACCAATTTCTGCTGCCAAAGCACTGGCCTGTTCCGGTGTATCTAATAAGCCTTGGCTGCCAGGTACCGTCGGCACCTTGACTCGTTGCATGGTGGCTTTGGCTGTGGACTTATCCCCCATGGCCCGCATCGCGGCTGCCGATGGACCGATAAATACAATTTTGTGGTCAGCACAGATATCTACAAAGCGATCATTTTCAGCCAGAAAGCCATAGCCAGGATGAATGGCACTCGCTCCTGTTGTCATTGCAGCAGCAATAATATTAGGAACGTTTAGATAGCTACGACTGCTTGGGGCTTCACCAATACAGATGGCTTCGTCAGCGAGCTGTACATGGAGAGCGTGGCGATCAATGGTGGAATGAACCGCGACGGTTGCTATTCCCATTTCCTCACAGGTGCGCAAAATTCGCAGAGCAATTTCACCTCGGTTCGCAATCAAGATTTTCGAAAAGCGCATCGGCCAGCCACTACCCTAAGGAAACTTTTATCTATGTGCATCATATGACGGAAGCTGATCGTACCACGCAGGCTATTTTCCCTAGGATAGTTGAACGAAATTTGGCAGATAAAATCTCATCCTTCGAGGAGCTGTTTATGGTTTACTGTTATATGCTGTTAGGCAGCTCCTAGCATATCTGCGGATGTGGTGGAATTGGTAGACACGCACGCTTGAGGGGCGTGTGGCTTATGCCATGCGAGTTCGATTCTCGCCATCCGCATTAATTTATTCAAGCGTTCTAAGCCATATCAGCCTGTGTTGCCTATGTGCTGTTGATGGGCTATGACACTTAAAAGCTTTAATACCTTTGGGGACTGTTCAAGCAGCAAATATCAGCAGAGCTCAAGTCAAGCGTATATCATGAAAATACTCATGAATTTTTGTAAACAGCTTTGACTTCAGCGCTTGGACCGTCGGCTCCCCAAATCACCGGCTGGCATTCTCTAGATATGCTATGGCAAGGGGATGAAACAGTTGTCAAGAGGGGTCTCCCCCATGACCAACTATCGCCAGCATGGCAGATTTTGATGTTGGGGGATGGATCTCCCACACGTCATCTACAATTGCTAACGCGTGAGCCCACCGAGGTTGATGTCATCGAAATGTCCCTAGTTGGCATGGCAAATGATGGCGCTCCTGATGTCATCAGCTATGTGCCAGGGCCTCGACTCAGACGACAGGTATGGTTGCGAACGGCTTCTGGTCAGAGATTGGCCTATGCTACTTCTTGGTGGGAAGCCAGTCACGTCGATGAGTACCTAAAGAATCGCTCCTTGCCGATTTGGGCTAGCTTGGCTAATTTGCGCACCGAGCTTTATCGCGATATTCAAGGTGTTTATTATGGCTGGAATCCAGCATTAGAGACTGCATTTGGTCAGAAGGGGCCATTTTGGGGGCGTCATTATCTATTTTGGCATCATGGAAAACCCCTTACTCTGATCTATGAAGTGTTTTCACCGTATCTAATGCGCTATTTAGGTCCGATGCGTTCATCCTTGTAGGGGCGTTGCATGCAACGCCCCTACACCATGCAGAACTAGCAACTATTTAAATCACATGTCCCCTGGCACCTCCATAGCAGAATTACGTATTGTGCTAGTTGAACCCGCTGGTCCATTAAATGTTGGTTCGGTGGCGCGGGTTATGAAAAACTTTGGTCTATCTCAGCTTGTCTTGGTTAATCCCCAATGCGACCCCTATAGTGACGATGCGAAACAAATGGCTGTGCATGCTTACGAAATTATTGAAGCGTCTCAAATGGTTGACAGTCTGCCAAAGGCACTGGTGGGATGTCAGCGCGCCATTGCAACCACTGCCCGCAGCCGAGATTTGCAAACACCACTCGAATCACCGGAACTAGCTCTACCGTGGTTATTGGAGTCATCACCAACAGCCTTAATCTTTGGACCGGAGGATCGCGGTCTCAATAATGATGAAATGCTTCATGCCCAACGCTTTATTAAAATTGCCACCCGTCCCCCTTATGAGTCTCTAAACTTAGCTCAAGCAGTTGCCATTTGCTGCTACGAACTGTCCCGTGTGGGGCAGCGACCACAGCCTTTAGGGAATGGCCCAGCAAGCGTTACGACAGCTACGCTAGATCAGCTAGACGGGTATTATCATCACTTGGAGTCGATTTTGTTAAAAATCGGCTATCTTTATCCCCATACAGCTCCAAGTCGTATGCGAAAGTTTCGACAACTGGGACATCGAGCTGCCTTGTCTGCTCAAGATGTTGCCATGCTACGCGGTATCCTACGGCAAATAGACTGGGCTACTGGCGATCAGGAAGCTGACCAATCAGGGTCCGATTTAAAAGTCCCTTAGCTGTGCTTTCCAGCAGCGGGCAACCATAGCAATATGTGTTTACACTTATGACGGATTCACAGCAGCCTTATTCGAAATCACGCCGACAGCAACGCCGACAGAGGCGATCTAAATCCTCTCCCTTGGGGGGTGGTAAACCAAGGACAGATAGATCTAAACGATCACGTGCCGTAAAACTGCCTCAAAACTCGACACAATCTGATCCGGCGACTGGCATGTTTGGCAATATGGTCGATCCGTCTCGCCATATGCGTCGTACTCGTCGTGGTTCTCGCTCTACTTGGCCACCTCAGCCCAAGTCCTCTTTTTTCCCTCAGCTACCCAAACCTTTGGTCTATGGTATTCGCTTACTGATTATTGGACTAGGGGTAGCAGCTATTGCCGGTACAGTACTATCTGTGCTCACACCTGCTGATGAGCAGTTGATTAGGGGGACCGCTGCCGAAACTCAGTCGGCGGTAACGGCATCTGCCGATGTTGACGATACGGTGCTGGTTCGTACTCAGGAGCTAACGACGTTAAAAGCCAAACTAGTTGAGCTGCAGGATCTCATTCCTGAACTGACACCAACTATTTATGTGTTTGATCTAGATACAGGCAACTATGTAGATGTTGCTGGTAATGCTGCTATTCCGGCAGCGAGTACCATCAAGTTGCCGATCTTAGTGGCCTTTTTCAAGGCTGTGGATGATGGTCGGATCACTGTAGATCAAGCTATGGCGATACAGTCGGGCCAAATTGCTGAAGGCTCTGGTGATATGCAAATACAACCGCCAGGGACACGGTATACCGCCTTAGAAGTGGCTACTCAAATGATTATCAATAGTGATAATACAGCTACTAATATGATGATCGATCTATTGGGTGGCGCTCCAGCACTGAATCAGCAGTTTGTTGATTGGGGGCTCGGTGCTACGGTCATCAACAATCCACTACCCGACATAGAAGGAACCAATACAACGAGTGCGCAAGATCTAGTACGTATGTTTGCCCATCTACATAAAGGTGAGATTGTTAGCCTGCGTTCCCGTGACCGAATATTTAATATTTTACAGCGTACCTACAATAAGAAGCTGCTACCCGCTGGTGTGAGTGAAGCGACTGTTAGTTATAACAAAACTGGCAATATTGGTGAGTTGCTGGGAGATGTGGCACTAATGGATTTACCCAATGGGAAGCGGTATGCGATCGCAACCTTGGTGCAGCGTCCCGATAACGATGGCCGAGCCCGAGAACTTATTAGGCGAATTTCCCAGACGGTTTACCAGACGATGAATAATGCGGTGCCCGTGCTCAAGCCTGTTGCCCCCTCTACTGAAACGGCACCCTCCTCTATTCCCCAGTCCGATAGTGCCCCCCCAAGTTCCCAAGAATAAGAGCCAAATAACGCCTAAATATCCTTTGTAAGCCTAAGTATTCCAGAAAAAATAGTGTTAATACAGTTGACAAGATAGACGTCTTTGATACACTCTGTCAGACAAGTTCGGGGGTTTAGTAGTCCATCTACACTCTGATACCTGTCAGCGCTAGAGAAATTAATGGTCCACACCCCTGTCGATATCAACGAGGTAAAGCAGTTAGCTGCAACCGGGCACTTTCGCTCCATTGCTCTGTGGCTTAACTATCCATTGGTACCCCAATCTATTTATGCCCGTGTTCAAACTGACAAATTCCCTGGCTATTTACAGATTTTGCTTGAGTTTGAGCGCCCTCCAAAGCAAGATGCGCTCATTCGATTAGTTTGCAATCGCATTTGTAGACTGGAGTCTGGCGTTATTCGTGGTGTGTATGTAGTGGGACGCTTGGTTGGTACCGATCAGCCCCTATGGCAACAGCGAGTAAAGCTGAGGCAACAAAAAAGTTTTCCTCAAGAATCTCCAAAAACACCAGTAGAACAGCCAAAGCCTCCCGAAGCCGTTGCCACCTCTCCGGTTGAAATACTTACCGCGACCAACTATGGCGGTGAGACCTTAAAAGCAGTTCCATCTTACCTAATCCCTAAGGAGTCCCATCCTCAGGAGCGGCGACGGCGACCCAATCGGAGTAATACCCCCTCCCCCTTAGTGCACATCCGTCCCGCTGATATCGACAGTGACCAAACTGCTGCTCAACGACGAGAGATCCGTCGTCGGTTTGCTCCCAAGGAAATCATTGAGCAACAGTTTAAATATATGAGAGCTATCGTGGTGACTGGCTCGGCGGCAGCAGCCTTTATTTTGGGTTGTATGACTGAGACTGTGATGTCTCAAAGAGGTGAAGTTACTAAAAAGTCAGAGCCTACCCTGCCCACATTTAAAAACGATGGTTGGCGTCCCCTGAACAATGTTGAGGCTCAAGAGATTGCCTATCGGTCATCTATGCGTGGCTCATCAGTATCTGCGGCACTAGAACCAGTGGCCGTCATGTCCCATGAGCCCAACAGTGATCCGGAGAATCCCACAGTCACACTCATGTTTGGCGGAGAAGTTCCGGTGGGAGAGGTTCCGCTCCAAACACCTGAGGCAGTTGGGCAAGTGCTGGGTGATTTGGATATGTTTCGAAAAGCTGATGTAGCCATGGTAGGGCTGGGTAATTCTCTAGCAGCTGCGGATACATCTCTTCAGGAAAGCTACTTTGATCGATCTCGTCCTGAAGCAGTAGATGCTCTACGTCAGGGAGGTATTGACATTGTCGGGTTAACCGGAGTCCAGACAATGGATTATGGTCACCAAGGCCTTACCGAAACGTTAAAAACGCTAGATAGTGCTGGAATTTATCGCGTAGGAGCAGGCCGCGATCAGCAAGAGGCTCGCCGCCCCGAGGTGCTCGAAGTCAAAGGACAGCGAATTGCTTATTTGAGCTATGCCCCTGACAGCGATGATGCCGCAACCCTAGGTAAAGCAGGACTTAATATTCAAGAACGAGATAGCATCATTGAAGATATTGCTGCTCTACGTGAAGCCGTAGATTGGATCGTTGTTAATTATCGGTGGTATGGCGATCTAGATATTGAGCCCAACACACAGCAAGTCAATTTATCCAGATCGGCAATTGATGCTGGTGCTGACTTAGTTGTTGGCTATCATCCCGATCAGATACAGGGGGCTGAGCTATATAAATCGCGTCCCATTGTTTACTCCCTGGGAGATTTTGTCTTTCACGACACCCCCTTAGCTGATCACGACACAGCTGCCCTGCGGGTATCCCTACGGAATAAACAGATGAAGGTTGAGTTCCTGCCTATTCGCATTAAGGAAGCTCGACCTCGACCAGCTTCCGGAGAAACAGCCAAAACTATTCTTAAACAAATTCGTCAAGCGTCTGATGCTTTACCTTTTCCGTTACAATTTCCAACAATCTTAGAAGTTGCTCCTCAAAAGAGCCCTTTGCTCAAGCCAGATAAGCCTGTAGCTCCGATCAAAACTCTGGGTGAGTTAGAACCGGGAACGCCAGTTAGTCCGGTTGATACCAGTGGGGATATGACTCCTGAATTAGATATTTTCGAGCCAGAGCCTTTTGAATGGGGGACCTTTGAGTTAGAGAATGAAGATATTAATGACTTAAATGGTTCTGAAGCAGATGGCTTTAATGGTTTTGAGGCAGATGGCTTTGAGTCAAATGGCTTTGCACCTAACACCCCAGATGCTGATTTAGAAGGGGGTTATGACGTTATTGCTCCTCCAGTATATGAACCAATTGATAGCGTGCCTAAGCGCAATGAACTGCCGACTAACCCCCTAGATACTTTTAATACTCAGCCTGATGAGTATGAGGTTAATTTATCGGCCCCCGATGATCTAGATCAAGTTGCCGAGCCGATACAATCGACACCTCTGCCCAAGGTTGATACTGTCCCCCAGACATTGCCCGATGCAACATTTATTGATGATGGAGCTGATGATGGCATCGATGCTTCTGGTATTGACGACTTAGTACCTGAGCAACGTGATGATACCCTCATCCCCGCCGAGAAAACTTTGCCAGGGTATGATGTTTTGGAAAATTGGGGAGAGAAATCATCACCCCACAAAGAATTTAATCCTATTCAGGAGCATCTAGATAGCTTAGAACCCAATGGTTCAGCTCATTCTGATAGCCTTTTGCCAGCAGTTTCTGTAGATGCTGACAATGACAGTCATGCTGAAAAAAGCACGGCCACAGAAGCTATTTCTCCCCACCATGAGCCGTTAGTAGGGCCATTGAGTCAACATTTACCAGATTTTCTTCCTCAGGCTGATAATTCAGCACCATCCTAATGGCTATATAGCAAAGCACTCTAAGCCTGTTGGTCTATGTAAAATTCTGTAGAAAGCTGATATTTGGACATGGTGGTCTGATGTATCAGTTTTTTTCTATAGGTTTCACATATAAATGTCAATCCCCATTAAACCAATAGCTTTAAAGCCTTCAAAGACCTTCCTAGCATAGCTTCTAGGAGATTTAGATTACCCCATATATAGTACCTTTGAACTCAGTATTTTTATCTTTTTGGATACAAGGGGTTTACCACTTCGTAAAAGATTCAGGTATACTTTTACTTTCCGAATAAATCCCTGTAGAAGTCTTCAAAATACGGGTAAGCGCTTAGCTTTTTGCGATAAAAGACACATTCTTGAGCCGTTTTATACTGATAGTGTTTAGGGGCTCAGAAGAAAGAACGTAGGCAGGTCAATCAAAATATACCGGCCTTGGATTTTGTAATCTTTGTGAGATTTATAACCGCTATGGGAAGGGCAGGAAAAGCACTTAAACATGTACTAACTCAGTACGGAATTAGTCAGAATCGTTTGGCTGTAACAATGGGCGTGGCCCGTTCAACAGTCAATCAGTGGGTTAATGAGGTTAGCGATCCTCTGGCAGACTCTGTGCCAGAGATCATTATTGCTCTAGAAACATTAGAGCCATCCGCCGCTAGTATTTTTGTGAGCATGTACTTGGAGCGTGGCGCTGAGGCCGCCGCTGAGCGCTGATAAATACTATTTTTGATGCGCTAAGGAATCCAGGTAGGATTGATGCCAGAAAAGGGAAAAACCTGGGGCTCGACTGGCTGTGGTTGTTTTTTTAAGCGCGCGTCAGACGTTTGGTAGAGCGGTAGTAACCAAATCTTTGCGGTTGAGATCGCAATGCCATCGTTTGCAATTGCTGAACTGTCTGCATCGACACTCGGTACGATTTCATCAAATAGTAGAGCCAGACCATCAGGGGCGAGGCTCATATGGGCAGACGGCTGAGGCGGTAGTGTCCACAATTCATCGATTTGGTCAGTTTTTAAATTCACCGCTGAAATTGAGGGTTGCACCTGATACGTGTCGCCCTCCAGTAGCTGACTGGTTAAGCAAAATAAGAGTTCATTGGTTGGGTCAAACTGGGCATCCAAAATCGACCCTGTGACGTTAAGCAGGGGTTTTTCATCCCCCTGGTTTGATACCCAAAATAAGGTCTGGGTGTAGCGTTTTTCTGGATCATCCTGGTTAAAGCTCACCATGGCAGCTGCTGAGCCATTGGCAGCCACATCCATGACCAATCCATATTGGGGCAAAAAGTCTAGTATGTCCCCACTTTGTTCATTTTGAGCATCACTTAAAGCAATAATAGCCGTGCCCTCTCCCTGCTGTAGGAGCAGGGACTGACTATCAGGTGCGATGATAAAATCCCCGCCAGGCTCAGTTTCCAGACGGCGGGGTTCCTTATTTTCAGAAATTACCCAAGGACCGAAGTCACCTGGGTTACTGCGACTGACCCGCTGGGCAACAATCGTCTGTCCATCGGGGGATAGATCAAATTTCAAATTTTGATAGTCATCACTATCCAACACTGTTTCAATTTGACCACTGGCAGCTTGGTTAAGTCCGGTCGTCACCGTGTATAGTTGCTGATTTTGCAGGGTGTTTTGACCACGCTCCACAGCTGCAAATAAGATGCGATCGCCCTGGGTATAAGGCTTATAGTCCATCACAGTCCATTCTTTTGGAGTCAAGGCTGCTTGGGACTGAGTACTCAGGTTGTATAGCATCAAGCGTCCCTGCTCTTCGCCATTAGTACCAATGTAAGCAAAGGCTCGTTCGCGCGACTTAAAGCTAGCTTCAAAGGGAGCGAACTTAGCCTCTTTTCCACTAAATCGATCGCTAGCTTTGGTTAAGGAAACCTTAAACTCATTGCCGTAGGGAGCTGGAAAATTTAGGGTATAAGCCATACGTCGCCCTGCCCAGCTAAACCTACCAGGCAGGGAAGGCTCAATGGTGAGGTTTTTCTCCACACTGTCCTGATCCATGGGACGACTAAATGTCATCAGAAAAGCAGTGTCCTCTGCGCCAATTTGGCGATTTTTCCAGCTAAAGTTCCTGACCTTTGAGGCGGCTGGGCCACCCAATAACACCATGCCACCAATAAAAATAGCCAACAGCACTATTAGGGACTGGGATAAACGGTCGATTGGTTGACGACGGGGAGTGCTCATGCAAACGAACTGACTAATATTCGTAGGGATTGCGGGGTTCGGGAATGGTTTCGAGTTTGGTTGGTTCGATGGTTAGTTGACGCTGACCATTGATGGTAGCGGTTACCATTTTTCCTTCTATTTCCAGCCAACTATCGGGTGCATAGGCTTGACGGGATACGGCTAACTGTACTGGTAAACCAACTGGATAGGCGTCAGCCGCGCAGCAAGTTAGAACAAAGCGAGAGACCATTAAATACTCTTCGGGCCATTCCTGAGGATGAATCACGAAGCCTGATAATTTAACGGCTTGGCCTGTGTAGGCATCAGGTTCTGGATAGACATTCAATGTACGGATCCAATCGATCACTGTCCGCTCCTCTGAGGCGGTTTGACGCACAAAGCGTTGAGGTTGAGATCTCGTCAGCGTCAAGCTGTCTGATACCCCCCGCTGTATAGCTGTATCACTGGCAAAAGCTTGGGGTGTATAAGTCAGGGCGACTACGGCAATGGTTAATAAAATCAGGCTGCTCAACTGGGGTGGTAACAGGGTGGTGTGACCGCCGCCACTGTAGGAGGGTCTCCGTTTACCTTGGGTGAGCTTAAAGACAGCCAACCCCAGCAGCACAATCCCTGCTCCATTTGCTAACCACATGTAATCAGGGTGGAGTAGCAAAAATAGTTTGCCCGTCAGCCAATATCTGAAAAAAGCTAGACTCCACGCAGCCAACACGAGGGCATCCAATAGCTCAGGTCGATACCAAGGAGCTCGATCGCGTTGTTTGGGAGTTTTGGGGCCACGGGGGCGTTTAGCTGACATAGAAATTTATAAATAAGGTCAAGATAAAACACAGCTGTGCTGCCAACACAAAGATGTAGAAAATCGCCCTGGGTTTAAATACCGTTAGTAATAGACCAATATTCTTTAGGTCGATCATGGGGCCAAATACTAAAAAGGCCAGCTGGGCTCCGGTGGTAAAAGTGGCGGCAAAAGATAGGGCAAAAAACGAGTCCACCGTGGAACAAATGGATACCACTGCTGCTAGCAGCATCATAGCCAAAATGGAGGTAATGAAGTTTTGGCCCAGAGCTAAAATCCAATCCCTGGGGACAGCAACCTGAACAAACGCGGCAATGGCACTCCCCATAATCAACACAGCCCCCAGTTCTTTCATCTCTTGGACCATATTGTCCAGCACCAGCTGCAACTTAACCGACACAGGTTTAGCGGGACCGCTAGCGATCATCTCTTGGGTAACTGGGTCGTCCATCTTGAGCGTCGTCCCACTGGACTGCATCAAGAATGTGCCTGAGCGAAGTAGGGGGCTAGCTGGCTCAGCCGAGCGAGGTTTGGGCATTTGTCGTGCCACTATCGGTTGCAATAATGGGCGCATATCGCGCTGATGGCTAAATACCCAAGCAATGGTGACAGCAATGAGTAATGTAAAGCCCACCCTGAGAAAGACAATTTCAGGCTGACCACGAAAGGCAACCCAGGTTGCCCAAAATACGACTGGGTTAATAGTGGGAGCAGCCAATAAAAAACCCACTGAAACCGAGGTGGGAGCGCCTTGCACGATTAACCGTCTAGCTACGGGTACATTGCCACATTCACAGACGGGGAAAAAAACGCCCATTAAACTACCCGCCAGAGCTCCTAACAAAGGACTTTTAGGCAATAGCTTGATTAGCGTACGTTCATTGACAAAGAACAACAGCAGGCTAGAAAACGCTACACCAATCAATAGAAAAGGAATGGCCTCCACTAAAAGGCTGAAGAAAAGCGTCAGGCCATTGCTAAATTTCTCCATGGGCAGGTTTTAGATACCGTTGAGGACCCTACAATTGGTCAACCATTCTACAAGAAATAAATGATTTATTGCCTCAGATTTTATGGGTATGGGAATGATAGTGATTGCTTACCAAAGAGAAATTTGACTGACACTGATATTGCCAGAGAAGCAAACGTCAACATCCGCACCGGGGTCTCGTTGGCGATCTTGGTACCCACCTGTATAGCGAAACTGTTCTGATTCTAAGCTAGATGGGGTAGGCAGAGGCTGGGTACACACTGGACAAAAAACAATTTCGGGTTCGGGTTTCCCCGGTTCGACAGAGGGTAAATTCACATTCCAAAATTGGCCAGGTGCTAAAGCTCTCTCCAACAAAATAGCCAAAACACGAGCCGCACGTTGAGCCGCAACTTCCCAATCAATCGATGTATTTCGAGCCTTGTAATGGGAAATGGAAATGGCAGGAATTCTAAGGAGGGTGGCCTCACGGGCAGCAGCTACGGTCCCGGAAACATAAATATCGGCACCAAGGTTGCCACCATTATTGATGCCCGATAGCACCCAACCCAGCTGAGGATAAAGGTGATGTGCCACACGGGTACAGTCAGCGGGGGTTCCACCAATGGCATAGCGTTGTTTGGCCTGTTGCTTGACAGAAATAGGCCCCCCGCGATTAATCTGATGGCTACACCCGGACAGATGTTGATCAGGCGCAACAATTCCTACGGCGGTTTGCATCGGGACATTTAGATGGGACAAAGCCTGATGTAGGGCTTGAATGCCGGGAGCATTGATACCGTCATCGTTGGTTATAGCAATCGTATTAGGACTCATCACAGATTAGCTTCACCCGAAAACACCAGGACAGCCGATCCAGTCATATATATATGGTTGTCAGAGGTAGACCAGTCGATCTGGAGGGGACCGCCCGGTAGTTCAATCGTGGCTTTGCGATCGCTCTTACCGTTCAATACAGCTGCCACCAAAGATGCACAGGCTCCCGTACCACAGGCTAGCGTGGCTCCAGCCCCCCGTTCCCACACCAGCATTTTTAGATAATCAGGACGCACTATCTGGATAAACTCGGTGTTGGTACGTTGAGGAAAGACCGGATGGTTTTCAAATAGCGGTCCAAGTTGAGCCAATGGGACAGCATCGGTATCTTCAACAAAAATGATGCAGTGAGGATTTCCCATGCTGACGCAGGTCACTTGATAGCTATGATTTGCGACCGTTATCGGCTGGTCGATAACCTTGTCGCCAGCCTCAGTCAGGAGAGTAGGGATATCTCCAGCTAATAAGCGTGGTTGACCCATATTGACGGTAATCTGACCATCGGTCTGGAGCGTCGGTACAATTTTCCCTGCCAGAGTATTAATGGTGTAGCTATAGGGTGTGACATGGCCATGCCCAGCCTTAGTTTCTAAGTACTCTAAATACTTCGCCATACAGCGAATGCCGTTGCCGCACATCTCTGGCTCTGAACCGTCAGAGTTAAAAATGCGCATAGTGTAGTCTGTTCCTTGCTCACCCGGCAGGGCAAAGATGACACCATCAGCACCGATACCAAAGTTGCGATCGCACAGTTTCACCGCCTGTTCAGGCGTCAATAAAGGTGACGATTGATGCCGATTGTCCAACAAAATAAAATCGTTACCCAGCCCGTGATATTTACTAAAAGGCAGACCCATGGCGTATGGAAGTTGGAGGTGATGTAGAACTAACACGCAAGCGTTGTACCGGAAGTAGTATAACCGGGTACGTTATTACTGTTTCATCCACGTTTATCCACGACTGCCATGGCTACCGAATTTGACACAGGTTTACCCAGCATTCGCCAAGTACAGACATTTATCCGCGACCAAAACACTGTTGAAATTAAACTACTGACCGGTGACGTCTTCACCGGCATTGTGGTTTGGCAGGATATCCACGCGATTTGTTTGAGTATTGAGGGGGAAACGTTACTAGCTATGCGTGCAGCATTGGCATATATCAAGATTGCGAATTAGCTCAAGCGGATCGCAATCTTATTCATTTTTAGTCTAAACCGAGGCTGCTGGATCTAAAGGAGCTTCGGTTTTAGGTTTATTTCTACTTTTCAAGTATTAAATTGCTATTTACAGACATCTGATTTTAAATATTCCAGGCTTTTTAGTAAGTTAGCCTAACAACCTAAAATTGAGGACTTCATATATTAGCTTTAATTTTCTCCTCGGCAGAAATTCTAGGTTGCCATTTATACAAAAAACCGGCATCAACTTAACGCGGAACATTTTCTGGAAGATAGTAGTTGGTAGTTAGTCGTTAAACTCCAGGCAGGGAAAAACTATCAATCAATAACCTCTTACTTCCTTACCTGATCAGATTTTCCCGGCTTACGCAGATACCCCAAAAAACATTATCGAAAGAATGATAAAGCCCAGCGCTATATCTGCATAGCATCGAATTAGATACTTACTGAGATCTTACTTGAGCAGTATTTTTGCTTTTATTTATTAATTTTTTTCGATAGGTTGTTCGTGCTTCTATCCACTCAATGTGTTTGCTTAGGCACCTCCGGGAACAATAACACCAACACAATCCTTGGAGGCAGTTTTCCAGGGTTCAACAAGGGTTGCTCAACCACATCCAAGTTGGAAACTGTAGTTTCTTCTACGATGAAATTTCAGTTTTGGAAGTGGATAATGTGTAGTTGCTGATAAATCAAATTTTCTAATTGATTAATTGATTGGGACATTTGCATTATCCATTGTTGCTATAAACTATGGCTTCTGGAGACATTCTCTAATCAAGATATTCTCTTCCAAGACAATGGATTTAATACTTGAAATCTATTTTCTCATTAGTCCTTAATAAATACAGTATCTTTTGACTTATTTATTACTTTTGAGAATTATAGTTAAGTGCATTTTAAATACCCATCAGCAATACCCAAGACTGTTTACAGAGATATGCAACGGAGCCATTTGACAGGATGAGCAGTATTGAAAGAATCGTTGAACAAGCATTGCAGGATGGCTATTTAACTCCTGCAATGGAAGCGGAGGTAGGTCGTATCTGCGACACGGCATCTGAGCTTTCTATTGAGGAGTATATGGCCCTTGATCGACTCATGGGCTCACTCCTGACTGGCGAGGTTGTAGCGGTTCCTCGCAAGCAATTTATTAATGTGATGGAAGAGCTTGTGCTGACTGAAGCCATTGCTCGTGTTGCTGAAATTGAGGCTAGTAATGATTGCAGTCTTGATCTAGGTGATATAGCAGCCTATGCTCTCAATCGATTACCCCCTCTCTATGCAACGACTGAGGAAGGTGCTGCCTATCAGCGAAATAAAGCTCATGAAGAACTTGCCGAGCTCATTTCTGATCAGGTAAAAGACGCTATTTCCAATAGTTTGGACCGCCCTGACTTCTTCCCTGAGCGTGAGGGTATCAAGCGCTCCAGCGATGGTTTCTTAGGTCAGATGAACGACCTACTTAAGGACTATGCCCACAAGTTCGAGCCCGCTCAAGCTGCTTGATGTATCAAACGTGTAGATAAATCCTCAAAACAACCAACATGCAAAAGCGTCGCTGTTAGCGACGCTTTTTTGTTTCTTTAGCCAGGTAGCCAAGTAGAACTAGCTGACTCAGCGGAGTCGAATCCAGGCCCTACAAAGGTCGGTATACCCGATAGTTCACATTGGGGAAGATATTATCAATCTCCTCTACTTTTTCTAGCCAACCCGAATCAATTTTGCCTGCCATGATGTCCTCTCGCAGTTTGTCAAAGCGGAGCAAGTGAGAACGAGTGCGTCGTACGGCATAGGGCACCATGGTCCCGGTACGCATGATAAATGCCCAGTCAGAAGATTGTGCCAGGAGCAGTTCTCGTGCTGCTTGGTTAAGGGCACGCCACTCTAGCTCATCGGCAGGCTCACGACGAGCCAGTTCAACCATCCGTTCAGCTGCTTTGTGCAGGTGAGGATAGATCCAGGAGTTAGTTTCATTGAGCCAGTACTCGTGGAAACCCTTGTAACCCCAACTGGACTGCGAGGGCCGACAGACCTGCTGGGTGGGATTATCTTTGAGATAATCCGCCAGGTGAGTCATTTCATAGGTATCTTGGTCAAACCAGGTCTTACGGAACAGATAATCAATAAACCAAGGACCTTCGTACCACCAGTGGCCAAATAGCTCAGCATCATAGGGTGAAATTACGATGGGCTTGCGCTGCATCATGCCATGGAGATTGGCAATTTGTTGCCCCCGGTTGTGCATGAAATTGCCCGCGTGCTCAGCAGCTTTTTCCTTAGCCCAGTAGGGGTCATACCAGTCTTTATCAGAGAGGCCTAGGTTTTTGCCCGTAATCTTGTGGTACTTAATGCCCACGTTCTTACGCTGGCCGTTAGGCATGATATAAGGCTTGATATATTCATAGTCTGCATCCCAGCCCAGGTCACGATAAAATTCACGATATTCTGATGCGCCTGGATAGCCAACTTTAGAGGACCATACCTGTTGAGATGATTCGTGATCGCGACCAAAGGCAGCTACGCCGGTTTCAGTATAAATGGGAGCGTAGGCTCCAAAGCGAGGACGGGGACGAGCATACAGAATGCCGTGACCATCGGTGAGGAAGTACCGAAGCCCCACATCGGCCACCATGCGTTCTAGACCTTCGTAATAGGCGCATTCTGGCAACCAGATACCGGAGGGGGGGCGGCCAAAGTTTTCTTCATGGCTTTCGACGGCGACTTTGAGCTGTGCCCAAACGGCCTCAGGGTACATCTTCATCAGCGGCAGATAACCGTGGGTAGCCCCGCAGGTGATGATGTCTAGGTTATTGCTATCGACATACTGTTTAAAGGCAGATACCAGATCCCCTTTATGGTCCTCCCACACCTGGCGCGTGTGGTTAAACTCATTGGCGTAATATTCTGCTAGATACTTGACGTGACCATTGTGCTCATTGCGTTCAATTTCTCGTTCGGTCAGCTCTTCAAGATTTGTCAGATGCTCATCATAACGTTCTTGAAGGAGTGGATCTTTGAGCATCGACACCAGGGGAGGTGTCATACTCATGGTCATTTTGAAATCAACGCCATCTCGCTTAAGACCATCAAACATGGTCAACAGCGGAATATAGGTTTCGGTAATTGCCTCAAACAGCCACTCTTCTTCTAAAACAAAATCACTCTCTGGGTGCCGAACGAAGGGTAAGTGGGCATGTAGAACCAGAGCAAGATATCCGAGAGACATAGGGCAACCTTCTTATGAAAAATGAGCTTATAGAAAATTCCTAGGCTGGCCTGAGCCGTCTAAACATGAAGCTTCTAAACAAAAAAGCCCGAAGATTTTAGGACGGCTAAGGATTGAACCACCGTCAGAGAAGCCAACGGGGAGCCAACTGTGACGAAAATGTCAGAGATTGCAAATTAAATCTTTACACTAATTTAAGCATCTCCTGAGCGCTGTAGATCAAATGAAATAAGTCAATGTATTCAATCCGTTCTGCCCATACAGATGGCTTTACTGTAAGCCTGAGTGGGAAATCGCTTCAGTAGTAATTATGTCTTTTTGTAAATAAAAGACTTGACTCTGATGCTATCAGTTATTCGTTCATTTGCCTCAGTTGAGCTAGCTGTTGTTCCAAATCAGCTACCTGTTTTTGTAACTGTTTAACAGTGCGATGCATCTCCGGCAGGCGATTGTAAATGGCTGATGATTTTAAATAGGTGCGATAAGGACTGGCAGGGGTACCCATCATCACACTGCCAGCAGGAACATTGCTATGTAGACCTGCTTTTGAACCAGCCTGAGCCCCTTTGCCGATTTTGGCATTGTTAGCGACCCCCACTTGCCCGCCCAAGATAACGAGCGGCTCTAGCTCTACACCACCGGCTAAACCAACCTGGGCAGCTAGAACACAGTTATCGGCTAGCTGGCAGTTATGGGCGACATGGACCAGGTTGTCTAACTTGCTATTACGACCAATCCGAGTTTCGCCCACAGCAGGCCGATCAATGGCTGTGTTGCAGCCCACCTCCACATGGTCTTCTAGGATGACGATGCCGGATTGGTGCATTTTTTCCCAGCCCTGGGCGGTAGGAACAAAGCCGAAACCTTCAGATCCAATCACAGCTCCTGCATGGATAACACAGCGTTCGCCGACTTGAGCTCGTTCGTGGATAACGCAACTGGCATGGAGTGTTGTGTAGGCACCTAGCGAGGCTTCTGGGTAGATGACGACCTGGGGATGTATGCAAACGTTGTCGCCGATGATGGCTCCCGCGTGAATGACCACATAGGGGCCAATGGCAACGTTATTGCCAAGGATAGCGGTGGGGTCAATGATGGCGGTGGGATGAATGCCAGGGGCTAAGTGGAAGGGCTGATAGAACAACGAGATCGCGCGAGCAAACCCCAACCTAGGTTCCTTGGTGCTAACCCAGGCAAGGCCTTTTTTAGTGACTTGTGCTTGAAGAGACTCATCAACTGGCAAAATCAGCGCCGCATTAGCTGTTGACTCGATATAAGGAGCAAATTTTTTGCCCTCAACATAGCTAATAGTCTCTGGCTGAGAGTCTTGTAAGGCACTCACTCCGACGATATCAGGATCTAACTCTGGCTGAGAGTCTAGGCTCGATGTCTCAGCAATCCCTAGCTGATCTACAATGTCGCTGAATTTCATAGATGCCTCGCTCCCTCGGTCTTCAGCGTCAGGCTATCAAAAAACATCTAGCATTGCTGATCCTCGCTCTAGATTCCTCTACCAGGTCAGTCTCATGGCAGCTGTTTCAGATTGCCTCCTCATCTCAATCGACAACAGTAGCCTGCTCTAGAAAAGCCACACATTCAACATGGGCTGTTTGGGGAAAGAAATCTGCTGGTTGGACCATTTTTAGCTCATAACCCTGGTCGCACAAAACTTTCAAATCTCGGGCTAGGGTAGCTGGGTTGCAGCTCATATAAACGATTCGGGTTGGGCTGATTTTTGCAAGGATATTTAAGACGTTGCGATCGCACCCCTTACGCGGCGGATCCAAAACTATCACATCAATAGGGCTAGATTGCTGAGCACTGATCTCCAGTAGCAAGTTTTCCACTGCTCCGGCAAAGAACTCTGTATTTTTCAACCCATTCAGTGCAGCATTTTGCTTTGCCTGGGCCACAGCTTCTACTTGAGACTCAATCCCCACACAGCGCACTGCTTGCTGTGCCATGGGCAAAGACAGGGTGCCAATACCGCAGTAAGTATCAATGATAGTTTCATTACCCTGCAAATTCAGTTGATCCAATACGATCTGCACCAAAGCTTCTGCTTGAGGCGTATTGACCTGAAAGAACGTAGTGGGTTGAATTCGTAACCGTAAACCCAAAAACAGTTCCTCCAAATAGGGTTGACCCGCTAAACAGCGAGTCTCGTCGCCAAAGACCTTATTGGTTTGCTCTGGGTTGATATTTAGACATACCCCCACCAGATTTGAATGTGTGGCTAGCCATTGTTCTGCCTGTTCTTTGATCTCTGGAATATAGCCCGTTGTAACCAGGGTCAGCATGGCCTGGTCGGTATGCTGACCCACCCTTAATGCCAGGTTCCGTAATCGACCTTGGTGTTTTTTCTCGTTATAGAGGCTCCAGCCCCTAGCCTTGATAGCGGCCTTAACATCAACCAGCAGAGGATTCAGGGCCTCATGTTGAATAGGACACTGATTTAAATTCACAATTTGGTGCGTGCCCTTACGGTAATAACCCGCTTTGACCGCACCACCATTCCCTCGGGCCAATGGATAGGTAGCCTTATTACGGTATCCCAGTGGCTGTAAAGTAGCCAAAATGGGCTGCATAGGGATTGCCTTAAAGCCACCAATGCGTTCTAACGCGGACCGCACCTGCAGCTCTTTGGCCTGTAGCTGTCGAGGATAGGCAACCGCTTGCCATTGGCAGCCTCCACATTTGTCGGCCACGATACAGACAGGGCGGATTCGATCAGGTGAGGGCTCAATAATACTGAGGCGTTTACCATGACCATAGTTGGGTTTAACCCGAGTCAGCCGTACCTGCAGCCGATCCCCCGGCACCGTATTGGCAACGAATACAACTCGATCTTGCCAACGGCCCACACCGTCACCGCTGTTGGTGAGAGCATCAATGGTTAGGACAATGACCTCTCCCTGTTGCCAACGAGGTGCATGGGCGAGTGAAGTCATTGTGCTGTCTACCATGGAGGAGGTTTGCATCAGTAATTCGATTTACGATTGCAATCGATGAGCTTCACCGAATGAGCTTTTAATTCTATGGCAACCACAAAAAAACGCGACACCGTCGACCATGCTTTTTGTAAACTCTCTTAACATAGCTCTCAGGCTAGGGAACATGACCAGTTATTATTCAAAGGATAAAAATCCTTTGGACAGGGCAAAGTAATTCTTTCCTTGTGTGCCCTAGAGTCGATACACTGTAATTATTACGAGTCACCGCATTCACTAAGCTATGTCTGTCGTTAGCCAAGTAATTCTCAATGCAGATGATGAACTGCGCTATCCTACCAGCGGCGAGCTAAAGGGTATTCAAGATTTCCTTCAGACAGGTCCCCAGCGCCTAACCATTGCCCAAAGCCTGGCTGAAAATGAGAAAAAGATTGTTGATCAAGCCAGTAAAGCTCTTTGGCGACGTCGCCCTGACTTTATTGCCCCTGGTGGTAATGCTGCTGGCCAAAAGGAACGAGCCTTATGCTTGCGTGACTATGGTTGGTATCTACGCCTAATCACCTATGGCATCATTGCAGGCGACAAAGACCCGATTGAAAATATTGGCATTGTCGGTGTTCGTGAAATGTATAACGCATTGAACGTACCAGTCCCTGGAATGGTAGCTGCCATTGAGTGTCTAAAGGATGCGTCCCTGGCACTATTGACTGAGTCTCAAGCTGCTGAAGCTGCTCCATATTTTGATTACATCATTCAAGCGATGGCTGGCTAACGACTTAAAAGTTAGTGTTGTCCTCAGTTTGACAGTTTCTACTTTGAATAATATGAAGGAGGGAGTACGTTTGATCTTACTCCCTCCTTCATATTCGATATGCTAAGGACACTATCACTAAGTAATGATCGATATGGTGTCTGTTAATCAACTTCACCGTGGCTGCAAGCTAGGCACTGTGGTGAAGTCAAACTCCCACTGTGACTATGTGGTGCAGTTGAATACGGATAAGGATGTAATCGAGCCACCTGTAGCCAGCGATTATGGCTTTGGTCAGTTTGTCTCGCTGGAGACAGACCAAAAGCACTGGGCCGTAGGCATTATTTATAACTCACAGCTATTTAATCCTGCATTTTTAAACAGCGGCCCACAGCTCACGAGTACACCCGACCCATTATTTACACCAGATCTGATTCAAGAAACTAAAACTCTGCTCAATGTGGTGTTAGTAGGGAGCTTATCCCGCCAGGATAAAGGGACCTATTATGGGCAGCATGGGATTCCCAGGAACGTAGTGCCCGTAAGTACGCCGGTTTATTGTATGGATGCCAAAAGCCGTCATCAATTTCATTTGAGTGCCGACAAGCGCCCCCAATTTAGATACTACGGACATCTGCTCAACTGTGGCGGAGCCTTTGCGAACCAGTTAACTCAGCAAATCCTGACTGAGTTGAGTACCTCAGGACTCTTTGATGGTGAGGAGCAGCGTGCATTACAAGTTCTCTGCAAAGAACTCACTTGGAAGAATACTTTGGGAGCAATGAGGTGATTTTCTAATGTCAGAATTCACGGACAACAGTGATGCTCATCAAAAAAAATGTGATCAAATGTGATCATAATCACAGGTAAACGATGACTTAGATCGCTATCACCCTTTGGTAAATTCAGCATACTAAGGATGACTCAACTCTAGCCGAGTCATCTACAGGGAACACACAACCAGCCGATAGAACTCGCGGGAGTTCTGTCGGTTTTTTTTTGAGGGAATAGGGAATAGAGGCGTAGGGAATGGGAAATAGGGTTTAAAATCAACCCTTGTCCACCCCTGCCCATTTATTTCTATTCATGTCTACGACTGCACCCACCCCGATTCCGTTTTCCGCTGAGGAAATTTCTTCTGAAGGGTTAAAACCAGGCGAATATGATGAAATTGTCCAACGCTTAGGGCGTCATCCAAATCGATCTGAGCTGGGTATGTTCGGTGTGATGTGGTCCGAGCACTGTTGCTACAAGAATTCTCGACCTTTACTAAAGCAGTTTCCGACCGAAGGGCCGCGTATCTTGGTGGGGCCTGGGGAAAACGCAGGAGTGGTAGATGTGGGCCATGGTCAGCGACTGGTATTTAAGATTGAATCCCACAACCATCCATCGGCAGTCGAACCGTTTCAAGGGGCTGCCACGGGGGTAGGTGGTATTTTGCGCGACATCTTTACCATGGGGGCAAGGCCGATTGCGGCGCTAAATGCTCTACGATTTGGCACCTTGGATGATCCCAATACACGACGAATTTTTTCAGGTGTGGTCTCAGGGATTTCCCACTATGGCAATTGCTTTGGTGTGCCCACCGTAGGGGGTGAAATTTACTTTGATGGGGCCTATGCGGGTAATCCCCTGGTGAATGCCATGGCCATTGGGTTGATGGAAACTGAGGAGATCGTAAAATCTGGAGCCTCTGGTATCGGTAATCCAGTGCTCTATGTAGGTTCCACGACTGGGCGTGATGGCATGGGTGGGGCTAGCTTTGCCAGTGCTGAGCTAACGGATGAGTCAGAGGCTGATCGTCCGGCAGTACAGGTGGGGGATCCGTTCCTTGAAAAATCCCTAGTTGAGGCCTGCCTGGAAGCGTTTAAGACTGGGGCAGTTGTAGCTGCCCAAGATATGGGGGCTGCAGGGATTACTTGCTCTACGTCGGAGATGGCGGTCAATGGCGGTGTTGGTATTGAGCTAGACCTGGATAAAGTACCTGTGCGGGAAACGGGGATGGTGCCCTATGAATATTTACTATCGGAATCCCAGGAACGAATGCTGTTTGTGGGTGAAAAGGGTCGCGAACAGGAGCTAATCGATATTTTTGAGCGCTGGGGGCTGCATGCGGTGGTGGCTGGTGAGGTCATCCCAGACCCCATCGTGCGGATTCTATTTCAGGGAGAGGTGGCGGCTGAGGTGCCTGCCTCTGCCCTGGCCGATAACACGCCACTATATGAGCGGGAGGTCTTGGCCGAGCCCCCTGCCTATGCTCAAACTGCTTGGGCATGGCAAGAAAGTAGTTTGCCTGATTGTACTGCTGCAGGCCTTGATGGACAGCCATGGAATGATGTGATGCTGGCCCTGCTGAGTACACTGACGATTGCCTCAAAGCAGTGGGTGTATAACCAGTATGATCACCAAGTGCAAAATAATACGATCATGTTACCGGGGGGGGCTGATGCGGCGATTTTGCGGTTGCGCCCTCTGGAGGGGGACACTGGGTCCAGCAGTAACTCTGGTGTTGCTGCCACCACTGACTGTAATCCTCGTTATGTGTATCTAAACCCGTATGAAGGTGGACTGGCAGCTGTGGCTGAGGCAGCTCGCAATTTGAGCTGTGTGGGGGCAGAGCCGATTGCGGTGACGGATAATCTCAATTTTGGTAGCCCAGAAAAGCCGGTGGGATATTGGCAGCTGGCGGAGGCTTGTCGTGGTCTGGCGGATGGCTGTCGTGAATTTAATACACCCGTAACTGGTGGGAACGTATCTCTGTATAACGAAACAGTTGATGCCGATGGTGATCCTCAGCCGATATATCCTACTCCAGTGGTCGGTATGGTCGGTGTTATTGATGACCTGGATCAGATTTGTGGCCAAAGTTGGCAAAACTCTGGTGACCAGATCTATCTGCTAGGTACGCCCTTAGGAGACAGTACTGATGGCACGGTGACCTTAGGTGCTTCGGAATATCTCAAGGTGATCCATGGTCAAGTGGCAGGACATCCCCCCAAGGTCAATATTGCTCTAGAGCTGAAGGTGCAGGCTGCTTGCCGCCATGGTATTCGGCAAGGCTGGATTACGGCGGCCCATGATTGTGCGGAGGGAGGGGTTGCGATCGCACTTGCCGAATCTGCCATTGGCGGTAATCTCGGAGCTACGATCACGCTGCCAGATACCGAACAACGCTACGACGCTCTCCTATTTGCCGAAGGTGGAGCCCGGATTATTGTGACTGTAGCACCTGTCCATCGCGCCGTTTGGGAAACGTATCTCAACGCTCAACTCAATGACCAGTGGAGTGTTATTGGCACAGTGGCTACTGCCAATACGCCGCTCACGATCCAAACATCACAATCTGAATCCTTGATCAATCTGGCCGTTGCCACCATGAACGATAGCTGGCGCTACGCTATAGAAAGAGCGTTAGACGCTTAAACAACTCTGATTAATCTGACAGAGGAATAGACCTGCATCCTACTAAGGATGCTAGGATCGTACTGATTAAGAAAATATTAAGTTCAGTTCCCTCAAGCCTTCTATCCGGTTTCTCGACCCGCTAGCGTCTTGGGCTCATAAATACTGGTTGCTTCTTTTTGCCGTTATTAACGCTCAGTGGATTCACGATGCCTCTTCCCTCTGATACTTTTGCACACCCTGCTTCTGTGAATGTTCGCCCTGACAAGCCTGAAGAAGCTTGTGGTGTATTTGCCGTTTTTTCTCCCACAGACGATGTCGCAACGCTGACCTACTTTGGTCTATATGCATTGCAACATCGCGGGCAAGAATCAGCTGGCATTGCCACCTTTGATCATGGCAGCATCAATGTCCATAAGGATATGGGGCTAGTTTCCCAGGTCTTTGACGAAGAAGTACTACAACGTCTTCCTGGTCAGTGGGCGATAGGGCACACACGTTACTCCACCACTGGTTCTAGTAAAGTGGCCAATGCCCAGCCTGCGATCCTATCCACCCGTCTAGGAGAAATGGCGCTTGCCCATAATGGCAATGTCGTCAATGCTGGTAAGCTGCGCGAAGAACTGCTCCAGCGTAACCACACTCTGCTTACGACGACCGATACTGAACTAATTGCATTGTTTATGGCTGATGCCGTTAACGCTGGCAAAGATTGGATTGCAGCGGCCATTGATGCTTGCGAACGCTGTGAGGGAGCCTTTAGTCTGACCATTGCCACACCAGAGGGAATTTTGGCAATTCGCGATCCTAATGGCATTCGGCCTTTAGTGCTAGGTTACTTTGGTGGCGATGACCCCGAAAATGGTCCAGGTCAGTATGCCGTTGCGTCAGAGACCTGTGGTTTGGATATTGTCAATGCCCACCACATTCGTGACGTTCAGCCTGGCGAACTGATTTGGATCAACGAAACAGGAATTAAGTCAGTCCAATGGGCCAAACCAGAACGTCGTCTATGCATTTTTGAAATGGTCTATTTTGCTAGGCCTGACAGTGTATATCACGGAGAAAGTCTGTACAGCTATCGTAAGCGTTTAGGCAATATCCTGGCTCAAGAATCACCGGCAGATGTGGATCTGATCATGCCGGTACCTGACTCAGGAATTCCGGCGGCCATTGGCTTTGCCGAAACGTCTGGCATTCCCTATGCAGAGGGATTGATCAAAAATCGCTATGTGGGACGTACTTTTATTCAGCCGACCCAAATAATGCGCGAGGCAGGCATTCGCATTAAGCTAAATCCTCTACGGGACGTGCTGGAGGGCAAACGAATTTTGTTGGTTGATGACTCCATTGTGCGAGGTACTACCAGCCGCAAAATTGTCAAAGCCTTGCGGGATGCAGGGGCAACAGAGGTGCATATGCGGATTTCCTCGCCACCGGTCACCCACCCTTGTTTCTATGGCATTGATACGGACAGTCAAGACCAGCTAATTGGTGCGACAAAGTCTGTCCAAGAAATCGAAGCCCAAATAGAGGTCGATTCCCTTGGTTATCTCAGCTGGCAAGGCATGCTCGATGCCACCAGACAAGATACCAGTACATTTTGCTCGGCCTGCTTTACCGGGGCCTATCCAGTAGAGATTCCTGAAATGTTTAAACGCTCAAAATTGATCTTGGAAAAAACACCAGTCAAGGCCTGAGTGAAGTTAGTTGGCCTCAAAAACGTTAGCTAAGTCGAATTTTCGCAAAGCGATTGCAACGACAATAACCTAACGTTCTCAAGCCAGAGAGGATTCTGATCGATACCAATGTCAATACTGACAGGCACCTAAAATACTTCTGGGGGAGCATCAGATGTGCCAATGGCTAATTCTTTTTTACTCTTTTTGAGCTTTTTCCAGAGTTGCTTAATTTCTAAATAAGCTTCATTTGAGGTCAGCTTGCCGTTCGTACCCAATGCGCAGATATAATCAACGTCAAACCCCATACTGTGTAGTGCAGTTTTACGATTAACCACAAAAAAGGCCCCGCAATGCGGGGCCTTTTTTTAAAGGACTAAGCTAAATAACTTAGAACTTGAAGGTAGAACGGATAGCACCATAAAGTGCATCATCGGCACCATTGGGCTCACCATAGATAACAGCAGGAGTCAGAGTCCAGTACTTGTTGATCTTCATGGCGTAGTAAGCCTCAGCAACTTCGTCTTCATCGAAGTCCTGAGTGTAGTAGATACCAGCAGCATTACCAGTACCCAAGAAGTCAGATACTGCAATACCAGCCTGCCAGCTCTCGTCACCATCTTGGTCAGCGTAGTAACCAGCAACTTCAAAGCCGCCGAAGTCAAGACTTAATAGGCCAGCAATGATGTCCTCAACGCCATTGCCATCACCATTCTCGCCATTAATATAGGTAACAGCAGCATCGATCAAGCCATCGCTCAAGTAGTTCAACTGAACAATGTACTCATAATTGTCAAAGATACCTCTATCAGCATCTTGACCCCTAGCAGTTGCGTAACCAGCATCCAGAATGATGTTGTCAGTAAACGCAATATTTAAGCCAGCTCCAAACGAGTCACCAGCGCCCTCAACACCAGACTTATCGTAGAAGAGAGGACCACCAGCATCAGCAACCGAAGGACCATCGAAAGGAACGATAGTGCTAGTTACAAAGTCATCAGAGTTTGTGCTGTTAGCAGAGATGATAGCGGAGATACGACTACCGATGGGGAAAGCGTAGTAGACATCATCTAGAATGACGCTATCATCACCAGGGCCGCTCTGGTTAGCCAGACCACCTTCAGCCTGCCCCAAAGAGCGAGTACCGCCGCCACCACGATCACTAGACTGAAGACGAATTCGCAAACGATCTTCACCAGTAAAACTAGTATCAAAGTTTAAGCGAGCACGATATTCAAAGGTTGTTTCCTCTTCATCATCAGGTGCATCAAAAGGAACTACCAAGTGGGCGTCCAACTGACCCTTGAGTTTAGTAGTCGTAGAGAATTGATTAGCTTCTAGCTCAGCTACATCAGCTTCTAGAGTGTCTACGCGGCCACGGATAGTTGCTAGCTCAGCAGCAAACTCTTCCTGCAAGCGACGGATAGTGTCAAGGTCACTACCTTCAGCACCACCGATTAGCTGAACGATTACGTCCAAACAAGCGTTCAAACCAGCAGCAAACTCATAACGAGTCATTGCACGGTTGCCACGGTAAGAACGATCAGGGTAACCCTCAAGGCAACCGTACTCTTCTACCAGGCGCTGCAATGCAGTGTAAGCCCAGTCAGAAGGCAGTACATCAGATAGCTCGGAAACACTGGTAACCTGAGCAAGCTGGATAGACTCAGAGTTGCTTAGAGCATCAACACTTACAGTCTCAGCAGTCTCAGCAGCGATACCAGTACTGGATAGGACAGTCCCTAAAACAATAGGACTAGCCACTAGGGCTTTCCAAAAGTTAGACATTATTTAATTCTCCTCACACCTTAGACGATAGGCTGACGATTCAGCGAAATTGCTGGAAAACTCAGGCTATTACACACATTAAAGAAGCAACATCACGTATCAAAGTACGTAAAAATCTCTTCTAGATGACATGCTAGCAGATCCTTCAAGGAAGAACCAGTAGAAATCAGTAACTTACCGATTGGCCCAAATGGGTCAATTAAGTAAGCCTGGTTCGAGCTGCCATCGTTGCACATGCTCTTCTATCCAGTTAGATTTTTTCCCTGAATTGTGACAGTTAATTTGCTGACCCAGTGTGAAGAGGCAGAGGTTTAGAGAAAGCTTTTAGAATGTAGAACTTTCCAGGATATGAAGTTCTGCATAGAGAGCCAACGATTGATCATTCACATCTCTATGCAGAAGTTAATGTCTATGTGTGTTTCTAAGGCGTGATTAAAATTTAAGGATGGGCTCTAACTCATCACTAGAGCCCATACACAGCATCTAAGAGAATGTCTTAGAACTTGAATCTGGAACGGATTGCACCATACCAAGACTCGTCGCCAGTAGCATCAAATTCGCCGTAGATGACAGCAGGAGTCAGAGTCCAGTACTTATTAATCTGCATAGAGTAATAAGCTTCTGCAGTTTCGTCATCACCGAAGTCCTCAACGTAGTAGATACCAGCAGCGTTACCAGTACCTAATAAGTCGGATACAGCAACCCCAGCCTGCCAGCTCTCATCACCATCTTGGTCAGCGTAGTAACCACCTATCTCGAAGCCACCGAAGTCAAGGCTTAGCAAACCAGCAATGATTCCGTCAGCGCCATTACCATCGCCACTTTCACCATCCATGTAGGTGACAGCAGCATCGATCAGGCCATCGCTCAAGTAGTTCAATTGAACGAGGTACTCATACTCGTCGAAGATACCCTTGTCTGCATCCTGACCACGACCAGTTGCATAACCAGCGTCCAGGATCAAGTTGTCAGACAGAGCAACGTTGAAACCAGCAGCAAAGGCACTTCCACCAAGGCCTAATTGATCGTAGAACTGAGGACCACCGTAATCAGCAACGGAAGGACCATCGAAAGGCACGATAGTGCTGGTTACGAAGTCATCGGAAACGATGCTATTTGCCGCAACAATACCGGAAATACGGCTACCAATGGGGAAGCTGTAGTATACGTCGTCAATCCTAACGTCGTTGACGAAACCACCAGAACCAGCTGCAGCAAATCCACCAGGAACGCCGCTCAGAGCGTTATTAGCATCACCAAATTGAAGACGAGTACGCAAACGGTCCTCTCCAGTGAAGCTAGTATCCAAGTTCAAACGAGTACGATACTGGAACGTCGGCTCATCTAAATCGCCAGGCCCATCAAAAGGAACTACCAGGTGAGCATCCAACTGTCCCTTCAACTTAGTAGTTGTGGAGAACTGGTTAGCTTCTAGCTCAGCTACGTCAGCTTCTAGAGTATCAACGCGACCGCGGATAGTAGCTAACTCAGCAGCAAACTCCTCCTGCAGACGACGGACAGTGTCAAGGTCGTCACCACCACCGATCAGCTGAACGATTACGTCCAAACAAGCATTCAAACCAGCAGCAAACTCATAACGAGTCATGGCGCGGTTGCCACGGTAAGAACGGTCGGGATAACCCTCAAGGCAGCCATACTCTTCTACCAGGCGCTGCAGTGCAGTGTAAGCCCAGTCAGAAGGTAGAACGTCAGATAGTTCGGAAACGCTAGTAACCTGAGCCAACTGAATTGATTCAGAGTTGCTTAGAGCATCAACGCTGACAGTCTCAGCAGCTTCGGCAGCAATATTGGAACTAGAAAAAACCGCACCCAGAACAAATGGACCAGCCATTGCGGCCTTCCAAAAATTAGCCATTACTTGTTATTCCTCACACCTAATTGACGAGACTAATAGCCACTTCTTAAGAAGATTAGCTATCAATTGAAATCTCTCAAAGCAAAACTAACAGGGAGTTTTGCCTCAATTCAGTGTATTTGCATACAGAATTCTCAGAAATATTTAACCTGCATTTAATGCAATTTTAATGTGTTTAAAAGAATACTCTTTTTTGGCAAAAATTCTTATTTGTCATACATTTCATGTAAGATTTGCATATTTTTTGACTACACGAAGCGTGTATTTATTCAATATTAAAAACTGTCTTTTTAGAGCTTGATTTTGTATTTTGAATAAAATTCATGCAGGTTTTGCATAATTCCAAGATGCATTCTCTGTGTATTTAATTGGTATGAAAAGCTACGTTTCTATTGATGAGCCTTTCTATTATTTTGTCTGAGTGCATCGTTAATTGACACGTTTCGAGGACAATTAATGTATTAATTGAATGACTGAAACCCTCTACTCACAGTGATCAGAAGGTTATTTTTGATTAAAAACAGCCATTTATTTCCTGGTGTTTAGCTAAAGCCTTTTCAAGGTCACAAAAAATTTTGACCAATCACATTGAGCAATTGACCAATGATGTGAGTTGAAAAAAGTTGTTAGGTAACCTGCTTGTTTCTTAAGTTCTATTGGGAGTAGATCTTTGTAGCGGAAAGAAATCGTTAGTGCAGGTTGGTCCAGTGTCGCAGTTGGAGATGCCCCAGCGTCTCATGGCAAACGTCTTGATCCGCTAGGGCGTTAGCGAGGCAAATCAGCAAACTTAATGATTCTCAGGGATATGGAGTTGACCTTGTCTTGAATACTCTGAAGGACCTCCTCCTAATACATGGAGAAGGTCCTTCGGATTAAAGACCTTGAATCGATATGCAGTTGATTAGCCTCTAAATACTGGAGGAGGAGTTATTGCAACGTTGATAGCGTTTTTGCCATAGCAAAATCTTGCTGAGTCAGTCCTCCTGCATCGTGGGTTGTCAGGCTAATGGTGACCTTGTTGTAAGAAATGTATAGGTCAGGATGATGCCCAGCGGCTTCTGCAGGTGCCACAACCTGATTAACAAATTGGACAGCCTCTATAAAGTCTTTGAAGGATAACGTTGCCTTGATAGCATTGTCTTCCAGTGTCCAGTCAGGTAATGCAGCGAGTTGGGACTGGATTTCGGCAGGAGAAAGAAGGCCAGACATGGTTAAAAGGAAGAAAGTGGCGAATATTGATGCCTCTTTAAAACTATCCGCTCCTATCAGGGAAGTGCATGGCAACTTCTTGATAGGAGCGGTCTAGTGGGGTCTTAGGTTGAAACCAGACTGCCGGAAGGAACTCTAGCGGGTCAGTTTCAAAATTTTGAAGCTGGTTCTAGAGAACAGCCCCGGCACACAGCCGGCTCACGTCAACCTGAAGACCCATGCGTATACAACTACTTTCACTCATGGGCATCACCTCCTTATCCCTAAACGGTTTTTAATACCAGGAGCACTTAGTGCTAGCTGAACTATAGCATAAGTTTTAAATATGGGGAGAGTTCAAATCGCCAATAAAAAAGCCCTGGCCCAATGGGCCAGGGCTTTTTTATTCATTACTTAGGCAGCTTATAGTGCATTACCGCGAGGCAGTACCTCTTCGGGGAATACAAACTTCTCGTGGGGCTGGTCCTGAGAGGCCATCCACGCACGAATACCTTCGTTAAGCAGGATGTTCTTGGTATAGAACGTTTCGAATTCAGGATCTTCCGCAGCGCGGGTTTCCTGAGAGACAAAGTCGTAAGCACGTAAGTTCAGTGCGAGACCGACGATGCCAACCGCACTCATCCAGAGACCGGTGACCGGCACAAACAGCATGAAAAAGTGCAACCAACGCTTGTTGGAGAAAGCAATACCGAAAATCTGAGACCAGAAGCGGTTTGCCGTCACCATCGAGTACGTTTCTTCCGCCTGTGTCGGTTCAAAGGCACGGAAGGTGTTGGCTCCTTCGCCGTCTTCAAACAACGTGTTTTCAACCGTCGCTCCGTGGATCGCACACAACAGGGCTCCACCCAGGACGCCCGCCACACCCATCATATGGAAGGGGTTCAGGGTCCAGTTGTGGAAGCCTTGCAAAAAGAGCAAGAAGCGGAAGATAGCGGCTACCCCGAAGCTAGGGGCAAAGAACCAGCTGGATTGGCCCAACGGATACATCAGGAAGACCGATACGAACACGGCAATGGGAGCCGAGAACGCAATGGCGTTGTAAGGACGCAGTCCAACCAGGCGAGCGACTTCGAACTGACGCAGCATAAAGCCGATCAAGGCGAAGGCTCCATGGAGAGCGATAAAGGCCCAGAGTCCGCCGATTTGGCACCAGCGCACGAAGGAGCCTTGAGCTTCTGGTCCCCACAGCAGCAACAGGGAATGACCCATGCTGTCTGCGGGCGACGAGACGGCGACCGTCAAAAAGTTGGCCCCTTCGATGTAGGAAGAGGCGAGTCCATGGGTATACCAGGACGTCACAAAGGTGGTGCCAGTGAGCCAGCCGCCGATGGCCAAGAAGGCACACGGGAACAGCAGCAAACCGGACCAGCCCACGAAGACAAATCTATCGCGCTTGAGCCAGTCATCGACGACGTCGAAGACGCCCCGATTGGCTCCAGCACGGCCCATTGCAATGGTCATCTCAAATCCTCTAGTTTGATTTCTAAATCAGTAAAGACAACAACTCTGCTCATCATGACGAGTGAGGGCACAAAAATAGAAAATATGTAATCCACAGCGTGGAATAATGCCGTAATTGATTCGCTCGTCTTTATGAGTAGAGGTTTACGTATCTTTACCATTTTTCTTATTATAGGTTGATCTTTATTGAAGACGCTGTGATTTTTGCAATTGGTATTTTCTCTTAAGATTTGCTTGTATAGGTCTCTAGTCAAGTTATTGATGCCTTACTTGTGGGTCATTTTTGCCATACTAGAGACTGGACCTATCAGACAAATCATTCTTTACGCATGTACATAGTTGAACTTTCACTGAAGCATACAGCCCTACCTATGTCGGTCCAGAAGAAGACGTTAGAGGCCGCAGAAGAAGCTTACGCTAAGGTTTTGAATGCGCTAAAAACTGGTCAGCCTGTGCTCTTCGAGTTAACTTGCGATAAGCAAGAAGGCAAGAAACTATCGGTTTTGGTAAGCGAGTTGGCTGCGGTTCAAGTTTACGAAAAGTCTGGTGGCGCGTCCTCCTCTGGTAAATCAGCTGGTTTTTTTGCAATGGCGAATGATTAGTTCCTAATAGGAACTGAGAATTTAAGTACGACTGAGAGTAGGGGGTGGGTTGGTGGACGTTATCCGACTACCAGCTCATTCTTTTAAACCTGATAGATCATTTGTGCTACTAAGTTTTTTTGATTTTGAACATGGATCAGTCCTGCGCGATCGCAATTGACGATTTGCACTTCAGTTGGGACTCAGGAGCATCGGTACTGGCCGGATGTTCACTACAGGTGAAACCAGGAGAGTTTTGTATGCTCCTGGGTACCAACGGTAGTGGGAAATCCACACTACTAAGGTTATTAGCTGGGCTGTTGGATATCCCTCAGGGCAAGATTCATCTACAAAAACCGGTAGGGTTTGTGTTTCAGAACCCTGATCATCAACTGGTGATGCCTACGGTGGGAGCGGATGTAGCTTTTGGCTTAGTGGATGAGAACCTGGCCTATGAAGACGTGCGTCAGCGGGTAGACGAGGCTCTGATAATGGTCAATTTGCTCCAGCTCAAGCGCAGGCCCATCTATGCGTTGAGTGGTGGACAAAAGCAAAGGGTTGCCATCGCAGGGGCTCTAGCTCAAAACTGTCGAGTATTACTTTTTGATGAGCCTACGGCTCTGCTGGACCCGGATAGTCAGCTAGAGCTGGTGGCTCAGGTACGTGATTTGGTAAAACAACAGGGGATAACGGCCCTGTGGGTGACCCATCGACTGGTGGAGTTAGACTATTGCGATCGCGCTATCTTGCTTGAACAGGGTCGGGTAGCCACTGAAGGCGCACCAGAGCAGGTGAAGCAAGCTCTGCAAAATTTACACTTAACCTAACGTTATCGACAAAATCTTTAGGACAGATTGTTACATGGGTATCGAACGTTAAGCTAGATGAATCATAGACTGAGCTTATAAGTTACCCAGGCACCTGCAGATGAACGGTTCTCCCTCGCAAGCAATTTTATTGGTCGATGGGTATAACGTTATTGGTGCTTGGCCAGATTTAATTGAATTGAGAGATTTTCAAGGGTTGAATGCGGCCCGTGTGAGTTTAGCTGAGACGCTGGCCAACTATAGTGCCTATCAAGGGTTTGAAACTTTACTGGTTTTCGACGCCTATGGTCAGCGCCAATCTCACCGCGTTGAAAAATTTACACAGCATTTAGCCATCCATTACACCAGCTTTGGCCAAACTGCTGACAGTTATATAGAAATTTCCTGCGCCAAGTTTCGTGATGATGTTCGCAAGTTTGAAAAACGATTAATTGTGGCCACATCTGACCGTGCTCAGCAGCTGACTGTGGTTGGATATGGAGCTGAGTGGATGTCAGCCGCTCAATTGAATGCAGACGTAAACCTTTCCGCACAGAAAGTCAAGCATCGTCAAAAGCCTCAAAAACAGTCTAAGCAACGCTTCCTCTCCAAATCCCTGAATCCGGATACGCAAGCAAAATTGGCCAGATTGCGCTCTAATTTAACTGAGTCATAAGGCTAGGGACTATCTCTAAAGCGTCTCTGGATCGAAGTTGCAATCGTTATGTGGAATTATCTTTGAGATTTTTCTAGGAAAGATTAAAAAGCCACTTGCGCAACTGCTATAAAATTGCCTATATTGATAAAGCTGAATAATCCTCAGTAGCTCAGTGGTAGAGCGGTCGACTGTTAATCGATTGGTCGTAGGTTCGAATCCTACCTGGGGAGTTTAATCTAAACCACGTTCAATTTGAAACCTGTAGTTTTTCCCACGGCAAAACTACAGTTCTGGACGTGGACAAGGTTTATATAGGATGAACTGGCTTACGTTTCTAACAATTTCTTAGGGGTGGAATAACCTTCGAAGTTCTAACTAGTCTCGTTGCAGCTGTTGGCTATTGCCAAGTAACTTGATGCCAATCTGGGCTGTTACGGTTATTAGGTCTAAAGGTATAACGTGAATTAAACCTTAAGGTCTCGATCATGTAACTGATTGTAGCGATATTATGTATTTGGGATAAAATTTGTCTCCCGTTTTAAATTTATTATTTTTTGAGGGGAGCAAGTTTAGCAGCCTACATTTAGGCTTCTAGAAATCCATATAACAAACATCTCTGTTTTTAAGATGCCTCGTATACTTGTCATCGACGATGATCCTGCTATTTCTGAACTGGTGGCAGTTAACCTAGAAATGGCTGGGTACGACGTTAGTCAGGCAGAGGATGGAGTTAGGGGCCAAGCACTAGCTGTGCAGCTCCTGCCCGATCTCATCATGCTTGACTTAATGTTGCCTAAGGTGGACGGCCTTACCGTTTGCCAGCGTGTTCGCCGTGATGAGCGGACAGCAGATATTCCAGTGTTGATGTTAACGGCCTTGGGGCAAACCCAAGACAAGGTTGATGGGTTTAACGCAGGTGCTGATGATTACCTCACTAAGCCATTTGAGCTAGAGGAAATGTTGGCACGAGTTAGGGCGTTGTTGCGACGTACTGATCGTATTCCCCAGGCTGCAAAACATAGCGAAATTCTTAGCTATGGCCCGTTGACATTGGTGCCTGAGCGGTTTGAAGCAATTTGGTTCGAACACACTGTTAAGCTGACTCACTTGGAGTTTGAGTTATTGCACTGCCTTCTGCAGCGCCATGGTCAAACTGTTGCTCCAAGTGAAATCTTGAAAGAAGTTTGGGGCTATGACCCGAACGACGATATTGAAACAATTCGTGTACATATTCGCCATCTACGAACTAAGTTAGAGCCTGATCCACGTCATCCTAAGTTTATTAAGACCGTTTATGGAGCGGGTTACTGCTTGGAGCTGCCTCAGGATGAACAAGTCTTTTCTAATCGCGCAGCTAGCTAGGGTGACATCAATTTAAGCGAGCATTAGGAGAAGGCGTTTTAGTGTTTAGGTTTTATAGACTGCTGTACATTTGGAAGTATGGCACTATAGCATCATCATTAGTAGATAACAAAAGGGAGCCGGTGGGCTCCCTTTTTTGATATACGAGGGTATGACGAGGGGTATATTTTGTGTGGATATCAAAAAATGCGCGTAGAAGGAATCTTCTACGCGCATTTTTTGATTATTTTACTTGGCTAAAGTCTACAGGGTTTAAGTTGAATGACTGTAGACTATCCCCCTGAGCTACTTAGTGATAATCGGCTCAACAGGGAAGTACTCAGCTGGTGCAAGCGCATTACCACGAATCAAACTACCAAGGGTTTTGGCCGTTATCTTCATCTGGGTAATGGGATTTGCAGGGACGACAGTCTTATATAGGTAGCTGTCAAATGTGAGCTTCTGAACGTCTATATCAGCACACATTTCAACAAAGGCTTCGCGAGTTGCGTCAGACCGATAGAACACTCGCTGCAGAATATCAAGTACCAGGTAAGTAATACCGTACTGCTTGTCCCAGCGCTTAATGTAAGTCTTTAGCTCTGCCTCAGTGAGGGCTCGCTCACCACTATTGGATAGTTCAACAATGGTTTCTGCACACATGCGGCCAGACTTAGCAGCGAAATAAATACCTTCACCAGAGGACTTGGTTACGGTACCGGCAGCATCACCAACCAGAGCTACGCGACCAACTACACGACGAGGTCTGGGATGTTCAGGAATTGGATGAGCTTCTACCTTAATGATTTCGCCACCTTCGAGACGCTTAGCTGCACGTTCACGAATACCTTTTTGTAACTGTTTGATTTTGGCTTGGTTGACCCGCATGGTGCCAGTACCCACAGCTACGTGGTCATATTTCGGAAATACCCAAGCGTAGAAGTCAGGAGAAACATCATCGCCGACGTACATTTCTGCCAGCTCTTCGTAGTAAGCCATCTTGTCCTCGGGAATGCGGATGCGCTCTTGGAATGCGATCGCATAGTTATAATCACCCGCATCAATGGCCCGAGCTACGCGGGAGTTGGCACCATCGGCACCAATCACCATATCGACCTGAAGTGTTTTGGCATCACCTTGAAGCTTGCCATTGGAGTGATCAGCGTAGTGCAGGGTATAGGGATCCTTGTCGTTGTTAGGCATCTCTAACTTGTGCACAGTACCGTTGATAACTTTTGTGCCAAGCTTTTCAGCCCGTTCGCGCAAAAAGCCATCCAACACCTCACGACGGCACATACCAATGTACTCATCATCCTTGAGGGTACTGCCGATATTAACCTCAACGTTTGAGGGGGAGATCATCTTCATCTTGCGTACGCGGCGGTCAATGATCTCAGGGGGCAAATCAAATTCATCAACCATGCATAGGGGAATCGCGCCACCACAGGGCTTGGCGTTGTCTAACTTACGCTCAAATAAGTAGGTTTCAATACCTGCTTTTACTAACGTCTCAGCAGCAGAAGAGCCTGCCGGACCGCCTCCAACAACCGCAACCCGAAGTGCCAAGGTGTTTTTCTCCAAATCGATTAAAAGCTATGAGTTGTATGCTATCACGCAGATTTAAGACCTCAAGAAACACTCCTATGGATGTAACAAAAATGAAACAGACTGTAGCAGAGCGCATTGAAATGATCCCATCGCCAGTCATATGGGCGTTCTGTTTTGGGTGAGTTATCGCCTCTTTTAGGAGGTCAAAATTCGCAACACTGTATCAATAGAAGTGACTATAACGTCTAGTTACACAGTAAAGATGATGTCTAGTTAAACATACGTATAGCGCTATCCTTCAAAAAGGGTGAGGCAGATTTTTTCTACTGATCACGCCCTCTGTGTAACCAGACGTTGTTCTTTCAGTGGCATCATGCATACCCCCGATATGAGGCAAGCTCCCGATTGTCCATCCTCATTAGCTGAACCAGCTAAAATGGCGGAACTTTGGGCGAGAAAGTATTTGGGAAGCTTGGAGGCTCGTAGTCAGTCTTGGGCGAATGGTTTTGAGGTTAAACCCCGCATCGTCATTGCGAGGCGATTAGTTTCAGAGTTGAGAACAGCCAGTGCTAAGGCCTGGCATCTAACCGAATCCCTGCTTGCCTATGAAGTGCAACGACATGGTATCAACGCGACACTGATAGATCCGTGGAAGGTTTCAAAAGATGTCCATACAGTCTACGTAAAGGCGCTGGCAGCCTATGGCAAAGAAATTTCTCCCCAGCGTTTATCCGTCAAGATTTCGGGAGCGTTAGGAAAACTCCGACAGCGATATACCGCTGTAGATCCTAGGCTCATTGGGTTTGTCAGTATGCAGTTTCACTACTGTGGAAAAATTCTGGTAGACAGTGCACCCAGTATCGAACGTAAAATTCTGATGTCCTATTTTAAGGTGATTGATGATCACCTTTATATGCCACTCCAGCGTGCTTATAATGCCGCAGCACATTATTCCTATGGAGATGAACGCCTAACGGTGATTCAAACTTTATTGCCCCACATTACGACCATTGCCAAGAATGTCGTTACTCGGGTGAATCAGCTCTACCCCAATTATTGCTCCTATACCGATCGGCTAAATAACCCTTTAGTACAGATATCCAGCATTCGCGATGCTGAAATGTTTCAGGTTTACCTCTGGACTTGTGTTTTAGAGCAACGGTTTGACTCTATCCAGGAAGAGCTGTTTCCCCTGTGTGTCATGCTCTATCCCACCCTAAAAGTGAATTGGGAACTGGTGAGGCAGATGTTACATCTACTAGCGCGCGAGTTTAAAGACTATGTAACCCACAACCAGATGTTGTTTTACGCGCCCTATCAAGATGCACTCTGGGAAATGTTTTCACCCAATATTTTCCCAGACATTATTGAATTGGATTAAGGCATTGAATTTAGATTAGGGCGGCAACGATAGCTGACAGATGTTAGAGCCCTTGAGAGTGTTTTCTAATTGACATGACACTTGGGTCCTGACACTAACGATGTCGCTAACGATGTTTAGGCTGGAGCCGTGTCTGAAGAATTAACAAGATTCCCACCCCAGTCACGGTGCTGAAAAGTAACCACAGCCAAAAGGGATGAGCTAGGCGATTATCCAATGCCCATCCCCCTAAAGGAGGGCCAATCAGGTAGCCGATGGCCCAACACATGGAATTGACAGATAAATAAACCCCTCGTAAGTGAGCAGGGGCAATGTCCACGACTAAGGCTGAGGCGATGGGAGTGTAAGCTACGGTACCCAGGGCCATCGCTGTCAAACCTATCAGGACAAATATAATCGGGCTGATGAGCTGTTGTCCGACTAGCCAAGTACTGCAGAAGGTAATGGCCCAAAAGAACAGGGCAATTATGAGGGCATGGGGTTGGCTAAATCGCTTCAGCCAGCGAGCTACTGGTAGCTGAAATAGAGCGGTTAAAACAATAGCCCAGGTGAAAATGCCTCCCACAGCGGCATGGTTATCAAGGTGGGTAAAGCGATTGAGGTAAAGGGGCAACGTGCTTTGGGCTTGGGAGAGATAGAGAGTGAAGAGGCAGTTGACAATGACATAAATTTGGAGAGTGCGATCGCAAATCGCCACTCGCCATCCCTGCCAAAAATTCTCTGAAGCAATTTGTGTACTCAGGGTTTCCGTAATGGCTACGGCCACAATGGCGTAAAACACGATAAATGTAATGCCATCCAGAGCGAAGAGTACTCGATAAGCTTGAAAGGCGGCAATCACTGCACCACCAAGTACCACCCCTGCACTCAAACCTAGACTGTCAGCTAGACGCACAATGGCAAAGGCCTCATTGCGATTCTTATCAGTCGTCAGATCGGCGACTACGGCTTCGGTGGCAGGCCAGTAAAGCCCCACGCCTAGGCCCATGAGCAAGTTAGCAATAACAAAGCCAATAAACCCATGGGTAATGACAAAGCAGCCATCGGCTACAGCTGAGATAGCTGCTGATAGGAGTAGCGTTTGTCGTCTACCCCATCGTGGCGAATCGGCCATGGATCCCCCCGCAAATCGGCCGATCATGCCTGATAAAGACTGGCTGCCTAGACCTAGACCAATGGCTGTGGCTGATAGGCCCACATCATCAGCAAAAAATAATGGTGCGTAAAACAGAGTGAAACCTATGCCTAGCTGGGACAATAGACGGCCAGCGGCGAGAATCCAGAGGCGGACATCCAGTTTTGGAAAAAGTGTCACGGTGAGTAGTTAATGGTGAGCTTGCTACTGTCACAGCGTTGCTTGAATAGTTAGATTTTCTATGGAATGACATAGAAGTAGGCAAACTTGATGACTGGTGATGGTTAACTCTTTTTTGGCGCTGATGGCAAGGCTGCTATCCATCGTGAATCACACAAACCACGTTAAGCGTCTATATCATGCAGCCCTTATGCCCAAAGAACTGATCTTGGTCAAGTCCAAGGTTCACCATAATGCGAGTAGAGAGTTTAAAACCCCGGAACATTTGGCCAAGCTTAAAAGGGTTGCGGTTGATGCACTGTCAGCAACTTAAAGAGTTTTGAGTTTTTACGGTTAAGTTTTCCTTGCAGACAAAATTCGAAAATAAGCTTTGGATTCCTCGGGTAGAATTCAGGGTGCCTGCTCAGTTAGGCTGAATTTTCCATTAGTTGAGTACTTGCAACGGTTATGGCAGAAACAGTTCCAGCGGATCGGCGACAGCGGACTCAGGAGTTGCGATCGCAACTGCAAAAGGCTAGCTATGCCTACTATGTACTGGATGCCCCTGACCTACCTGACGAGGTTTACGATCGGCTCTATCGTGAGCTACAGAAGTTAGAAGAACAGTACCCGACTTTAGTGACACCTGATAGTCCTACCCAGCGTGTTGGCGAACGACCAGCTAGCCAGTTCACTGCCTTGGAGCATAATATTCCGCTATATAGTCTCGAAAATGCCTTTGATATTGACGAGTATCGTCAGTGGGAAGTGCGTTGGCAACGACAAACACCGGATATAAATGAGGCCCCCGTCGTTGCTGAACTCAAAATTGACGGCAATGCCCTCGCCCTGACCTATGAAAACGGTTTGCTAACTAGGGGTGTAACCCGAGGTGATGGCATTAGCGGAGAAGACATCACTCAGAATGTACGTACTATTCGCTCGATTCCCCTAAGGTTACAGATCGATAATCCTCCCCCACGGGTAGAAGTGAGAGGTGAAGCCTTTATCCCCAATGATGTGTTTGATCGGATTAATGCTGAGCGTCAATCCAAAGAAGAAGCGCCCTTTGCCAATCCCCGAAATGCCGCAGCCGGCACCCTACGACAACTGGATTCTCGAGTTGTAGCGCAGCGTCGTTTGGACTTTTTTGCCTATACACTTCTTTTGCCCGAAGGAGACGGTGGTTTGTCTGTGCCCCAAACCCAGGAAGGAGCACTCAATACGCTTCAAAAACTTGGGTTTAAGGTGAATCCCAACCGTAAACTTTGCCCTACAGCGATAGATGTTGCCCAGTTTTATGACTATTGGGACCAGGCCCGAACAAAGCTGCCCTATCTGACCGATGGTGTCGTGGTAAAGCTCAATGACCTGGCTTTACAGAGGCGTTTAGGATTTACTCAAAAATTTCCTCGCTGGGCCATCGCGCTTAAATATCCTGCCGAAGAGGTGCCAACCATTCTCAAAAATATGTCTGTGCAGATTGGCCGTACTGGTGCCGTTACCCCCGTGGCTGAACTCGCACCAGTCCAGCTAGCTGGGACGACCGTTTCCCGCGCTACGCTTCACAATGCCGATCGCATCGCTGAACTCAATCTCCATAAGGGGGATACAGTCATCGTTCGCAAGGCCGGGGAAATTATTCCAGAGGTGGTTCGGGTACTATCGAACCTGCGGCCAGAGGGGGCTGAACGTTGTCAGTTGCCAACCCACTGTCCTGAATGTAATGAGACTCTGATCAGGCCAGCCGATGAGGCGGTGACTCGTTGTATCAATCCGTCCTGTCCAGCGATTGTGCGAGGCGATCTGATTCACTGGACTAGCCGTCAGGCCTTGGATATTGCAGGATTAGGTGAGAAATGGGTACAGCAGTTGCTAGAGCAGAAACTCGTTAATTCTGTTGCTGATCTGTATGAGCTGACCGTAGAAGACTTACTGCCTCTAGAACGTATGGGACAGCAGCTAGCGCAGAAACTGGTAGACGCTATTCAGGCCTCCAAAGCACAGCCCTGGTCACGGGTTTTATTTGGTTTGGGGATTCGTCATGTGGGCGCTGTCAATGCGCAGCTGCTGACTAAGGAATTCTATACAGCAAAGCTTTTGACGGTGGCGGATCCGAAGCAAATTGAGGCCGTTTATGGGATTGGTCCAGAAATTGCCTATTCGGTCCATGAGTGGTTTCAAAGCGCTACCAACCAACGGCTAATAGAACGGTTACGAGCCGTGGGTGTGCAGTTAGAAGGTCCGCCACCAGCAGCAGCACCGACGGATCTGCCCATGGCGGGAAAAACCTTTGTACTCACGGGTACCCTACCCACCCTTAATCGCAAAGAAGCCAAGGCAAAGATTGAGGAATGTGGCGGTAAAGTGACTGGGTCAGTTAGTTCAAAAACAAGCTATGTTGTGGTCGGTATAGATGCCGGATCAAAGCTAGCTAAGGCTGAAAAACTCGGTATTCAACGTTTGAGCGAAGAAGACTTGCTAGCGTTGCTGAAAAACTCGGCATCCCCTTAAGTACGTTTTTGAGAGGCATTGCTGAGCCTGAGAGTGAGTGGAGTAACTCACTAATAACGACAGGTTGGTTCATGTTGCCAACCAGTAACGGATTTCTGGGTGTTTCCTGACTGCGAATACAAGGTTGTCTATGAAAAAAGTCTGTTTATCAGCTGTGATCAAAGGTATCCAGCGATTAACCCTGGGGCTCGGTACAGTCTTGGTAACGGCCCTACCCGGTAAAGCGGCGGAGCGTATTACATTTGCCTTTGGCCCGGTTGAGCGCTCTATAGAGCTGGCAGATTTAGAGCGCTTGGCTGATGAGGGGGTGCTCAGTGAAGATCTTGCCTACTACGCAAAGTTTTTACCCGATGACTACGATATCAATGAGCTGAGAGAAGCCTTGACCTGGCGGGTGGAGCAGGATATCGACACCATTCAGTTGGATGTGGTGTTGCTAGATCGATTTTTCTATACCAGTCAGGGGGAATACCTGCTCAATATTGCAGCTGATTTTATTCGTACTGAGGGACGTCGTAGTGACTTGCGTGCATTGCGGGGAGCTATTTTAGTAGCTGCTGGTGATCCAGAAGAGGGCTTGACAATATTGAATGCGGTACGTCGGTTTCCCACTGAGGAGATGCGTATTGAGTTAGATCGTGGCTTGGGTTTGTTGCGTGAGATTAATCGAGCTGTTTATGAAACGGAAGCCTCGATTGAATTGTTAGAGCGTTTAGGGACTCCCCTGGAGGAACTGTCTGCGGCGCAACAGGCACGTCTACGCTCCCTTACTAATCAGGCCCGGCAGGGTGGGCGTTACCAGGTAGATCGGCAAACGCTGTCCGCTAATTCTCCAATGCCTGCGGATATTTATGTGCCAATGCTGCAAGGACAGCGCCAACGAAATCGACCCACGGTGATTATTTCCCATGGATTGGGCAACGATCGGACGTCCTATGCCTACCTGGGACGACATCTGGCATCCCATGGGTTTGTGGTGATCAATGTTGAGCATCCTGGTAGTAATGCAGCCCAAATTAATGCGCTACTGGTGGGTAAGTCAGCTGACGTTGTTGCTAATGAGGAATTTATTAATCGTCCTCAACAAATTTCTGCGCTCTTGGATTATCTAGAACGAGAGGCCATACAGTACGGCAGTTTGATAAATTTTGCCCAGGTAGGATTGGTGGGACAATCCTTTGGGGGCTATACGGCGCTGGCATTAGCGGGTGCCCATCTTGACTTTGAGGTGCTGCGCGAAGCCTGTCCTCCCAGTTCTCTGTCATTAAATGTGTCCTTACTGCTCCAGTGTCAGGCAGGCCAGCTGGCCGATCCTAGTGAGACCATGCTGTCATTACAGGATGATCGGATAAGGGCTGCGATCGCAATCAACCCCATCACCAGCGTACTCTTTGGCGAAGAAAGCATGGGCCAGGTGACTACCCCCACCATGATCGTCTCTAGTGGGGCCGATACCGTGGCTCCGGCTCTCCAGGAGCAGCTAGTGCCCTTTACCTGGTTGAACCAGCCTGAACGTTATCTACTGCTGATGCGTCAGGGGACCCACTTCTCCACGATCGCGTTGACTGAGACCGGGAGTGAAGCCTTTGATCTACCCACCGAGATTATTGGGCCCGATCCAGCCCTAGCTCAAGATTATCTAGAGGCGTCTAGTTTGGCATTTTTGACCCAGCATTTGACTGGCGATACGACCTATGGACAACTCTTAACCCCGGAGGGGATTGCACAACTCAACCAAGATCCGATTAAGCTCACCTTAGTCCAAAGTCTTACCGGGCGATCCTTAGTGGAACAATTGGGGGGGCCTCCGCGTTCGGCCGCAGATGCAATAGTCACTCCAGCAGAGCCTGCGATCTCAGCACCAGACGTCCTTTTAGATGAACCAGAACCTACATTTTCTGATCCATCCTCCGCCCCGTCCCCTCAGGTGCCCTGATAGGATGACGTTGAGTGCTTCATTATCTTTACGATCAGTCTATGCCCGATGGCTTTCTTAACCTTCATAAACCTGCCGGATGGACATCCCATGACTGTGTAGCCAAACTACGTCGCCTTCTCAAAACCAAGAAAATTGGTCATGCTGGCACTCTCGATCCAGCAGCAACAGGAGTTTTACCGGTTGCCGTTGGGCGAGCTACACGTTTGTTGCAGTACTTGTCCAGTGATAAAGCATATCGAGCCGTTGTACAGCTAGGAACCACAACTGATACAGACGATCTAGATGGCGCTATTTTGACTCAGATGTCAGCAAGCCATCTGACCCAGGCTAGGGTGCTTGAGCAGCTGAGCAACTTTCAGGGGGAGATTGAGCAGATCCCCCCCATGTATAGCGCAATTCATGTCAATGGCCAACGGCTTTATGATTTGGCCCGTCGCGGTGATGCCGATACGATGGATGTTCCCAGCCGTCCTGTCATTATCCACAGCATTGATGTATTGGACTGGCAGCCAGGTGAATCTGCCCACATCACTCTGGATATTGCTTGTGGCACCGGTACCTATATTCGTTCCATTGCTCGCGATCTAGGTCAAGCTTTAGGGGTAGGCGGTACATTAGCGTCACTAATACGTACTCAGAGTAGTGGTTTTACCCTAGATACCAGCATTGCCTTAGACACCGTTTCGGAACAACCGAATCACATAGACCTGATTACTCCGGCGTTGGTGATGGGTCATTTACCGAAGATAGTGCTTTCTCCAGAAGCAGCTCGGCGTTGGTGTCTTGGACAGCGTTTGGCCATTGAACCTACCGTGGCCCTGGAACAGCCTCTACGAGTTGTAACCGAAACCCGCCCATTTCTCGGGATTGGTGTATTCCGTCTCAGGGACGATCAGCCATACTTTGCACCCAAAATGGTTTTTGAGCAGGTTGGCTAATAGTTGTCTCCGATCATTCCAAGAGAGCCTATTTTTTACCTTGGGAGAATTTCTTGGTTTTCCACGTTCTGACGATGTCCTTGGGCAAATCTCAGTGAATATCCGTAGCCGCGAGGCAGGATATGTAGATATTAAGGAAACCAAATCAATATGAGATGTGTCTTTTGACTGTGCATCCCCGTAATTTTTACTAGTTGATTTTTGTTGTTCACTAGGTAAGACAGCCATGTCTAACTGGGGTTCCTCCTCTGCGCTAAAGCACTTTCAAATAGGTGAAACAATCTTCTCTGAGGGAGACCCCGGAGAATGGGCTTACATCATTGAGTCAGGACGGGTAGAAGTTGCCGTCAACGTTGATGGCCAACCGTTTCCGCTGCGAATATTAACCACGGGTGATGTCCTGGGTGAAATGGCTGTGATGGATACAGCCCCGCGTTCAGCTTCAGCTAAAGCGATTGAAGAGACGGTCTGTGTTGCTATTTCGAGTCATCAGATTTCGGAACGTGTGCAAGATGCGGATCCTGTCGTACAACTTTTGATGAAAACATTGCTGCATCGAATACGCAACACGCCACAAGTTACCTCATCACCGCACTTGCGTATTCCCAATGGCAAAGCCCCCCAGTCACCCGCAGAAAATGATCAGGTGCTCGATAAAATGCGCCTGGAATCAGAGCTGCGAGCCGCTCTGGATAATCAGCAGCTACGTCCCCACTATCAGCCGCTGGTAAATATTCACACTTGCCAAGTCCTTGGATTTGAGGCCCTGATCCGATGGTTTAGTCCCACCCGTGGTCATGTATCACCGGGGGAATTTACCAGCATTGCCGAAGAAACGTCGTTGATTATCCCCATTGGTCGACAAACCCTAAAACAAGCTTGTCGTGATCTGGCACAGCTCCAGACCATGTCTCCCGACAGAGTTTTGTTTATGAGCATTAATGTTGCTCCCCGGCAGCTAGCTGAAGCTGATTTTTTAGCTGAATTGCAAGCTATTATCGACCGCTATAAGCTACAGGCATCTCAAGTCAAACTTGAAGTGACTGAGCGAGTGTTTATGGAAGATCCAGTGGCTCTGAAAACGCTGCAATGCTGTCGTCAGGCTGGATTCCATATTGCGCTCGATGACTTTGGTACGGGGTTTTCGAGTTTGAACTATCTCACCCGTTTTGAGGTGGATGGCTTCAAAATTGATCGAGCATTTGTCCGAGAAATTATTACTAATCCACGTACCCAGGTGTTGTTGTCAAGCATGTTGACCATGGCCAAAGGGTTAGGGATGCAAACGGTGGTAGAAGGGATTGAAACCCTAGAGCAACTGAAAATGCTACAGCGGTCTGGCTGTGACATTGGTCAGGGGTATCTGTTTGGTAAACCGCTACCATTTCGTGAGGTACAGCAGTTATTAAATAAGGAACTCGTTTACAAGCCAATTAGGTCGTAACGACCTGGCTGTTCGACTAATAGCATCGTCGATTGTCCACTGCCTCCATCTGTGAGAGCCACCAAAGACTGTTCTTGCCTGATATCACTGTATAAAATCTCGCCAGTATTGGAAAAAATAATGGTCTTCCCAGGAGTTAGGGCTAATTCTGATGGTAGTCCATGACTAATGGTGAAGAGATGTTCTGTTGCGCCATCGCCAACTAGATTGAGACTAGCGTAGTGCAGATGGGGATATAGCTGGGTCATCTGCTCACTTGAAAGACCAAGGTGTTGGCTAATTTCCTGGGGAATTAGGGGATCTAACCCAGCTGTAGCGAGAGATTGATCAGCAGTAACTGACTCATTATTGGTGCTGACTGGGTTAGCGGCTGTAAATATCGCTGGCATTGGAGCCGTTTGCCAGGGTAAGGTGTTGAGCCACCGCAAACTGTTGCCAGTAGTCACCAAGGCGAGGCCTTCAATTTCTGGACCAATGGCCAATAGGGTAATGTCGGATCCGGTTGCTTTAATACCATGGACAGTGATGCCGCCCACGGGCTGATTTCCTCTAAAGAGCTGCACCTGGCGACGAAGAGATCGGGTTTCAGCCCAAAAGTTTGCGGCAGTAATGGATACGGGCGGGAGTCCCCAGCCTGAGCTGTCTTGGAGTAGCTGCACATTAATTTGGTACCAGGTTTGTCCTGGGACAGGGGTGGGTAGAGTTTGAGAGCGCAACCATCCCTCACCAGAGGTTGCCATGCTCTGGGCTTGTCCTACGAGACTGAGGTATCGTCCTGTCGTTGTCGTTGACGGGAGTGAGCCAACTGCATTGGATACATTAGCCGCTGAACTCACATTGGCCGTTGGACTATCGCTGCTAGCCTTTGAAGGCTCGACTTCGATCGCGGCAATGAGCGACTGAGTTTTTCCTACAGCCTGCAGCCGTTCTAGTAATTGTTTTGATCGAGTCTTTTTCTTGAGCCAGGCTTGTCCCGCCTCCGGTGATTGACGAGCAGTGACTAACAAGGCCCCCCAGATTTGTGTCGCTTGATCCCTGGGATGTACTTGAAGATGGGTACTGACTCCCCGCCATAGGGAATCAAATTCATACTCTAAACGTTTTAGGGTGGATTCATAAATGGCTGGATTATCTTCCAACGTAGTCAGCGCTTTATCCCACTGCCCATCCATTAAATAGGCCAAAATATGCTGTTGTTGGCTGGAAAATGTTTGCTCGGTTTGAGCCTTAGTGTGTTTAGCATGCAGCTCAATTAAATCCAGCTGGGTTTGGGCGGCTGATGACCAGTCCGGTTCTAGGGCTATTTTCGCAGACTGCATCATTTGCAGACTATGGGACCAGACTGCTCCCTGGGCCAGTTTCAGTGCTTTGTCATAAAGAGAGGGGCTCAGCAGGTCTGAGCTAGAGGGGCTCAGGTCTGAGCTAGAGGGGCTCAGGTCTGAGCCCTGGTCTGAGTCGTAAACAGATCGATAGAGCGATATTTCTTGCAACTGAGGTGGATTATTGGGCACCAGCTGGTATAGCAAAAAACTAGGCCGCAATCCAACCGTTTGATCGATAACCAACTGATGCCCCGTTTCACTAGTCTGCCATTGGGGCGGTTGATCGGTAGGGCTCGACCAATTGAGCAATCGGTGCAGTCGTTGAGAGTGGGACTGATAGCTCAAAATTTGACCGTAGCGCATGACAGTATTGCCATAGCGGCGCTGACCTTCTAACAAAAGCCAGGGGCCATCCGCTGATTGACTGGGCATGAGCTTGCCTGAGGATAGGGTCGCATCACTGTCGACACTGGCAACTTGAGACGCTGTACCTACCAAAGGATTGGTAATGAAGGATTCTTTCATGGGACGAATCGAGATTTGCTCAACTCGTTGGAGCTGATCACCCTGTACGCGATAAACCCACAATTCTTTAATAGCCTTATTGTCTTTATCCAGAACGGGATAGAACCAAGCTGTAGGCTCGTCGACATTGGGCCAGGCGATGGGGAGGCCAGAAGTGAGGCCTTGAGATCGCATCTCCGCTCGAATTTCATTAGCAGTCTGAGGAGCTGCTTCAAAACTGTTTACTAAGCCAGGAAACGCCGTCTTTAACCAGTTTGGACTGTAGGGATCAATAATCAACCTGGCCCCTGACAGGATTACAGCTACCAAGACAACCGCACCACTGCCTAAGATCAACCAGCTTAGCAATGACCAGGGAATGCGCCCTGACGCTGGACTGACCAAGAGTTTTACCTGGGTGGTGGTGGGTGAATTTGACCTGCTCAGACCCATGGGAATGTGTTTTAGATTAACTTCTGTAGAGGAGCTACAGTGCTAACAGTGCCTAGGAGGATAGCACTTGCTCGTATCTTTGACCGGCAATCTCCCAGGTATATTCTGTTTCAATCATGTGACGGGCATTTTCGGAAAGTGTTTGCCGCAACATTGCATTTTCAAATAGTTGCTCAATTGCCTTTACATAGTCTGCTGGGGTATTGGCACGCAAGGCCCGTAGGGGGACGCTGTCGCTATCTACCTGTAGCCCCTCCAATCCGCGATCGCTAGCCACAATAGGAATACCTGCTGCCATCGATTCCAACGTTTTGGTTTTAATACCTAACCCTGCGCGCAGGGGGACTATACCGACTGTTCCCCGATGAATATAGTCCGTGATTGATGGCACTCGTCCTGTTACAGTCACGCCTGGCAAATTGTCTAATTCTTTGACCACCTTGACAGGCCGTGCCCCCACCAGACTCAATGTTGCTGCAGGATACTGCTGGCGGACTTGAGGGAAAATCTCTTGGGCCAGGTAGCAGGCAGCATCAATATTGTGGGAAGAGTCCATCGCCCCAATAAAAATTAGGGACTGACCACCTGGGTCTTGGGAACGGTAGGTAAATGTCTCTAAGTCCACACCGTTAGATACAATGGTGATTTTCGCATCTGGAATCAGTTGCTGTAGCTGCTGTCGATCATCAGGGGTAGTTGCAATCAGATGAGTAAATTTACCGCAGTATCGCTTTTCATAGCGTGCCAGTAGGGGGAGGTACAGCCGATCTCGCCAAGCATTTTCTGACGCGCCCGCTTCTAGATGATTCAGGACCCAACCGTAGACAGAGCTATGGATATCCACCAGGGTTTTCACCCGTTGGCGAAACTTTGGGTGAACGTACATCTCATTGATGCTGTGCTCACAAATAACGCCTTCATAGGTACCCGCCTCAATCTGTTGGGTGACCCAGGTGTATACATCGGGTGAAAATCTAAATGACACATTGGGTGGGGTGGCGGTAATCGCAAACTGAGCTAAGCGCAGCGCTTGCTGCAGAGGATTACTTGGTTGCTTTGCATCTTGATTGGCCGATTGCGGAAAGGTTTTGACGTCATCCACCCATTGCTTGAGAGCGTGCACATTAGCCTCGGTGGCATTGGCCGTTTTGTGAGCCACTATGGTCACTTTATGATGGCGACTTAGTTGTTTAATCAAGTTAAAGGTGCGCCCCTCAGCTGCGCCGTGGTTTGGGGGATAGGGAAAAGTGTTGAGGGAAAGAACAAGCAGACGCATTACAAAAATTAGGTTGTAGGGGCTGGGCCTGTAACTGCCCTGGGCATTAATGGTTAAGAGTTTGGAGGGCGACAGGCCCTATACATTTATTGGACTAATCAGTTTCTAGCCAAGCGATTTCCGCAGCCTTGTCAGGGAGTCTTGATTCCCTCTGCCCCAAAGTACGGGCACGAAAGCAATAGAGTCCAATAGGCGTCATCGCTAAATCGACCAGATCAGCTTTACCGGTGATTAACTTGATGAGGCCGCTGGGAATTTCTTTCGCGATCCAGCGAGCTAGAGAATGGCGCACTTCACGCCCCATTAAAGGCCGTGTCAGCTTGATGCCATGGAGCTGATGTAAATAGCGATTAGAGCATCCGTAGCGATACCACTGTTTGTAGAGTTCTTTGAAGGTAGTGCGATGATGGTGTTTCACGACGGCGGTCTGTGCGTAATGCAGTTGCCAGTCCCCATCGCGCTGGAGCCGCCAGCAGATGTCAGCGTCACCGCCTGTGGTCATATAGGGACGAAATAACCCGATTTTTTCAAAGGCACAGGCACGTATGGCTACGTTAGCTGTTTGACCATAAGGACAAAACGAGTGAGCCAGAGTGTCCTTTTGGGACATGATGTTTTTCCGTTCGGCGTAGCATTCGAGCCAGGTGTTGCCAGGCAAAGCTTTTATTTCTCCGACACACAAACCTATCCGATCATTTTGAAATCCCTGTACTAAGTTTTCAATCCAGATGCTATCTGGGTAACAGTCGGCATCGGTAAAGGCCAAAATCTCGCCCGTTGCTGCCCGAATGCCGGTGTTACGAGCGGCGTAGGCACTTTGGATTTGAGTTTCGTTGAGATGCTTGAGGGTGAGTCCGGTTGCCTTGGCTTGAGTGATGGCGTTTGTGAGGATGGTGGGGGTGCGATCGCAGCTGCCATTATCTACCAGCAGATACTCCACCCGGTCTGCCGGATAGGTTTGCCCTAACAAACAATCAATCAAACCCGGTAAATCAGTTTCGCCATTGTAAATAGGCACAATGACCGAAACCGTTGGGAAAAAATTGGTGTGCTGGGCGGGTATTTCGTTGGCAACCATGGAAGCTTGGGGCATTGGTTCTCAACTCAATTTACAGTGACATCTACAGGTAGTTTTGCCACCAATCCGTCGAGAATTAACATAGGGTCGTTGGCCGTTTCTGACGATGAACAAACCGTTAGCTGAACTTGCTAATCTAGGGTCGAAGCCTGATTAAACTGAATTAATTTTGACAGTTCAAACAAAGTCAATACATCTAACGTCAGGGTTCTTTATGTAATCCTCACTGACCTCCAAGCCACTGATGAATTAGTCAACTAGGCGATGGAGTACTTCTTAATTAATAGCGGTCGGATCCCACCGTCTACTATCCACTGATTAACCCTGAGTTTTACCGTCTAGACCCCCACCCTATATCCGTAACTCTTATACTTAGATCTTGCAGTTTCTTAAGTCAGTCTCACGCTGAGATAGGCACCCGTCCGATATTGACCGAGATTCCCAACTT
>NZ_JADOES010000035.1 GCF_018739885.1 Leptothoe spongobia TAU-MAC 1115 | reverse complement strand
GTTGGAATCGAACTGCTTACAGTTATAATGCATGAACTTTCACTATTGTAAAAGAGGCTTAGCCAACATCCCAGGCACCGCCCACCGGGCAATGATTTTACAAAATCAAGTCAATAAATTGTACAGAGATAAATTTACATATCGAAACAAAATATAATCATGCGTCCTCGACGCTTCCAATGTTTTTGATCATTAGGCATGACCCTCAACGCTTCAGCCTCTGACTTAAGCATAAATTGCAGTTCTCCCGGCGTAACATGACAATCAATAAACTCCCAAGACCGATCAATACCTGCTGCCCGCTCCGCCTCAAACTCCGTTAGCATTTCACCGCACTTGACCGCGCCTCGATGGCGCAACATAGCCTTCTCCCAAGAGGCAGCATACTGGGGGCGCTTTTCGCTCGTCACCCCTAGACACGTCGTTTGAAAAAAACTTGGCTGCTCAGTGTTGCCATAGTTAAACCCAAGGAATACGGTGACTACCTTAAACTTGCCTGCCGAATCTTGGGCGACTAGCAAGTTATCGCCGTTATTCATAAACGTCCGCCAAGTCACCTCGTCTTTACAGATAACGGGTTGTTTATCTTGTAAGATATATCGCTGTAAATCCTTCACCTTTCACAAAGAGATTAAATGGACGAATTACTACAAGCGAGAGATATTGCCATTGGGCTAGGTGGAAAGATAACAGACAATACAGTGGGATTTATTGCCTGTTTTGATGCAGAATCAATAGCTGAGAGTTATGTCATCTCGCTAGAGGATCTGGAATCGCTGGCTGCTCAACAGCAGGAGAAATGTGTGGTCGTTGTGATGGTATCTAGTTTGTTGTGAGAGTTTCCATCGACTGATAATTTCAGTGAATATTCACCGGCTGATGGTGGGCAATGCCCACCCTACCCATGGAAAAATCATTCCAATGCCGACTGTAACTGCTCCTTTGCCGCATTCAACGCCTCGGGCAACTTCGATGCATCACGCCCGCCCGCCTGGGCAAAGTTAGGCCGACCGCCACCGCCACCGCCGGTCATCTTTGCGATACCGCCAATAAATTTGCCTGCTTTTAGCCCCTTATCCATGACAGGCTTACTAAACGCTGCCACCAGACTCACCTTGCCCTCAGCCGGAATCGAGCCCAGCACCACGGCACCATCCCCTAGCTTTTGCAACAACCGCTCAGCCGCTGTTTTCAGCGAGTCAGCATCCACCTCGCCCATGTTGGCTACCAGCACCTGGAAGTTACCCACAGGTTCTGCCTTGCCCAGCAACTGATCTGACTTCAGTAATGCCAGCTCCGACTTGAGACCATCCACTGTTTTCTGTGTGGTCTTCAGTTCACCCTGCAGATTGGTAATCCGGTCCACCAACTCCTCAGGCTTAGCTTTAAACCGGTCGCTTAGATCCTTCACAATCTGGTCCCGCACATTCAAGTATTCCAGCACCGCCGGACCGGCCACCGCCTCAATACGTCTTACCCCAGCGGCAATGCCTGCCTCGGCAATTATCTTGAAGACACCGATTTCTGCGGTGTTGCCCACATGGGTACCACCACAAAGCTCCATGGACACCCCAGGAAAATCCACTACTCGGACTTCGTCGCCATACTTTTCACCAAACATGGCAGTCGCCCCCTTATCCTTGGCATCGGCAATGGGCATCACCTCCACCTGGGCACCATGCGCCTCAGCAATCCAGGTATTTACCTGAGCTTCGACCTGTTGTACTTCGTCAGAGGTAAGGGCACGGGGGCAGTTAAAGTCAAATCGCAAGCGATCAAAGCTGACCAGGGAACCTGCCTGGGAAATGGTGCCATCCACCAGTTTCTTGAGAGCTGCCTGTAAGAGGTGGGTGGCCGAATGGTTTGCCTGGGAACGACGACGACAGGCCCGATCAATTTGGGCGCTGACGCTGTCGCCAACGGATAGGTTGCCCCGCTCCACCCGACCAATGTGGATAAATAGATTGTTGTCCTTCTGTACATCCTCGATGCGCACCACCAGGTTATCGCCAGCCAGATAGCCCTGGTCGCCAATCTGACCACCGGATTCAGCGTAGAAAGGGGTCTTATCTAAGACTAGCTGTACCTCAGTGCCTGCTTCAGCCGTATCCACCGTCGCACCATTGGCCAAAATGGCTTTGACTGTGCTCTGGCTAGTGACGTCGGTATAGCCCAGAAAATTGGTGGAATCAATCCCTAATTGACTAAGGCTGCCCTGGGCTAGCAGATCAATCGTTTCATGGGCGCTCTTAGCTCGCTCACGTTGAGCAGCCATGGCGGTTTCGAAGCCGTCTACATCCACCGTGAGACCATTTTCTTCGGCAATCTCCTGGGTTAACTCCAGCGGAAAACCGAAGGTGTCATAGAGCTTAAAGGCTTCATCCCCAGAAATCTGCTTGGGCTTGCGCTCCAGAATCTCTGCCAGCAGTTTCTCACCCCGCTCCAGGGTTTTGAGAAATTGAGCTTCTTCCCGCTCTAGCTCAGATTTGATCACACTTTCTCGCTCTCGCAAATCGGGGTAAGCCGACTCGCACAAGGAAATAGCGCTTTCGGCAACTTTATTGATAAAGGCTCCTTCAATACCGAGCAGTCGACCATGGCGCACGACGCGACGAATTAACCGGCGCAGGATATAACCGCGACCGACGTTGGATGCAGTAATGCCATCAGAAATCATGTGGGCCACGGACCGCACATGGTCGCCGATCACCTTGAGGGAAATCTGAGCACTGTCATCAATGGCAAAATAATCCACTCCAGCAATCTCTGCCGCTGTTTGGATAATGGGGAAGATTAGATCCGTCTCGTAGTTATTGGGCTTTTTCTGCAGAATCTGGGCCATGCGCTCCAGGCCCATGCCGGTGTCGATATTCTGGGCGGCTAGCGGCGTCAGGTTGCCATCGGCATCCCGGTTGTACTGCATAAATACCAGGTTGTAGAACTCGATAAACCGGGTATCGTCCTCTAGGTCAATGTTGTCGTCCCCCAATTCGGGATGGAAATCGTAGTAGATTTCGGAGCAGGGTCCACAGGGTCCCGTAGGTCCGGAAGTCCAGAAATTGTCTGCTTCATCCATGCGGATGATACGCTTCACCGGCACGCCCACCTGATCACGCCAGATGGCAAAGGCGTCGTCATCTTCGCGAAAGACACTGACGATCAGATTTTTGGGATTGAGCTTAAATACCTTGGTAGATAACTCCCAGGCCCAGGCCACAGCTTGCTCTTTGAAATAATCGCCAAAGCTGAAATTGCCCAGCATTTCAAAGAAGGTATGGTGACGGGCGGTGCGGCCCACATTCTCAATATCGTTGGTGCGAATACATTTTTGAGATGTGGTGGCCCGAGGCACGGGCGATTTACGCTGGCCTAGAAAAATCGGCTTGAACGGCAGCATGCCTGCAATGGTAAGCAAAACCGTGGGATCCTCAGGCACCAGTGACGCACTAGGCAGGATTGCGTGACCTTTATCTTCGTAGAATTTGAGAAAGGCTTGGCGAATTCCAGCGCCAGTGGTAACCGATTTTTTTAACCCAGGCTTTGACGTAGACATTTTTTAGCAGGCGCGCTTGGCGGGACTTAGTTGATATCAAGCTTTACCATTCTGACCGATGTTGCACCAAGTGTGACGAAACAGCAATGGTTTTGTATGTATTCATTATCTAACGAAGGTGTTCCGTATAACGAGGGGTTAGGCCTCTACCGACTGTAAGTGCTGCTCGATCAGCTCACAACATTCGTCTACGGGACGACGCTCTGCCATGGCATCGATCAGAGCACTGTAGGCATTTGACTCTTTTTCGATCAAGGTTTTGGCTTGGAGCATGGACCAGCGCTGCTTTAGAGGCACCTCGGCTAAGGGGCGATTCATTTGCTGCCACAGTAGATTAAGCTTGAGCCGGTCATCTCGCCCTCCCTGGGCCACACCGTAGGTAATTTCTTCGGCGGCGATGCCTGCCATCCAAACGGTGCAGTAGCGGTCAATCTCTTGCTGGCTGATTTTCCCGATTTCCACCGCTCGATCAATATCGTCGGTTTTGAAAATGACACCGCCGTTGCCATCTACCCCTGACTGCAGAGTTTCCCAAGCGGTCAGGGTGTAGGAATTGATGGGGATGCCCAATATGTAGGCCGTCAAGAAATGACCGGCTTCGTGGCGGACGATGCGATCGCAATACTCCGGTGAGCGCTGGGATAACCAATCCACCAGCAACGTCCCTCCCCGTCCCTGCCAACCCAGCTGGTCAATAGAGACGAGCCCTAGCAGAGCCGCTGTCACCGTTGCCAGTCCTTCCGGTGAAATCGACAGCAATGGACCTAGCAAGATCAGCATCGTCACCGAAAAAACTGAGACGGCGATGATGTTTAGGGTAATTTGACTCATGGTTTAGCTGAGGTGAGTGTGGACGTGGCTTAACAGTTGCGATCGCCAACCGTACCATCTGGCAAAACAGTGTCACAGATAATTGCTTCCGACCAAGTTGCCCCCCGCAGATTCGCCCCCTTGAGGTTGGCCCTCCGCCAATCAGCATTACCAATAATCGCTGCTGTCAGCTCAGCATTTTGTAGATTAGCCCCTTGTAGATTAGCCCCATCGATATTGGCCTGGGTCAAGACTGCACCGGTGAGATCGGCACCGCTAAGGTTAGCCCCCTGAAGACGAGCACCGTTCATAGATGCCTCCACCAGATTCGCCTCGCTGAGATTCGCCTCTTTTAGCTCAGTCAGCATCAGATTTGCCTCTTGCAGATTGGCATGGCTCAAATTTGCCCCCGTCAGTTCTGCAATTTTGAGATTCACCCGAGCAAAATCTTCGCCTGACAGATCGGCTTCAGTCAGGATGCAGACTGGGCAATCCCTTAGCTCTAGCAGCATGTCCACATCGTCCTGCAGATATGCCCAGCTGGGAGCTGCAAAACTTATCATCCCTAGCAGCACGATCATCACTGCACCAAGACCCGTCGCCAAAGATTTTACGTTCATCCCTATTCCACGTGTGAATTATTCAGACTGCGGGCATCAATGCCACCTATTTCATCCTATAGCAAACGCCCTAACTTCCCTTAGGACAACCTGCAGAGTAAATATACTTACAATCCTAGACTTAGCCCAGTAGCATTTCCCCAGCCCTTAGCAACCAGAAAAAGCCCCCATCTCAGGTCTCTGGTATCTCAGAACACCTCAAGCACAAACACCGGTGATAATCGACTCACTCAACAAATAAACAATGCCCCACCTCTAGACACACCTAAGGCAGTTCCAACTTGTCGTATTGACTTTTGTTTAAGCATCAATTTTTTTGTGCGTTTTTTACGGAAATGTAAGTAAAGTTAAAAACAGCAGTTAATCTACGTAGATGTATCTCATTTCCCTGAGGTATTGCTACAGGGTGCCTCTACTTTCAAGTTAAACATTGCCGTTGCTAGGCCTCGGAATGACATTAGCTTCATACCCTGGGCGACTGGTGAAATCTTTAATGAGAGAAATATCAGCTCAGCAGCGACAAAGAAAAATTTGTAGCAGCAGGTTTTCTGGCAGGCTTTCTGTATGACAGGGGTTAAGCAACAGCTAGTCCTTATCTATATGATATTGGGCACGGTCATTATCTCGATGTTTGTACCCATCGACTGGCAAACCCAAGCCAAAGTCCTACGGGACTGTGTTGTTATGGCTTGGTTGGTGGGTGTTGTAAATTTTGCTTATTTGAATGGCGGTCTAAATCGGCTATTGGGTATCCGTCCTCGGGAACCGCTAGGACTACTCGGTATTTTGTTTTCACCTTTCCTCCATCGCAATGCGGGCCATTTAATTGCCAACACCTTACCCTTTGCGATTTTGGGATGGTTAGTATTACTGCAGGGTATTGATAACTTCTATGCCCTAAGCTTTGCCATCCTACTCGTCAGTGGGTTAGGGACATGGGTTTTTGGACGCCCAGCGATTCACCTGGGAGCCAGCGGTCTAATTTTTGGCTACCTGGGCTACTTGATTGCACGGGGCTACCTGGAGGTAACGCTCATGACCATCGGGTTAGCATTTGTTGTCATGCTGCTCTATGGCGACCAGTTTTGGACCATGCTACCGGATTCAGGTGACACAACGTTGTCGTGGGAAGGGCACATGTTTGGTTTCCTAGGGGGCATACTTGCCGCCTCTAGTCCCGAATTTTTAGAGCAAATTAGTGGGCTATTGGCCAACCTGTAGGACATCTATAACAACTAGCACATCCACCCCCACGCTAGGCCAGCGTGATATCTGAGCACTGTAACAGCCAGTCATTAGGATGTGGTTATAACACCGACACAAATAGCTATGCCAGTTAATACGCTGGCATAGCTATTTGTGTTATTTCATCAGTGGATTGGTTTAATCAATCTGTTCAAACAATCAGTTTTACGAGGCAATTTCCTGTCATATTTTCTACCACAACGCTAAAATTTGAATAAGTTGTGAAGCCCGAGTTTCAAATGATTGACCGCAGTCATCTATGACCAACTCACGAATTAACAACCCAAAACTCATAACTTGTTCATCTTTGTAGCAGAAACTGATGATTAGAACAGGCTAACGAATCAGGCTAACGAATTAGGCTAACGAATCAGTGGGGGTTATCCACCATGAAAGCTATTGCAATTGCAAGTACACTCATTTCTCTCGGGGCTATAGCTAGTCCAGTGCTGGCTCAGGAAACCTCCATTGAGCAGAACGCACCCGTTATTGTCGCCCAGACAACTCAAACCTTGAACACCGTCATCCGCAGTGACGAACCTCTCTACCTCAATAAAGACGATGTCCACGAGTACAACCTACGTCTAGAAAATAGAACAGCCGTAGGCGATCGCTTCTTGCCTGAGGGCAGCATTATCCGAGGCCAATTTGAGCCGGTGGATGGTGGTCTACGCTATGTGGCTGATTCGGCAGAAGTGGGAGATCGCATTTTTGACCTCAATGCAGTGTCAGAAACTCTCACTGACCGCAAGGACCCTCGTCAAGTCGGCACAGGCGATATCATCGAAGATGCCGCCATCGGTGCGGCTGGTGGTCTGATTATTGGTGAAGTGCTGGGTGATGCTGACTTCCTAGAGATTTTGGGAGGTGCTGCCGCTGGGGTCGTTGTCGGTAATGTGACGGCACCAACAGTGGTGGTGATTGAACCAGACCAGTCCATCTTGCTATATCAAAACTAATCGCTTCAAATCACAGAATACAGAATAGAGAATAAAGGGCTTTAGCGGTATGTATGCCTCCGCTGAAGCCCTTTATTCTCTATGTAAGGACTAAACCATGATCGCCATTGTTGATTTAGGGTACGCTCTTGTCTACCTTTATTCAGTATTTGACAGATTAATTCATACCGAGAATAAACAACGCCACCATTATCTATAGGGGCGTTAAACTAGTACCCTTACGGTGTAGAGAAGTTCGCAGCTCAATCTCGCACAATGGGCAACAACTGTGAGTCACTGGTATCAACTTGAAGCCGATGTCGTAACACGGCAGATTAACAGCCATCTAGAGGACGGATTAACGACTGCAGCGGCCCACCAGCGGCTGTTGCGCGATGGCCCTAACGAATTAATCGCTACCAAAGGTAAATCTCCTTGGCAGGTGCTGTGGGAGCAAATCAGTGAGCCCTTGGTGGTGATGCTGATTGTGGCGGCAATTATCTCTGTAATTGTGGGGGATTTGCGGGATGCGATCGCAATTCTCGCCATTGTTATTTTCAACGCAGTCCTAGGGTTTCGCCAGGAACGTAAAGCAGAACGAGCCATGGCAGCCCTCAAAAAGCTAGCCGTACCGAAAGTCCGCGTCCGACGCGACGGTCAGGTCCAAGAATGCTCGATGGAGGCGTTGGTACGCGGCGATCTGGTACTCCTAGAAGCCGGCAACGTCGTCCCTGCCGACGGACGTCTGGTCAAAACAGTTAACCTCCAGGTGCAAGAAGCCGCCTTAACGGGGGAATCAGCCCCCGTGGACAAGCAAGCGACTACCGTCTTTACAGAAGAACAATCCCTAGGCGACCGTTGCAACATGGTTTACCACAGCACCACTATCACCCGTGGTCGTGGCACCTTTATCGTCACTGAAACCGGCATGGGCACCGAAATTGGCCACATTGCCCGCATGCTGCAATCGGTAGAGACCGAACCCACTCCCCTCCAAAAGCGTCTGGCCCAACTGGGTAAAGTCCTAGGAGCAGGAGCCATTGCCATTTCCCTGGTGATTGCCACTATGGGTCTAGTGCAGGGAGAACCGCTGCGACAAATGCTGCTTACAGCCGTCAGCGTTGCCGTCGCGGCCGTTCCCGAGGGGCTACCAGCGGTTGTCACCATCGCCCTGGCCCTGGGAGCCGAGCGGATGCTCAAGCGCCATGCCCTGATTCGCCATCTGCCAGCAGTGGAAACCCTAGGGTCAGTAACAACAATTTGTTCTGACAAAACCGGTACCCTCACAGAAAACCGGATGACCGTGACCGTGCTAGACATAGCCGGTCAGCAGATCGATCTCTCCAATAATGGCTCCATCGGAAACCAGGCTCTCAGGTTGTTACTCCTGAGCGGGGCCTTTTGTAATGATGCCTCCCTAGATAACAATCACGCCATTGGTGACCCCACTGAAACCGCCCTAGTTACTGCTGCGGCCCAAGTGGGTCTACCCAAACGCAAGCTCGATCAGCTTTGGCCTCGTATCAATGAGATCCCCTTTGACTCAGACCGTAAACGAATGACCACCTGTCATCGTTGCGATCAGCCCCTACCCGATGCTCTACAGCAGATTTGGCAGCAGGTAGTGCCGCTGAATACCCAAGCCGTTATCTTTAGCAAAGGCGCACTACACAGTCTGATGACCACCACGGACCGGGTGTGGCTCAATAATCAGGTCCAGGTCCTCACCGATGCCCTCCGTCAGCGCATCTATAGCGCCCACGATCGTCTCGCCAACCAAGGATTACGGGTGTTGGGACTGGCCTTTCGCCCCATGACAACCGTGCCAGAGACAGACCAATTAGAACAGCAGCTGGTGTTTCTCGGTCTGATGGGCCTGATGGACCCGGCGCGCTCAGAGGTAAAAGACGCCATTGATCTTTGCCAAACCGCAGGTATCCAAGTGGTAATGATTACGGGGGACCATCCCCTTACCGCCCAGCACATTGCCCAAACCCTGGGGATTACGAGAGGGATTAGTGACACTATCCTCACCGGTCAAGCCCTCAGCAAAATGCCGGTCGAGAATCTGGACATCAATGTCACTGAAACTGGGGTATATGCACGGGTCACACCAGAAGACAAACTCAGAATTGTTCAGGCCCTACAGCGGCGCGGTCACATTGTGGCGATGACGGGAGATGGCGTCAATGACGCTCCAGCCCTGAAGCAAGCGGATATTGGTGTGGCGATGGGAATCACCGGCACTGATGTGGCCAAAGAAGCGGCAGACATCGTACTCCAAGACGACAACTTTGCGTCAATTGTGGCTGCAGTGAGAGAAGGACGGGTGATCTATGACAATATCCGTAAGTTTATTAAGTACACCCTGGCAGGTAATGTCGGTCAGCTATGGCTGCTATTGTTAGCTCCATTTTTGGGCATGCCGATCCCGCTATTGCCCATCCAGATTTTATGGATCAACCTGATTGCAGATGGATTACTGGCCCTAGCCCTAAGCTTTGAACCGGCAGAACGACAAGTGATGGAGCGACCTCCTTACCGCCCCAATGAGAGTATTTTTAGTCGAGGTATGGGCACCGATATTCTCTGGATTGGGTTACTCCTGGGGGGTGTTTTAATCCTGGTGGCCAATGGCTATTGGCGCAACGACGATCCAACCTGGCAGACAATGGTATTTACCACACTGGCCTTTTCCCGTATTGCCCTGTCGGAGGCGGTGCGGTCATCGTCAGAGTCGCTGTTTAAGATTGGGCTACTGTCCAATCAAAAGCTGTTGGGTGCCGTATTGCTGACGTTCTGCCTACAGCTGATGGTGGTTTATGTACCAGTGTGTCAGGTGTTTTTCTCGACGGTGGCATTGAGTGGGGGCCAGGTTGCGATCGCACTCCTGCTCGGCACCATTAGCTTTTGGGCAGTAGAGCTCAAGAAAGTGGTAATCAAATAACCCGTTTGTTAAGCATCACTCAGCTGGGAAAGCGCCACCGGGATCTCAATATAAAATGTTGTACCTTGACCCACAGTAGACTGACAGGATAGCTTACCCTGGTGCATTTCTGTCACAATTTGATAGCTAATCGATAGCCCTAAGCCAGTTCCCTTACCCACTGGCTTAGTAGTGAAAAAGGGATTAAAAATATTAGCCAACGCATCCTCAGAAATACCGGGACCATTATCAGAAAACGCTATCAGTAAAGACCTTGGACTTTCCTGCCAACGGGTAGAAATCTGAATTTCTGGTATGTTGCCATCGGATAGATTTTGTTCCTCAACCGCATCAACCGCATTTACCAAAATATTCATAAACACCTGATTAAGGTAACTGGCATAGCACTGAATCAACGGTAAATCCTCATAGAATTTCACAACATTAATCGCAGGACGTCTCTTATATGCCTTTAGACGATGCTTCAAAATTAACAATGCACTATCAATCCCCCGATGAATATCCACATTTTTAACTGCCGACTCATCCACACGAGAAAAGACCTGCATACTTTTCACGATATCAACAATACGAGTAGCTCCTATTTTCATGGACTCCATGATCTTGGGTAAGTCCTCTACAATGAAATCAAATTCGATATCGTCTATCTTTTCCTGGATGAGTAGATCGGGGTCTGGATATTGTTTTTGATAAAGTTTCAGCAATTCTAAAAGACCCGTTACATATTCCTGCATCGGTTCTAGATTGCTAGAAATAAATCCCACTGGATTGTTAATTTCATGGGCAATTCCTGCTGCTAAATGGCCTAATCCAGCCATTTTCTCACCCTGGACCAATCGCGCCTGAGTACTCTTCAATGTCTGCAATGTTTGATTGAGCTGAGCTGTTTGTTGTTGGGTTTGGTTTAAGAGCTCTGCTTGCTGCAGAGCTATACCCAACTGAGTCCCCACCTGGGCCAATAGCCCCACATCATCATCATCCCAGTACCGAGGCTTAGAGGTTTGATAAGCCATCAACAACCCCCATAGTTTCTCCCCTTGAGAAATAGGCACAAATACCTCATTACGAGGCAAATGACCATCCTGATCGGGTTTAGAGAAAACATCTTGAATCATAGGTAGAACAGGCATAGCGGGTCGCCAGCCATCCACAATAGAATCAGCGACAAAAACTCCACTCCAGTCAGGATTAAACCTATAGATTGCCACTCTATCCACCTCAAGCAGCTGTCGAACCGCCTGTGTTGTCGTGGTAAAAATCACATCAATATCCAGCGATTGACGGATCTTATCAACGGTTAAAGACAGGGCTCTTTGTCGCTCCGTCGCCTTTTGTAAGGCTGCCGCCTGTTCCCGCACCTGCGCAACGGTTTCTGCCTGGTTAAGAGCCACCCCTAACTGAGCACTGACCTGAGCCAAAAAGTCAAGTTCATCCGTTTCCCAATGGCGGGGACCAGAGTTTTGATAAACGCCTAAAAGCCCCCATAGTCGGTTGCCCTGCATAATTGGCACAACCGCATAGGCCCGAGCATGAAAATCTTCTAACAAAGCAATATGACATGCTTCATAATCCGTTTTATGGATATCGTCTACCGCCAGGGTTTCTTGTCGGGCGTAACGCCCTCCCTGAGTCTTCATTAAGTAAGTATCTTGTATTGTTCCCAACGAATTAACCAGTTTAGGCCACCCCTCTGCCACCGATTCAGCAACAAAGCGGCCACTCCAATCAGCATTAAACTGATAAATAACAACCCGATCGGTCTTAAATAGCGATTGAATACTTTTTGTCGTCGTATCAAAAATCTCTTCAATTTGTAGGGAATCACGAATCGCATTAATGGTTTGAGAGAGCAGTTTCTGTTGTTCTAGTGCTCTCTCACGGGAAGAGATATAGGTTAGCTGGGATGCCTGCAGTTTCAGTTGTTCAACCTGACTCCATTGCTCAAGCGCCACACCCAAATGTTGAGCAATTTGCTCAATAAACTCAATCTCAGATAGCTGCCAATTTCGTGGAGACTGACATTGATGAATGCAAAGTAATCCCCAAAGCTCAGAGCCATTCATAATGGGGGCCACTACATTTGCCTTAATCCCAAAGCGCTCTAGCTTGTGAATAAAATTTTCCTCGAAGCCACTTTTATAAATATCGTTTGAGACATACATCCGCCCTGCTTTATAGAGGGTTGCATAATGTCTTCCAAAGTAACGATCATCAACCCTCTCAGCCAGAATTGAGGGAATGTCTTCACCATAGTCTTCAGCAACAAATTTCCCTTCCCAATCCTTTTCACACTGGAAGAAGAAAATACCGACCCGGTCAACTTTTAACAGTTGTCGCACCTCTTGAGCCGTGGTTTGAAAAATAGTTTCTAAGTCGAGAGATTCACGAATGCGTGTGATCACACCAGTCAGCGATTTTTGCTGCCCAGTTTGAGAGCGTAGCTGGTCCAACAGCTGAAGCTGCTGCAAAGTAACACTGAAATGCTCAGCAATATTTTGCAGAAAACTAATATCGTCTGCACTCCACTGTCGAGTACGTTCACATTGGTGGACACAGAGCAGTCCCCACAGCTTCTCACTCTGTAGAATGGGTACCACCAAATTCGCTCTAACCTGAAAGTTCTCTAAAATATTGGAGTAATCGGCATTCCCCCCAACCGCATAGATATCACTTGCAACTTGAACTCGTCTCGGCTTATAACGGTTCGTAAAGTATTCTCCAAAGCAGAGAGCGTCTACTTGCTCCGATAATACAGATTGCCAACTGCTGGACACATCCTCAGCAACAAATTTACCCTCCCAGTTTTTAACAGGATCAAACTGATATATAGCTACCCGATCCGCCACTAAAAGTGAACGAACCTCCGTTACCGCAGTCTGAAGTAGTTCATCTATATCGAGGGATTGACAAATTTTGCTAATCGTTTCGGCCAAGGCTTGCTTACAGACACCTCTATAGGCAAAAGCTTCAGCTTGAGTATTGGATTTAGCAAGATATTCTGCCTGTTGTACAGCCACACCACAATGCTTAGCAATTTGTTGGACAAACGTAATTTCTTCTGGGTGCCATGGCCGGGGATGCTGACAATGATGGACACAAAGCAATCCCCATAGAAATTGCCCCTGTAATACAGGAACTACCAAATTGGCCCGCACCTGCAACTGATCTAAAATATTTACATAGGAAGGACTCAGATCAGCAGTATAGATATCAGCTATCGCCTGGACCTGGTCTGGATGGTAGGAAGCGGTAAACGTCTCACCAGAACAATGGTCATAGATCCGCTTGGTGAGCACAGACGAAACACCCATAGCGACATTTTCGACAATAAATTCGCCTGACAAATTGGTGCCTGGGTCAAACTTGAAAATAGCGACCCGGTCCACATTCAGCAGCTGTCTAATCGCTACCGTCGTATTGTCAAAAATAGCATTAAGGGCTAATGGACGCTGAATAATGTTGATCCTATCAGCGAGGGTTTTAAACTTTTGGGACGTCACGGTGGTAATCGCTTGGTAGCCTGCACATGATTTTCACAAATCAGGCAGTTTAGCCTTGCAAGTAATTCTTAATTTGGCATTGCTGAACCTTGGGATAATTTCATCTGAAAGACGCTGTCATATAACAGGTCTAACCGATCGGTTAATCCCCTAAATCAGCAACGGTGCAATTTAAATTTCCTGAAAATCTTGCAGAGTACACAACCTGACGCCCTGGTACAGTCGATATTCGAACAGTCATACCAGCTGCACTTTAAAAACTGAGTCTATTTGTAAACCGACCCGATGTGGAAGGTAGAAGCTAACCCATTAGCAATTACTTATTTATACCCGACTGGGTTGAAATTGTCATAGTTCCCCAAGAGGGTAAATTAGCAATGCCCGCCCAGCCCTATCTGCTCAGTATACAGATTACGAAGAAAGTCTTGACATGTGAAACAATGCATTCATGATGCAACTACAAGTTTGCTGGTACAGAGCAAAGCTAATGGCGACCCGCAAAACTATTCCCCTTAAGCAGATTGACCTTTCCTATCTGGACTGGCAAAGCAATGGCCAACCCATCCTACTACTCCACGGATTAGCCGATCATGCTCTAGTTTGGTCAGCTGTAGGTAACCAACTGGCAAGCAACTACCATCCAATTGCGGTGGACATGCGCGGTCATGGAGAAAGCAGTAAACCGGACAACGGCTATGATTTTGATACGGTAATGAACGACCTGGTACAGCTGATGGATCATCTGGGTTGGGCAGCTGCACATATCGTAGGGCATTCCTGGTCAGGAAAAATGGCAGCCTACTGGGCGACGCGTCAGCCAGAAAGGTTCCTGAGTATGGTGCTGGTGGATCCAATTTTTATCTATGGGATGCCGGGTATTTTTCGGCTAACGTTTCCCTTGTTTTATGGGACGCTGCCTTTTTTAAAAGGGATGGGACCGTTTGAAGATTGGGACACAGCGATACAGCAGGGAAAACGGATGAAACAGTACCGAGGCTGGAATGAGCTCCAGGAATCTGTTTTTCGCGAGAGTCTGGAGACAATGCCTGATGGCAATGTGGGCAGTAAGTTTACGACTGCAGCACGGGATGGGATTTTTGATGCAGTATTACGGGTACCAGGGCTGACAAAAGAGATTCAGGTACCTAGCCTATTTATACAGCCCCAAGATGGTGTCAACAGATTTGACTGGCAGCTAAAACCCTATCAGAAGTATTTGAGAAACCTAACGATTCAAACAGTTCCAGGAAATCATTGGGCTTTCCTGGTTAAACCAGAAGCCTTTGAGCAAGTTCTCTCTCACTTCCTCCAAACAATTGAATCACCAGTAGGTTGACCTCATCAGTTAGTAAGAACAGCATAATTTGGCTAGCTGAGATCTTGCACCAATGTCGGTGGCGAGCTTCCAACCCACGTCCGGTTCAAAACCGGGCGCTAATTGAGGGCTGTCGCTAAAGCGACAAAATTGGCTATAAAGCTCTATGTATCTAGCTTTTTCCGATTTCTTAACCCCTACTCTGCGAGAAGTCTTGCACCTATAGTGGGTTTTGCTCCAATGAGCCCTGTCACTTTGAGTGCAGGGTGAGATGACGCTACATGACCCTACAGATAGTACATTACATAATACTTCCAGTATCGTCGAATTTCCCTGACTTCAGTAGCTTCTCTCAGTTCTGCACGTCTAAGCCGAATAAACTACACAATATTACTAAATAAATATTAACTTCAATTAGTCTGCTATCTGTGATCTTCTGCAGCCAGTTGTGAGTACTCTAGGACATAGGGAGTTAAACTGCGAAGCCTAAGAAAACTCCTCTAAAGTGAGTCTTATTGAGAACCATTTTTTAATCGTTTATTCGGGAAACGACGATGCACAGAAGAAGGGATTTCCTCAAAATAGGTCTTGCTACAGGTGGGTTTAGTCTCTTGGGGGGACAATCAGCAGCAGCACAAAATCATGAAGAATGGCTGCAGTATCTCTGCCCACCCAATACCTTTCCTCCCGACTTATCTGTCCCCAGTCCACCGGTAACGCCCTTTAAGATGCCTCTGTTCATCCCCCAGGCTAAAAAACCGGTCAGTCAGCTGTCGCCATTGCCCGATCCACTTTCTCACCAACTTTACGATCGCTATTCGCCCAAGAAATTTTACCTGACCTACGAGCAAGAATTTCTCTGGTGTTTTCATCCCGATCCGCCTTACAACCAGGGTACCTGGTGCTGGGGGTTTGACGGGAGTTCTCCTGGCCCCACCTACATTGCAAAATATGGAGAGCCGATCTTAGTCCGTCGAGTTAATAATTTACCCCCCATTGGTCATCCCGATCGCCATGTTCACTTTGGGTTGCCGTCCACCACCACACACCTGCACAATGCCCACACGGCCTCTGAGAGTGATGGTGACCCCAACGATTGGATTGACCCAGGTGAATTTTGGGACCACCACTATGGTAACTTTCCCTCTGGCAATGACCCACTGCAGAAACTAACGACTCTGTGGTACCACGACCACCGCATGGACTTTACAGCAGCTAATGTCTACGCAGGTTTGTGGGGAGCCTATCTGCTCTTCGATGAGTATGACACTGGCAACGAAAACGATCCCGATCCCCAAGCTTGGAGACTACCCAGCGGTAAATACGATATTCCCCTATTGCTACAAGATCTCCAGTTTGATCAGCAGGGGCAAATGGTGTTTAACCTGTTCAACACAGATGGTGTTCTGGGGGATAGGTTTACAGTGAATCGCATTATTCAGCCCCATCTCAAGGTTGAACGCCGCAAGTATCGATTCCGTATTCTCAATGGCGGTCCGTCTCGGTTCTACCAGGTATTCTTATACGATGGTAAGGCTATGGACAAATGTCGACCATTTGTGGTGATTACCGGCGATGGTAACTTCCTGGAAGAACCGATTGAAGCGGATAGCATCTATTTGAGTGTGGCCCAGCGGGTGGATGTGATTATAGATTTCTCACAGTATGAGGTGGACGATCATGTTTATCTGTTGAACCTGTTGGAACAAACCAATGGCAAAGGCCCTTCAGGTCGGATGCTGGACCCAAATCCCAAAGATGCGCTGATGCGGTTTGATGTGGTAGAAGCTCAAGCTCCTGACCCTAGCCGGATTCCCGATTACTTCCGAAAGCTACAGTCGGTGGATTTGGCTGATGTTAGACGCGATCGCAACTGGACTTTTGACTATGACGGTGGTCTTTGGACCATCAATGGCCAGATCATGGACCCCCAACGGATTGAGGCCGTGATCGAACGGGGGAGCGCTGAAATTTGGACCTTCCGCAACTCTGGCAATGACTGGGCTCATCCCATTCATAACCACTTCACTGAGTTCATCATTCTAGAGGTGAATGGCAAAGCCGTTTATCCAAAACAAATTCAAACCGGAGGTCATACCCTCAGACGATCATTTGTTGAGGATATTGAAAGTCAACGTGACCATGTCGATGTCTTTATGGGAGGTCCCCGACGCGATGTCGTCTCATTACTACCAGGGGATGAGATTAAGGTTTACATCCGCTTTAGTGATTTCTTAGGCAAGTACGTGATGCACTGCCATAATGTGGTGCATGAAGACCATGCCATGATGATTCGCTGGGATGTTGTCCCCGCTGGAGAAGGGGTGCCTAATCCTGAACGGGCTAGCACATACTACAAAGAGAATACAAAACAATTCCCCGATCCACGACCTCCGGCCCAACCTCATCTGGAGGCCCGGCCAGGTACCTCAACCTCCCAAGAAGGACAAACTTAGTTCAAAGTTCAAAGTTCAAAATTCAAAATTCAAAGTTCAAAGTTTTCCCCTCTCTCCCTCCACTTACCCATGGCCAAAAGGAGACTAATCAACCATGACAGAATCCTGCACCCCACCCCGCCGTGGTCCCTATGCAGACTATTTTCCCAATGTTATTGTCTACGACCATGAGCATCAAAAAGCTCGATTTTATGACGACTTGTTGTTGGACAGAATGGTCCTAATCAACTGCATGTCGGTACAAGATGATGCGGTCCGTCCGGTCACTCAAAATCTACTACAGGTCCAGAATCTGTTGGGCCATCGTCTGGGGCGGGATGTCTTTATGTATTCGTTAACCATCGATCCTGAACGAGATACGCCTACAGTGTTACGAGCTTTTGCAGACCATCATGGGGTCAAACCTGGTTGGCAATTTCTGACAGGGACCTCAGAGGTGATGACCACGCTGCGCGATCGCCTTTTTGCCCACAGTGGTGGTCATGCCCCCGGCACAAATCCAGAGAGCGATTGTTCTATGGGAATGATTCGCTATGGCAATGAATCTGTGGGGTTGTGGGGCTCGGTAGCCACCCTGGCTAAACCCGAACAAATTGTACAGCGGGTTGCCTGGATTACTCCACGCGCTCAACCGGAGGGTGCCCCTCGTCGCAGTGGTCCTTTACCTCTCACCTCAGAAAACTTTGGACATCGGGTCAACGCTTAGGGAGATTTCCCATGAACCTTTTTCTTCGATTGGCAACCTCAATTTTGTTGGTTCTGGTACTGTGGGTAACAGCAATGTCCCCTGTGATTGCAGACTCGTCAGATGATCCAGGGTATCCCTATTTACATCCCCATCCCCAGCCACTGATCCAGAAGTCTAAACAAATTACAGCCGGGGACACCACCTATATCAAGACTGGCGACAGCCTATTTGAAGAAGTTGATCCCTTTGACAATCCACCGGGCTCTAATTTTCTTCCCACCATCTATACTGATGTCTTTGATAGCTCAGGCAATCAGATTCCTAACACCCTGCCCTCCACCCCCCGCAATTTCTATAATCTCCATGATGGAGAACCGAGCACGTCTAAAATCAACCCCACGTCTCCTACAAACGATCTCAATAGCCTTTTTATCTATGTAGCCAATCAACTGTGTCAAGCAGCAGGGGCCTCTAGCCATGTACGCGATATCTGTGACACCAATGCCGAACTAGCCAAAATTGAGACCGAAAACCAGGCTGCCTTTATGGACTATCTGGTGGAGCATAATCTGAATGATTCTCTTGAAAAGGTACTCCAGTTTGGCCTGGATATTTTAGAAGGTAGTCCCATTGCCGACCGTACTTACAGTGGGTTTCCTTTGCTGCACTATACGGGACCGAATAAGGTCAAAACCGTCGAGTTAATTAAAGATGCCGATGGCCATGTGGTGGGTGGCAATGTGAATGTTCACCAGCTTTGGTACAACGACCACATTGAGTCGGATACCGGGTTAATCGATCCAAGCCAGGTTTTGGAGATTCCCTGGACTATTACCTATACGGTGGATATTCTGAACCGGGGACATGATGATTTTTCTCCTTTTGTAATGTATACCGATGATCCAGCGGTAACCGACCCAGATTGGCAACAACATCTACCAGGCAAGAAACGAAAGGCTTTGGTGGGCATGGATCAGTCCTTTTTCCCCATGGAGGATGGTACCCGCACGGTCTTTACCATCAAAATGGCCCCCAGTAAGTACTATAACCTGGTGTATACCTGGGGTTGGCGCATGCATCCCCCTCGCATTCAGGTAATGGATAATGCCCTTAAGTCCTTTCGCGATCCAATAACGGGGGAGAAAAAGACCTTAGTGGAATGGGAAACCTCTGTTTTTGGAGAGAATCCGACGGAGAGTGAGGAAGCCAAATTAGCTGCGATCGCACAAATCGGTGACCTATCTCCGGCAAAACGCATGTGGACTACGTTCCGGGACATCTTAGCAGCCTATCCTAGCAACGATCCGGAACAGCTCATAGCCCAACTAGAGAAGGGAAAGAGGGCTTTTCAAGAATGGCAAACCCGCACTCAGTTACCCTGCTTCGAGTTTGATGCCAAAGGCACCTGTATAGATGGGGTCAACGTTGATCCAGAGTCAGATCTCACCCTGATGTATATCAACAACACCACCTATGGTCAGCTCACCCAGGGAGGATGGGTACGTTGGCCTGACTGGAAAACTCGGGGAGCTAAATTAAAAGTGACCCTGCTGAACGGAGACTACTTTGACCATGGGTACCAAAATGTAGACTTTGGCGGTGCCCGAGGCTGGGAAAACCAGTTCAAGTCCTCTACCCGAGTAGGGGGGTCAGGCTGCTGGTTTACCTTTGGCCGTGCCTACTGGTGGAAAAATCTCACCAGTCCCGTTAGGGTACCTGCCGCCAACCCAGTTATTGCCCCCAATACTCCCGGCATGCACAAGGTTAATATCACCTATAACTATGAACCGTCTACCCGCTTAAGATTCTATCAATTTGACCCATGGCACCATGACGTTGCCATCTATTCAGTACATTAATGAATCGGTATACATTAGACGTTACTATAACGTCCTGATTCAGGATATATACCGATTTTATCCAGTAGCCATTATCTGGGAAAAAGAACTTTTTTCAGGCTGAAATAACGGCTCCAAAGAGTTTCCTGCTATTGAAAAAATCTTGATTTTTTTAATGACCTTAATGCAGTAAAAATGCAGTAAATCTGCGTACATCAACCGTCCTCAGTAGTACCTGTAATTTAAGCAACAAGGCCACTTTCACATCTGGACATTGTCCGTTTTTTCCAGATTATTGTGCTCACTATCTGTATCTATAGTTGTGTTTATCAGGTCATCACTACACAGCGTGGTTCCCGTTTACGCTAGCTTTCACAATATTTTTATAAAAAGTATCTGATAGAGCAGTCAAGGCCATCACTAGGACGCACCTTAGCTATGGCCTGAAACAATAGAACCCTAATTAGGTCCTTTAGTTTATGTATGCTGGCTGCTAATCTCGCAGGAAATGGAGTATGAACCATAAAGCAATCATACTTTCAGCTGCTATGGGTGGGCTGCTGATTGAGTTCGGCCTGATTACCAAAGGCCGTTCAGTCTCCATTGAGGATCACTTACGTTATCAAGAGCACATCTCAGAGCAGATTCAGTATGATTTGGCGGTTAATCACACTGTTCTGGAAGCTCAGCAGACCCTTCAAACATCCTATGAACCGCTAAACGAGGAACTACTGCAAGTACAGGTACTTCACAATAAACTTAACGAAGTTCCTACATTTATCGGCAAACGAAACGCTAAGCAACTCGAAGCAGCTCTAAAAACTCATACTGAGGCTTTAGAACAAAAAGCACGACTGGCACAGCAGCTCCAAACCCAAGATTCACGCCTAAAAGAATCGCTCCTCAACTTACCGGGTTTAATCAATACGCTTCAACAGGATAATAACCTATCCTCACAGAATAAGGTCAACCAAGTTCTCACAGAACTCTTCGAACAGGTCTTACTTTATACCCTTTCCTCTGATGAAGCACTGACTGCTGAGATTCAACTCAACATTGAACAGGTTCAAGCACTGATTGACAGCGGCAAGATTAGTAACCGTGATATAGATACTACTCTGACCTACGCTAGAACCATTCTAGAAAGTAAACAGCAAACGGATCAAATCACTCAATCCCTACTAAATTTACCAACAACACAACAACTCCAAGAGTTTTCTAAAATCTATAAAGATGCTTATCAAATAGCACATCGACGAGCCAAACTATTTCAAATCGCTGCCACTATCTGGTTGGTAAGTATATTAGGAGCGGGCACGTATTTTACCTCACTGGCAAAACAGACTCACAAAATCGAACAAATTACAAACAGTCTGTTTGAAACGATTGACGATGCGTTTATCGATGTTAATAATGAGTGGATCATCACCCATGTAAATGCCCAGGCCTGTGAAGACTTAGGCAAACAGCGGGAAGAACTGGTAGGTAAGCTTTTTTGGACTGCATTTCCTCAGGAGCTAGGTCAAGCGAAACAACATTATTATCAACAAGCCCGCAATCAACAATCTATAATCACATTTGAAACTAAATATACTACCAAATCTCGCTGGTTAGAACTTCGTCTTAGGCCCAATGCGACTGGAATTTCTGTCTTCTGGCAAGATATCAGTACTCACAAAAAAGCCGAGTTTCAACTCGCCTTGAGTATTGAAGCCAATGATGAGGCTCTCAAGAAAGCAGATGACGCCCGTAAAAAAGCAGAGATTGAACGACGCAAAGCAGAGAAAGCTAACCGAACCAAGAGTGAGTTTCTAGCCAATATGAGTCACGAATTGCGGACTCCACTTAATGCCATTATTGGTTATAGCGAGATGCTTGAGGAAGACGCAGAAGATTGTGGACAAGAAGACTTCATCCCTGAACTACAGAAAATTCAAGGAGCTGGCAAACATTTATTAGGTCTGATCAATGATGTACTTGATCTGTCTAAAGTGGAAGCTGGCCACATGGAAATGTATTTAGAGACGTTTCCAATCATGTCCTTGGTACAAGATGTGGCCTCAACGATGCAGCCCGTCATCACCAAACACAACAATATTCTAAAAATCCAATGTGCTGCCAATATTGGTAACATGCATGCCGATCAGGTCAAGGTCCGGCAAAGTCTCTTTAACCTGCTAAGCAATGCGAGTAAGTTCACTCAAAATGGGACTATAACCATTGGTGTCAAAGCTGAAGACAAGAACAACGATAAGTGGATAAACTTTCAAATCCAGGATACAGGCATTGGCATGATGCCTGAACAACTACAGAAGATTTTCAATGCCTTTGCCCAGGCAGATTCCTCAACCACCCGAAAATATGGTGGAACTGGGCTAGGCCTGACTATTACAAAGAGATTTGTCCAGATGATGGGCGGGGTCGTAAATGTGGAAAGTGAGGTGGGTACAGGGACTACATTTACTGTGCAAATCCCACAAATTGTTAAAAATAAAAATGATTTACTTTTTGAGCCGACAGAACCATCCACAGTAGTAGACAATGCAACGACTAACTCCCATGAGAACAGTGGGCTGCAACAGATTGAATCGATCTCCGATGAATCTATCACTTCTTTAATAACAGCACCCTCTTCAGAATGCGTATTAGTCATTGATGATGATGAAGAAAACTGCGAATTTATCTGGAAGGCCCTTGCCAGCCATGGTTATTTTGTTGTTTTGACCCACAACAGTCATAAGGGTTTAAAAATGGTTGATCAGCTTCTACCTGACATCATTCTCCTGGATTCGATCATGTTAAGTAAAGAGGATTATGATATCTACGAGGCCCTTGAAACCAATTCAACCCTTGCCAAGATCCCAGTCATTGTCCAAACGAAGCTACCTGACAAAAGACTCAGCTATTCTTTAGGGAAAGCGGACCATTCCGCTACGCAGGACAATCTTCAAAAACTCGTCGAAATACTCAATCAATACAACCCAGAACAGTTAGAAAATTCCGACTCCCGCGATCGCAACACCAATCCACCAGAAACCGGCATCCCCTCAGAAGAAATCGTCATAGAGACTTCGGTGTGACCTTGTAACCATTGCTCAGTTGGGCCAGGATAGTGGGTGTAATACCCGTGAGATCTTGGACGGCTGAAAATTTAGCAGCGGCGGGACCCACCACCCACAAAGGGACCGGATTTAAGGTATGACGTTTGGTTGACAGGTTTTCAACATTCCCATGATCACTCACCACAATGAGTGTAGTATCTGGCCCAAGGGACTCAATCACCGCCGTTAAAAACCGATCGATCCGCTGCAACACAGCTACGGCACGTTCATACACTTGAGCATGGCCTGCATAGTCACTGAGATAGCATTCAAATAGAGTAACGCTGTGGCTACTGCCCAAGGAAGCTAGACTTTTGCCCGCGAGTTCGGGAGTAATGGGTGGGGTGGCAATGCCACGGGATCTGGCAATCTCACCGGTAATGTCCCAAAAGACAGCCTCTCCCTGTTCATATTCATATTGCATGCGAAAGGGAAGACCTGCGGTCATATTTAGCAGAGTACAGACTGAATAGCGCCATCGTCGCTGGGCAATGGCTTCAAAATAGGCCGGAGAATACAGATTGGCCAGGGTGGCGGTACCGCCCAGGGTGAGTACCTGCTTAAAGAGTCCGTAGGGTTCGATCAACTGTCGTAATGAGCCATTGGCAAATCCGGTCTGGTGCTGACCTCGAAATTTGGCAGCATTATGCCCTGTGTAAATGGTGGTTTGTCCGGTAGCACTTTGGGGCAAACCGGGAACACCGAGGGTGGCATCAATGGGCTTGAGGAGAAAATTTGGGCGGTGGACATGGGCTCCAGCTAACCAGGGTACCTCGCACAAAGCCTGCACCAGGGGCATGGTCGCTGGATTGCTCAGGGGATTGTGGGGACCGGCGGTGCCCAACCCCAGACCGTCTAAAAACAACAGAATAAAGCGGCTTTTATCCATTGGCCCGGTGGGCTGTACCCACCCTCCTATGCGGTTGCTAATGCTGGTTGTTTTATAGTGATTTGATGGGTATTGGCCCAGGTGTGGAGATCGGAGAAGCTGCGATCGCGATACTTACCATACCGCTCTCGCTTATTCCGAATCCGCTCCGGCAACGCGGGAAAAATCCCAAAATTCGGTGGCATCGGCTGAAAATGCTTTGGTTCTGCTGAGCTAATAAAGCCAAACAATGCTCCCATCATGGTGGTTACCGGTAGCGACACTAACGGCAATCCCAACACCGACCGGGCTGCATTTGTCCCCGACAGCCAGCCACCGGCGCAAGCTGCCGTATATCCTTCCGTGCCCACCAACTGACCAGCGGCAAACAGATTGGCCCGCTGATGAAACTGCAGTGCACTGCTCAACAACTCCGGCGAATTAATAAACGTATTGCGGTGCATCACCCCCATGCGCACAAACTCCGCATTCTCCAGACCAGGAATCATGCGAAATACTCGCTTCTGCTCACCCCAGCGCAGGTTAGTCTGAAAACCCACCATGTTCCACAGCTGACCGCCCTTATCCTCCTGACGCAGCTGCACCACCGCATAGGGACGCTTACCCTTATTTTCCGGCGCATCAAAGGCCCCATAGCGATCCGTATCAAATAGGCCCACCGGCTTTAGGGGACCATAGCGCATAGTGTCCTCCCCACGGCGGCCCATTTCCTCAATGGGCAAACAGCCTTCAAAGAACTTCGCAGTCTCTTGCTCAAAATCCTTTAGCTCCGCCTGTTCTGCCGCACACAGGGCCTGCCAAAAAGCCAGATACTGTTCTTTGTCCATAGGACAGTTGAGGTAGGCCGCTTCCCCCCGGTCATAGCGAGAGGCCATAAAGGCCACATCGCGATTAATGGACTCCCCCACCACAATGGGGCTGGCCGCATCAAAAAAGCTCATATAGTCCTGGCCTGTAAACTGGCGCAGATCAGCCGCGAGCGCATCACTGGTCAACGGACCTGTGGTCAGTACTACAGTGCTGTCTGTTGGAATTGACGTCACCTCATCGCGACGCAGTTCGATCAGCGGATGCTGCTCCAACGTTGCTGTCAGGTCACGGCTAAATACAGCCCGATCCACCGCCAGGGCACCCCCCGCAGGGACTGCATGTTCATCGGCTTTAGCAATCACCACCGAACCCAGCTGGCGCAGTTCTTCATGAAGTAATCCCGACGCTCGATCCGCCGACTTGGCCCCAAAAGAGTTACTACACACCAACTCCGCCACATGCTCCGAATGATGAGCCGGACTCAGCTTTACCGGTCGCATTTCGTGGAGCACTACAGGAACGCCTGCCTGGGCAATTTGCCAGGTGGCCTCAGTCCCGGCCAGGCCGCCGCCGATAACGTGGATGGGTGGATGGGTGGATGGGTCGGTCATAGCCAGAATATTGCAGGGTTAACCATTGTAGGCTGGGTTGAGCAGGCGAAACCCAACAGATCCAAATTTTCCTAAAGATTTCTATTGCAAGGTCTCTAATAGAACCTGTAATGATTCAAACGCATTGTCAGTCAGAATTTTATTACCAAAACGTCTCCACAGTAGCGCTTCAACCAGAGTCGCTTTTTTATGCTGATTCAGATGATTACCCCAGAGAGCTAAATCTGAATTACCTTGAGCCTTCCAACGTTCGAACACTTCAGCAAGGTCAGAATTTTTCTCTATATCCTGTAACTTTTTTGTTTTATCATTTGCTGTTTTGAAAGCTGGGGTTAGATACATAGCTAATTTAATCAACACATCGCCCTGCTGAGCTTCAACTTGAATCTCCTCCCAATTAGAGACAAGCTTTGCAAGTTCGGGGTGATCGTTATATAGCGGTTCCGGCTTGTTTTGAACACACCTTGATAGTGCCAACCACTGAAACCTCAAAACCGAGTGTATTCAGTGCGAATGAGAACCGCTATAAATGCGATGGATAACATTCTGTGAGGCTGCAATTTCAGCCTCAGTCTTTCGCTGCCCTTGTCCTGTTCCCTGAACCACACGATTGCAAAAAAATCTCACTGTCACCGTGGATTCCCAGCCACTAGCAAGATTTTCCGTTTGAAAAGTGGCCTGTGTCGTTTCATAGCCAAGCGCTTGGAGAAATTCGTGAAGCTGATTTTTGGCATTTTTAGTCATGGGTGTCTCTAAAATGCATTGGTGAATCATCCATGACACATTGGAACAAAATTGGTTGAGTTGCTTCAGTTTAACCGCAACCTACGGGTGACTGACCCACTCCGGATATCCTGCCTCGATCAATGCCTGATCGCGAATTCGGCAGGAATCACACTTACCGCAAGGCGTATCCCCACCCGCATAGCAAGACCAGGTTTGGGGAATCGGCACATTCAACGCCACCGCCCGCTTGACAATATCCACCTTCGAATCCATCACCAGCGGTGCTTTTAGCATAATCGGTTTGCCCTCCACCCCCACCTTCGACGATAGACTAGCCAACTTCTGAAACGCCTCTAAATACTCTGGCCGACAGTCTGGATAGCCTGAATAATCCACCGCATTGATGCCCAGATAAATCGCTTCGGCATCCTGAGCTTCCGCCAGCGATAGGGCCAGGGAAATAAACACCGTATTGCGCCCCGGCACATAGGTGGAGGGAATCTCCCCCGACTCCACACCATCCTGGGGTAGAGTTTGCTGCACATCGGTCAGCGATGACCCACCCCACTGGGACAAATTCACATCAATAATGAAGTGCTGAGTAATGCCCAAATGGCCAGCAATCACTTTGGCTGCAATGAGTTCCCGCTCATGGCGTTGACCGTAGCGAAACGACAGGGCAATTAAGTCATAACCATCGGCCATAGCCTGGGCCGCAGCCGTAGCCGAATCTAAACCACCGGACAGTAAAACAACGGCTCTTTTCATTTCCCCCCTATCTAACCCCTAAGAACTTGTGAGTTTGCAAGCTAATCCGCCAGCCTGAATGCTGTTTTACATAGTCAAAAACCAGCTGCTGGCTATGCTCGCTGGTCCATTCTGGCTGGAGCAGCTTCACCGTAGTGGCAGGTACCTGGGCCGCTTGTTCCTCAGCCCAAGCCAGATCCTCAGCATTAGCGATCACGACCTTAAGCTCATGGGCATGGGCATAGATCTCTGGCTGAGGGGGCTTAAACCGTTTGGGCGATAGGGATATCCAGTCAAACTGACCGCTCAAAGGATGGGCACCTGATGTTTCTAGATGCAGCCGTAAACCAGCTTGTTTTAGGGATTGGGTGAGGGGGGCCAGGTCATGCATCAACGGCTCACCACCGGTAATCACCACCATAAAAGGCTGGGCTGCTTGAGCCTGCTGCACTAAATCAGCAACGGCGACCTGCCCATGGGGCTTTGTACTCCAGGATATTTTCGTGTCGCACCAGGGACAGCCCACGTCGCACCCGGCCAGGCGGATAAAAAATGCGCTGACGCCGGTCCAGAGGCCTTCCCCCTGAACGGAATGAAAGGTTTCGACAATGGGATATGTCTTTCTGGTAACGGGTGGGTAGCTATTGCCCTGGTGATGGCGGGCGGTGCCTCCCCTACGGGATTCGACTAAATTCATGCGTCCTCCTCGTATTCGACCCAGGAATCTGGCGTTTCAGACACACAGACTTTTAGGGTGACGCCGTCGGGCAAGTCTTGACAGGTTTTGTCGTAGATAAACTTGGCAATCATTTCTGCCGTAGTTTCATAGCCCTCGGGCATGACGTCATTGAGCAAACAGTGGTCTAGACCGCCTTTTTCCACATCCCGCTTAGCCCAGCGCAAAGTGCGAAAGTCCGCCACCATCACCTCATGGGGACAATATTCAGAACTGTGAAGTTTAGGAGCCGCTGCCTCCATCCGTACCCGATAGGTATGACCATGGACTCGGCCACAGGGACCGGCATAGTCCTTAATAAAGTGGGCGGCGTCAAAGGTAAATTCTGTTTTGAGAGTCCACTTAGCCATGGGTACATAAAAACGATTTAGCGGTTTTCCATCATAGGCTACTGGCTTAGGGAGCAAAACTGAATTTCTAGCTCAGAAACCTGCGGTGGTCTTATAAGATCTGTCAGAAGACGTCGTCCCCAGGTACCCATGGGATTTCCCAGGGCACCTACAAGGGGAGGCCCCTACGGGGGCTATGCGTTTCCCATTGCCCATTCCTCCCCACCATCCATGACTAAAAAGCGTATTCTTTCAGGCATTCAAACCACTGGCAATTTGCATTTGGGCAACTATCTCGGCGCGATTCGTAACTGGGTAGGGATGCAGGATGAGTATGATTGCTTCTTGTTTTTGGCAGATTTACATGCCATTACGGTGCCCCACGATCCCAAGCTACTGGCGGAGAATACTTATAAGGTAGCAGCGGCTTATTTGGCCTGTGGCATTGACCCGGAACGCTCAACGGTCTTTGTTCAATCCCACATTAGCGCCCACAGCGAACTGGCCTGGTTGTTTAACTGCATCACGCCGTTGAACTGGTTAGAGCGGATGATTCAGTTTAAAGAGAAAGCGGTGAAACAGGGGGAAAATGTCAGCGTGGGGCTGCTAGATTATCCGGTACTGCAGTCGGCGGACATTTTGCTCTATGAGCCTGACCTGGTGCCGGTGGGCGAAGACCAAAAGCAGCATATTGAGCTGACGCGTGATATTGCGGTCCGTCTGAATCATCAGTTTGGTAAGAAAAAGGAGCCGGTGCTGAAGGTGCCAGATGCGTTGATTCGTCCCGACGGGGCCAGGGTGATGAGCCTCACCGATGGCACCAAGAAAATGTCGAAGTCAGATCCGTCTGAACTGAGCCGCATTGAGATTGGGGATACCCCTGACCTGATCAAAAAGAAGATCAAAAAGTGTAAGACTGACCCTATGCGGGGTTTGGAGTTTGGCAATCCTGAACGGCCTGAGTGCAATAACCTGCTAACGCTTTATATGCTGCTGTCTGGCCAGGAAAAAGAGGCGGTGGCAGCCGAATGTGCGGAGATGGGGTGGGGACAGTTTAAGCCTTTGCTGACGGACACTGCGATCGCAGCCCTACAGCCAATCCAAGAAAAGTACCAGGCCCTGATGGATGATCGCAGCTATCTAGAGTCTGTATTGAAGCAAGGTAATGAGAAAGCTAGCGTCATTGCCAACAAAACCTTGATTAAGGTAAAAAATGCCCTAGGATATGCAAAATCCTTGTAAAGCAAGCGACTATAGGATGCGCAGGGCTCACAGTCTCTTACCATTAAGAAAGGATTACGAATATTTGATCTACCATCTCAAAGTAGAGAGTATTCCCTTTCTTATGAGTCTGCCTTAAACAAACTATTTTTCTATGACGCTTTCTAACGGTTCCTACACGGCATCTTCACTGCTGCGATCTGCGATCGCAACTAATCAATTTGTCATCACAGCGGAGGTAATGCCCCCTAAAGGCGGTAACCCCAGCCACATGATCGACATGGCGAAGACGCTGCAAGGACGGGTCCATGGTGTCAATATCACCGACGGTAGTCGGGCAGTACTGCGCATGTCATCCCTGGCCTCAGCAGTGCTGCTCAAGCAGGCGGGCATTGAACCGATCTGCCAGATGACCTGTCGCGATCGCAACCGCATTGCCCTCCAGGCAGATCTGATGGGAGCCAATGCCCTGGGCATTCATAATGTGTTGGCCTTGACCGGTGACCCCGTTAAAGCAGGCGATCATCCCAAAGCCCGCAGCGTCTTTGACCTAGAATCTGTGCGACTGCTACGTACCATTGGCGTCCTCAACCAGGGTATCGACCTCAACGACAAACCCCTCCCCGACGGTCCTCTTGATATTTTTGCCGGAGCCGCCATCGACCCCCAGTGCAAAAGCTGGTCAGGTTTGACCAAGCGGTTTGAACGCAAGGTAGAGGCTGGAGCCCAATTTTTCCAAAGCCAGCTCATTTCCGACTTTGACTGCCTAGAAAAATTCATGACCGAGGTTGCGACCCCGGCTCAAAAGCCGATTCTGGCAGGTATCTTTTTACTCAAATCCGCCAAAAATGCGGCCTTCCTAAACCGCAATGTACCTGGTGTCCACATTCCAGACGACATTATCAACCGTCTAGCCAAGGCTGAGAGTCCCTTGCAAGAAGGTATTGCCATTGCCGCCGAGCAAATCAAACTGGCCCAAACCCTCTGTCAAGGCGTTCACATCATGGCCATTCGCCGAGAAGATTTGATTCCAGAAATCTTAGACCGAGCAGGCATCGCTCCTGTTTATGGCAAACAGGTTGCTAACAATGGTGCTAACAAAATGGTTCCTAGCCATCAGGATTTGGCCATGGTCTAAAGGGACGAAACAGGGAATCCAGGGAGGGTAGTCAATCCGGATTCGACATAATCAGCAACTGACTTGGGTTGAGTTCCAACCCAAGGGTCATGCTATGGCTCAAATCATCAATAAACTCAGTCAATACCTCCAGCGTAGCTGAATCTTGGAAATGCTCAGGCTTGGTCTCAGGATGGGGATAATAAATCAGCCCATTTACCCGTTGGCCAGTCCTGAGCACCACCCGACAATCAAAGAATGAAAAATCTTCAGGTGGGGCATCAACTGCCCACTTTACCTGTCTAAAGGTATGTTTGGCCTGCTTGACGATATAACGATGGGGATGAGTGGAGACATTAATCGTCCCAGGGAAATAGGCATCCAGACACAGTCCTCGCTCAGCAAAGACAGGCTTTTGCATCTGAATAGTCCCCCCAGGAAAACGGGGATTTCTATTTTGACCAGAGGCCACACCATGGCCACGCACAACCGTCCCTACAACTGTTTTAAACTGCATTTGGGGTACCACCTCAAAGCGAAACGTTTTCCCAAGGATAGTATTCAGAAGTCAGGAATCAGTAACTTACTGGCTCCTGGCTCCTGACTCCCCACCCAGTTAGGATTTACCGGCTTAAATTAATACCCACTATCTCCTAATGTGAACTGGACTTTGGTAACGGGCAGAGCATGGCAATGCTAGCTCTAAACCACGTCCAAGTTGCAACCTGTCGTTTCTCCCACGGTAAAACGACCGTCCTGGACGTGGACAAGGTTTATTTCTACCTTGTTGTTAGTTGATTACAGTCATCAGCTTCTCTCCTAACCCTTATATCAGGGACCAAACATTGACGCCTGGCAATATTACACAAATTGGGCATCACACCGATCTGGGCACCTGGTGCCTCGGTATTCACGCCAGGGGTTGGATCGGAAAGGTACTGACGCATGGTATTTGGCAATAACCGCGCTGGCGATGACGTTGTTATGGAGGTGGCATAGAGACTTTGCACAACAAGTGCAGCTCCCGCAATAATTGCACTGGCAGCACTTGTGTCGGCAAAATCAAGTCTATATAGCAATAAGGGTGATGACAATGGTGCATTACTGGTTGTAGTAACCCGCTGACCTAGGGCAAAGCAATCGATTCTACTGCCATAGTTAGTAGATGGAAGGCGGTTATAGGGCATAGCAAATGTAGCAGCCGCCACCATGATGGCCTTTGAATCAACAAAACCACCAGCAACATCGCCTCGTCTCAAACTCCGTAGGGTAGCGCTACCGCTAAACATTTTGTCCTGTGGAGTCGGCCAATCATCGAGGTTGCGGCTACCATTTCCAGCCGGTTCAATGACAATTACGCCACATTCGCTGGCCAGCAATATGGCACATAAAACAGACTCATCCACCTCAACAGGAAGTGTGCCATTGGCTAGTTGAACCTCGATTAATAGAACATCCCCAGGAGCTGATCGATTGAGGACGGCGATAATGGCATCAGCTATCGTAATGGATGAATCTGTTGAATTGTAGGTTGAGGCTACCTCAACTGGCTCACTGTTGGGAGCAATGCCAACCACTCCTAGGCCATCATCTGCAGCAACAATAACCCCAAGCGCAGATGTGCCATGTTTTTGGGCGTCCGCATTTGGATTATTGACACCACTGATGGGAGAACTTGTCACTTTAGCACTTAGCTCTGGATGCGTGTGTTGCCATCCCTGGTCAACAACAGACAATTTAACCCCGTCGCCTTTACCTCCAGGCTGGAGATGTGCCCAGTTACGTGCTCCGATGCCACGCGCTGCATTCTCAAGATAGAACTGCGTCGCGCGTAAATCTGGCGGCACCAACGCAGCTGGTGCTGCCAGATTTAATGGTTCAGACACCTGGGGTACAGGAGATGTCTGGGGATCTCCGACAAATATGTTGGCAGAAAATTCAAGATAGGCTGAAGCCACCTCGTCTAGAGCTGTAAATAATTTTAAGATTGTTTGTTGCTCATCCCTTGATTGCTTTCGCAAATCGAGCCGCCAATATTTTGTGAGACTCGGGCAGGAGATTGGTAAATTTTGAGCCTTGCTTTCAAGCTCTCGAATACATTTAGGGGAGACGCTCGTGATTTGACGACGGTTGGGTACGTCTGGAAACTCTGCTAAAACTTTCTCTAACCCACTCAGATCTAATGCTCTGGCTACCCCTCGTAGATCGTCTCCATCACAATCATCAATCCTGCCATCTAAACCAATGATGAGAAAGCCGCTGAATCTCTCCTTAATATCGTCTGAATTTTCAGGTACATTAACCTCTATATCAGGATTACAGTTCGTTGGATGATGCGTCTTTGCGTCTTCCATCATCTTAATAGCCTCCCACAAGTGAGCAAATCAATATCTCAAAAATCTAACTCAGGCAAATACAGCATTTCTCACACACGTTAAACACAATCCACTTACTACTCACTAACATCGCCAGAATGTATTCATCTCAATCGGAAAACGCTGTATAGAGCCATAACATATTAGATGCTTTGACAACTAAGCCGTTGCCTCCTGATGCCCTAGAAATACTTGAAATAGTTGTATATTTTCTTACCACGACAACTCTCTCAACTGTAGCCTTTACGGATCTAAATGGGTATACCCCTCAAGGGTAATTTTTCAAGCCATGGATCCTGAGTCATGAGACTTATCCACCTTCACCCACTAACGTAAATGCAGCCCAGTTAACTGGGTTAGGATGCTTATCTATGGCCATAATCATCGCCTGCCGCAGCGCTTGAGCTGTATCTGATGTTTGCTGTAGTTGCTGATAGAAGTCCAACATTAAGTCTTGAGTCGCGACGTCGGGGACTTGCCAGAGGGATACGACCACCCTAGGCACGCCGGTTGAGATTAAGGCACGGGAAAGGCCGACTACCCCATCACTATTAATCCTGCCACGCCCTGTATTGCACGCACTGAGAACAACTAAAGCCGCGTTTAGATCAAGTTTCATAATTTCTTGGGTAGTTAATAACCCATCGTGATGCTCACCTGGGGTCAATGCGATCGCGCCTGGCATACTAGCGGTCTCAACATAATCCAATAGCCCATGGGTTGCTAGATGGATCGTTGATGCCTGCTCCATGGCCTCAACAACGTTTTCTTCCGTAGCCTGACTACCGATAATTGCATCCGTTTGGAATAACTTAGCAATAGCCTTAGCCTCCACCTCAGCCCCTGGTAAAGGGGATAGCTGCCAGGGTAAGTCATCCCCTTTGCCAGAAAATGCAGGCATGATTGGATTACCCACAACTAATGGAGTAACAGGCCCATTATCTGCAAAATTCGCAGCTAATCGATGCCGTCGTGTGAACTCCAATACCTGAATAGAGGGGGCGGTGCGTAACGTATGATGCTCAATCAGATATTCACCCTTTTCATTTTGCAAAGCAGCAAAAGGTACTAAGAACAAATCATCATGGGGGATAAAGACAACATTGGCATTTGGATCAGGGGGCAGCAAGTCAGCGATGGGGTCAATCAGTAACTGATGGAGCTGCAGCAAAGGATAATTTAAAGATCGACGGCTGCCTTCAATCGGCCGTTGATTACCCCAGCAGCTAGGCGTAAAGCAACGGGACGCCTGAATAAGTTCCGACAGCGAGGAGTCCTGGCCCAGGAGTGAGTCTAAATCAGAATGACGCCAATCGACTGTTCCATTGGGCTGCACCACCCAAATATAAATTTCATTATCTTTAAGGGTTCGAGTTCCCTGCCGCTCATCAACATCTTTGATCACGGTATAAGAAACTAAGGTAGCGTTTTGCGCCCTGGCAATGGCTTGAATTGTTCGTAAATCTGGAGCCTGGGTATCAGATACTCTCTCTAGAGGGCTAACAGTCTGTTCCCCTTGATGCAGTCCCCCCCGGTTGAGCAGTTCCACAAATGCCCGAGCTCGTCCCCTTTCAGTAAATTCCAGGGCCTGGTCGTATTGTCCAGCTTCGACCAACACCTGCTGTAGCGTACTATAGGTAGTCTCCTGCGTTTCAAAAATAGAAATACGATTGAGATCGTGGTTTCCTAAACCCTGTCGAAACGATTCCCAAATTTCAATTGCGGCCACCAGATGGGCTGCTGCAGCTTGATTATCCTCAGCTTGGTACAGGGCATCCCCCAAATTTGTGAGCGCCCGTGCCTCACCGTGGCGATCGCCTAACTCCTGAGCGATTGCCAGACTTTTTTGATGATAAACGATGGCCTGGTTAAAGTCTTGCAGCCCATAGTAAGCTAACCCTAAATTTTCCAGTACCTGTCCTGTTTCCTGAGGATCCTCTAAAGATTGGGCAATTTCCAGGCTCTGTTGCTGTAATTCAATGGCTTTGGCATAGTTTGTTTTGGCATAGTAAGCCAGCCCCAGCTGATTTAAGGTCTTGCCAATCTGCTCAGTATGCTCATCGGCCTGAGCTATTTTGAGGCTGTAGTGCTGTGTCTCAATTGCCCGATCATAGTCCCGTTGGGCATAGTAAACCATGCCTAAACTATTGAGAAGATAGCTCTCTGGAGCAGAATCGGGCAGCAATTGGGCCATAGTCAGACCCTGCTGATAATAATCTTCAGCTTTAAGATAGGCCCCAACTACGCTATAGGTCGCAGCCAGATCGGCCATCGCCAGAATTGTTTCCAGGGGATCGGTTTGAGAATCAACTAAAGCAATGCGTTGCTCATAGTGTTGGATTGCTTGATTGTAGTCACCTTGGAGATAGAACTGGTTACCCAACTGCCCCAAGAGCCATCGCTCCTGGTCTAAGTCCTGATTAGAGCGGGCAATCGTGAGCTGTTGTGCCAAACAGCCAATAGCTTGCTCACCAGTACCACATCCCTCAGACGTCTGTTTCTGGTTAGGTGAATCCTCAGCTGAATCAGTTTCAGCAGCATTGTGTGTTTCTGAACGGCTAGCAATTAAACGTTCATTAGTCTTATTGATATTGAGTACCTTGTTGTCAGCCTGAAGTTCAATTTCATCATCACGAGCGGAAGAGCGTTGTACATCAATATTTGGAGTAGGAACAGGGGGAAACCCTGGAGTTGGTGGTGGATCTAGTGGTGGTGGATCTGGTGGTAGTGGTAGAACAGGAGGAAGAGGAGGGCCTGGAAGAAGTGGTTTTGGAGCCGCGAAACTGGAAGGTATTGGCGGAATTACAGGGGGATCGCCTGGACTGGGGCCATCGCCAAAACGCTCAACAACTTCAAACTTGTCTGGTTCTACAACAATATCATCAGGGGGATTGTTACTGCTTAAATCACCGAGATTAGGTGCATTGAGGGAAACATGTCCATCCGCCTCACGATTAGCCTCAGAGAATCTAGCGTCGATTGTCCCTTCTCGATAAATTCCAGGCTCTCCGAAGAGGGCAGTCCTGTTAACTTGAAGCGTAATATCGCCACCGCCGGAAACAACATCCCCGGTGGTAATCGGTAATTCTGACGTGAATAAAATATCTCCCCCCTCACTTGAGGTCGTTGAGCTTGAATCAAGCCTACCTTGTTGAGTATCGATATTCCCCTGCTGAGGAGCATCACTGAGGCCAAACGCATTTAGAGAAATATCCCCACCCCCTGAGCGAATTGAGCTAGATACGATATCGCCTCCATTAATATCAATATTTCCCCCTTCATGGTCAGACCGATGGGAGTCAAGGATGCCTAAATGGGTATCAATGGTACCTGTTTGGCTAAAGACACTAATGCCCCCTCCACCTGACTTAATATCAGCGGTCGAAATGTCAGTCATGGCATGTAAAGCAATATCGCCGCCCCTACTGCCAGAATTAGTACTGTCTATATGACCATCGCGAGTATCAATATCACCACCGTAGGTTAAGCAAAGCCCAAATTGACAGTAATCAGCTGCATTGATGCCTTCCGGGGTCATTCCTTCGAAGTTATAAACACTTCGGATAAAAATATCCCCTCCTCCAGAAAAGATATCGTTGACGGCAATAGAACCGATTCCTTGAATTAAAATATTTCCGCCTTGTTGTCCTGCCAATGTGGAGTCCAGAGTGCCTTTAAGATCAATGTTACTGTCACGCTCTATGGAACATGCTTCTACCGTAAAGAATGAACAACTGACTGAACCAATGCCATAGATATTGATATCGCCGCCAGCGGCAACAATGTCACCTGCCGTAATATCACCAAGGGCCTGTAATGTAATATCACCGCCACGTTGACCGTCACTAGCACTTGAATTTAGCAAACTATTTTGAGTGTTAATGTTTCCTTGCTGGCTATTGACAAAAATCTCACCTCCATTGGAGAGCACTGAGCTGGTTGACGGGCCATCCCACCCACCCACCTGAATATCGTTAATCGCCTCAATAATAATGGGGCCACCCCCCGCAGATGTTTGGGTAGTGACATCACCAATATAGGCATTGTTTGCAGACGTCAGCGTTGTCGTACCGGCTTCTACCCTATCAGCGACAATATCTCCATTCAACAGTGGCTGATTGCTACCGATCAGGTTTACTGCCCCATCTGCAGCAACGGTAATGCCTATCGCAGAAGCATCATTCCCTCCTGTCAATAGCTCTGGCAAAGAAAGTAGAGTTAAACCTCCAGTTGCATTGTCTGTTGGCCCCTCACTTAGTGGCTCAACTTCTAAGGTGAGTAACCCATCATCTCGCCGCAGCTGAATTATCTTTTCACCCGTTACAGACTGAACAACAACCTGACCATTGTCCGCAGATAAACTGCCCGTACTCACCACACTTCCACCAACAAGAGCCAGGGTTTCTCCTGGATTAACGGCCAGGTTTGCTGTATTGATCAGTGGTCCAGATTGTTCATTACTAAATAACAAAGCATCAGGTTCACCCGTTAGTAATGCATAATCATTGTCCGCTAAGGCATTAAACCAACTGCCACCAAAGCCAATCCCATCAGCAGAGGTTGCCATCAAAGACGCTGGCAGGTTTAGGATTGCATTTTGTCCAAAAATAATTCCTGCGGGATTGATTAAATAAAGATTGGCTTCGCTACCCGTTATCCCAAGTGCGCCATTAATGACAGCAAGATCGCCACCGACGACCCGAGCCAAAATATTTTGAATATCAGCACTTGAAAAAAACGTGGCCCATTGCCCTGCATCCAGTTCAAATTGATCAAAACTATGGAAAAGATTCTGATCAACCGCTGTCCCTGCAGTGATATCAATTTGATTACCCTGCTGGTTAACCTGAGTACCCGTCCCATCCAGAGCAGGGGTAATCGCCTGAGCCACCATAAAAGACTCGGCTTGCCTCGATGAGAAGAGCGGAGCAGCAGGATCCGTCGGGCCTAATGTTGTTTTTTCTATAAGATAAGAGACATCCTCTAAACTTTCTACCTCCAGCTGGTCAGTTAAAACAGGGGGGGTAACAATAGAGTTGGGTAAGGCTGCCACGGAGGCATCCAGTAGGGCAATAGTAGCTGCAAGCATGATCGAACCATTGGGAGCTGCATAGTAGGCGTTGAGTATTGAACACTTGACATGGAAGAGTAGGTATTAGAAATAATTTTGGCGTAAGACAGTTGGCCGTTAGGGCTCTGAATTAATCAGAGCAGGGCTCTCTCGACAGCAATCCAGTAAAGGTTGAACCCCTAACACTGTAGAGTTAAAGGCATCAACGGGAATACCGTAATCAGTTAAATCCAGATCTAAGGCTGTGAGTAAACTCTGCCAATCCAATGCCAGCTGAGAGTTGTGAGCATCTGCCCGATACGCTTCTCCCAAATGCTTAAGGGCGTCATACCAAATGCCATGCTGGGCATAGGCTACTGCCTGATCCCGCTGGGACAAGGCCTGACTCAGCTGTTGCTCCAGGGCTGGACTGAGGGACTGACGTTGAATCCTCCCCTCGACAAATCGTTCTAATGGACCATTGACACTTTCACAACCGTCGAAAATGCTTAACGCCCAATCATAGGTATCTCCAACCGCAAGAGGTACCATGGTGCTTGGCCAGGGGATATGAATCACTCCTGGAGAGAACGAACTCACCTCCAGGTCAAAACTATGTACCTGCCAGGTGCGTCTATTTTTAAGGGTTAATACCATCCGACTAATATCCTCGGCAGTATCAGGAACATACACCCAAACCGTTGGTTTTTCTGAAACTGTAAAATCCACCTCGCCCTTAGGAATCAATGCGGTCAGGTAACCATGCTCAGGGCTGAGGGCAGATAAGCATGGACCACGGGTACCCAAATCAACTTTCCGACCGGTACTACCGCGTTCCCCTCCAGAGGGTGTTTGGGGAATAAACTGAATGGGATCATGCTTAAAAGAAATGACCTGATTAGCCAGGTTATCTCGCCCATAAACCTGGGCCTCGACGGGAGCAATACCACAGCTGATAAAGACTGCAATCCATAAACCAATGATCCCTTTCGCTCTAATCCGTGGGGGGTGATTACCGCTAGACAAAAACTGTTTGAACATGACTTCCCCCTAGTTGTTGCATAACATTTTCAAGACCCTGAAGGTACTAGGACAAATTGAAGGTTCCAAGCATTCAGCTAAACATTTTTCTAATTGATCGCGATTAGGATATAGCAATACATACAGACAGTTTCCTTAGTTCTAATCAACGAATCCGGATAGTTAGTATAAAAAAAGACATCATTCTTTAACATGTGCAGTTGTCAATTTTAGCGGCAACTCACCCACAGCGACAGTACCCATTAGGGCCATTAAAGCCGGGATCCAGGGAAGCCATCCCCCTAGAAGTAGCACGATGTAGCATGAACCATATAACAGTATAACCAGGCTACCTGTGACCAATACCCCTCGAAACCAAAACCTCAACTGTCCCACAAGCACACCACCACCAAATGCCCAGCCTAACACCCACAGCCCATCCCCCCATTGGGACCAGGTCCATACCAAGGGCTGGTTATCTAAAACAGCGCTGAGGATATGACTAGCTATATGGGCATGAATTTCTACACCGGACGTTTTTTCACGATGACTTTGGGTGTAGGGAGTTCGGTGAAAATCTTTAAAGCTGGCATCAATGTTACCAATAATAACTATTCGGTCTTTGATCAATCGGGGATCAACGGGGTTGTTGAGTAATTCTTCGAGTGAAATCTGTTGGGCCACCTGGATCCCTTTGGCGGACTGGGCCTGTGGGCGAAAATTGATCATAATTTGGTGACCATAGTCATCTATGGTGTGGTATCCGCCGGTATGATTGTCTAGCGGCGTTAGGATCACCTGGTTAATCTGCAGTTTTGGTCGGTTCTCATCAGTCCAGCTAAGATAAATATTGTCATCCTTTAAGTATCGTAAAACAGCTAAAAACCCCAGGGACAACCCTGCAGGACAGCTAGAATCTGCTGGTGATGTTTCCATCAGGACAGCTCGCCGAATTGTGTCATCGCGATCCGGAATACTGCTGCTGAAACCAACACGCTGCTTTATGGTTGCCTGGGGTAGTTCAGGAGGAGGGGCAATGCCTGCCCCTACACTGGTTTCACCAAAACTGCAGATAGTGATTAAGCGGTCATTGGTGCGTAAGCTGTTGACGAGATTGGGATACTTGGCATCGGCAGCAAAGTCTCGAAACAGATCCAGGGCAATTACCCGAGGTTCATGGGCGGCTAATGTTGTCAGCAACTCGTCTAGTTTAGCGTCGGTAATGGAAGCTCCGCGCCGTTCGTCGGGAGATTGCTGTCTAATATCTGTCTCATCAATGGTCACCAGGAGAAGCCGATCGTCTGGTGGCTGTGGCGGGCGCGATCGCATTAATTGATCATAGGCACGCAGTTCTATAGTTTCTAATCGTCCTACCAACCTGAGCCCCATAATCAGGGATGTGATTAAAAGGCTAGTAGCCATTACCCGCTGCCAGTTTACGGCTCTAGAGGGTGGCGGCTGTGCTCCCTTGAACAGTCTTACCCATAAGGGTCCAGGGGCATCAGAGGTGAGCACATTTTTAGGCCGAGGCCATTGAAATGGCGTTTCAGCAGGGTTTTGAAAAATGACCGGTAGCCAGCTGGCGCAGGGAAATTGTCCCTCTAGCCCTTGCAGCTGTTCTCTAGCGATACGTACCGATGAGTAGAGGGGGGTACCCTCTGCCAAAATTTGCAAGAAATTTTTTACAAATAGATGGGCCACCCGATCTGGAACAGGTTCCCTCATTACAATCAGCTGAGGAATGTTAAGAGCCACCAAGGCACGTCCCAGGGACATACCATCACAAGAATTAAAGATAGCTAATTTTAATCTACGAGAAATTGCTGTTTTTAGGGCATTGCACAAATGGGCAATGGATACAGATTCTGTGGGATTGATAAACAATCGACCTTGCTGGTCTGCTGACTTACTGGTGCTGTGACCAGCAAAAAAGAGAATATCCCAACTGTCGGTATCCCACAGCCACTGATCAAGTTCTGGACGACTAGGCTCCGACAAAAGCTGTATTGTTGCTCCTGGGAGTTGTTGCAAAATGGCGATATCTCTCTGGACATCAATGCCCTCCCCATGGCCCAGGACAGCAAGCACTCTAACAGATGCCATGGATTTTTGCGCCGAGGCGGACTGAGGACCAGTAGCATAGTTATATTCTTGGGTGCCAATGGCCACCTCAGTGGCTGGATAGTCGTCACAAAATGACCAAAGATGCCACGGTAGGCTCTGCAGGAACGGATCATCGGTTTCCACAATGATTCGAACCGGTTCCGCAGTGGATAATTTGGTGCGCAACTGTCGATCAATGCTTTGAAATCCTTCAGAATTGAGCCACTGATTCAGAGTTGATTGCAGTTGTTGACAGAGCTGGTCAAAGTCGACGGATGATACATGGATAGGAGTGGTCAGATCAAATTGTAAGGCCCGTGTCGATGAACTATTTTGCCATGATAGGCGATGGTGCAGAGCTTGATAGAGCCGTTGCCAGCGTTGATATATGTCAGGCAAGGTGGGCGCTGGAGGCAGCCATCCAACACATTTAATCGCCCCCGTCGTACCGGTTAACCACAATTGAGCCGTAATGTTGGGTAAACCGGCACGACAGTCTCCCTGGCCTAGATTCAAAATAACAAGTGGTTCCATAAGCAATCCTCAAAGCAGGGGTGGGGGTAACCCCTAAGTGGGTTTAAACCTTAAACTGTTCGGTGACCTGCTGAGCGTCTAAAGAAATCTGCAAACTAAATCCCTTAGCTTTGACATAGCTCTATCTGTTCAAAACCAAACGTTCAAGTCTAAAGACATTCCCTTAAACAGATTGCAGGCTTATTACTCTTAATAACAGTTATATTGCAAGAGCCCCCCTCTGGTAAGGACAATAAGCTTACGGAGTTCTTTAAAAGTTGGGGGCAACGTCGTGGCTAATGTAGAGCATTTAAAGCGGCTACAGCAGGGTGTACAGAGCTGGAACCAATGGAGATTAAGGCATCCTAAGATCAGACCCGAGTTAAATGGAGCCGCACTTTTTGCGGCCCAGCTGAGTGGTGTGAATTTAAGTGGGGCTAAGTTACGTAAAGTCAGATTGGACAAAGCAGATCTGCGGGGGGCCAATTTGTATAAAGCGGATCTTAGTGGAGCCCACTTACCTGATGCTGACCTCAGCGGGGTAAACCTACGTAAAGCCAGGCTGCGCGGTATCCGACTCAGACGGACCGAACTCAGTGGAGCTAACTTGAGCAGAGCCAACTTGCCCGACTCAGAACTCAGTGAAGCTAACCTCAGTGGGGCCAATTTAAGTGAAGCTAACCTCAGTGGGGCTAACTTAAATGATGCCAACCTGACTGGAGCTAATTTGAGTGATAGCTGGCTGGTTAACACCCAAGTGATTGGCACCATCTTTTCAAAGGCCATGTTTACTGGCGCTTGTATCAAGGGATGGCACCCCAGCAACGCCACGATCTTGACTGGGATCATTTGTGAGTATGTCTATCTCAAAGGCTTTCAAAAAGACCGTCGCCCCAAAACTGGCACATTCAAGTCTGGTGAATTTGCCAGAATCTTTCAGCAGACTATGGGGATAGTCAACCTTAACTTTAAAGACAGCATTGACTGGCAAGCTCTCCTGCAAACGTTCCAAACACTGCGGCAACAATGTGCAGATCTCTTTCTCGCCATCGAGGCAATTGAAAAAAGACGGGGTGGGGCTTTTGTTGTGCGCATGGAAATGTCTCCCGATGCGGATACTACTGAGATTAAACGACAGGTAAAAGAACTCTATGCCATTAAGCTGCAAGCATTAAATACACAATATAAACGACAGTTGCGATCGCAAGGGCATTCCTTTGAAATTGCCCAACTTCACATTGACCGAGAACGACGAGACAAAGCTACCCTAATGGGCATCTTAACCACTATGGCCCAGGGGCAACAAGGACCCAGATATCGAATACCCACATCCGGCCAAGCGTTATTCAAAACAGAGAACTCTCACGAGTTGGGCAATGCCATTCATCACCGCAACTCAAAAAGAGTCACGGACAAAAATGTAGACCCCATTCAGACCAAAATCATTGACATGTTGCTCTCTGGTATCCCATCTTCAACAATTACCAGACTCATGCACATTGAACCAGGGTTGATCAATCAATATCAACATCAGTCCAGTTTTCGCACCATCTATTGGCGCACATTCTTTAACAAACTGTTGGACCTAATCAGACTATCTATCACCACCCTCATTAGTTGGGCTAACGATACAGAGTTAACGCCAAAATATCGCCTATGGTTAGTGCATTGCTGGATCAAGCAATTTTCCATCCTCCTCGACGATCAAGGCACACCCAATGTATCCGTCCGCCAAAGTGAGATTATTCATCTGCTTTTATTTGGCATGACGCCCAAGGAAATCGGCGCTGCTCTGATGGTTGATCCCAAACAGATATTTCGCCAAAAAAGACAGCCAGCGTTTCGCGTCACTTTCTGGGATGCCTATTGTCAGAAGCTATTGACCCTGATGATTAAAGTGACCGATGCAGCAGCAGTCCTGATAACGAATCAACAGGTGGCTCCCAACCATCGCCTGGTGACCCTCAACTGGTTACTCGAAAAATTTCCCACAGATTTTAGTAAAACCCTGGAAAGAATAGAGCTTGAACGCATCGTCTGTGTGCTCATATCCATTAGCGCTGGCCAAATTTTTCAGCCACGGCAACCGTCAACCCTGGTTGCCCACTAATATGAAATCCTGCTAATAGCACCCGGTATTGAAGGGCATCCACAAGGGAGTGCCCCTACAGGATTGTCCATTTTTAATTGGGTTTGATAAATTCGGGTTTGGTATAACACAACTCTCTTAGCGCAACCTTAGTTCAAACAACAATCTACCGGTTTCTCTTCTGCGATCTCCTCTAGACCAACAGAACTAAGCAGGCTAGCCCAGTCGTCTTGTATCGCAATATTGTTGGGTTCAGCTTGATATAATAAGGCTAACCCATGGAGCGCATCGTGCCAGATACCGTATTGAGCCAATGCCTGGATCCGAGAGGGTGCCCCTTGGGCAGTGTTCAACGCCGCTAACAGAGAGGGGACAGCTATTGTTCTTTGCAAACTTCCTTCGACGGTTGGGTTTTGGGAGGGGCTATTCGGCTGATTGAGAATAGAAAAGATCCAGTGATAAACCTGATTGGTTTCTAGGTCGTGACTCAGCTGTAGGCCAATTACGCCTCCTGCGATAGGCAAGGCAACCATATCACTGGAGAGAACTTGCTCATTGTTGTCTAACAACACCAATTCAGCGACAACGTCTGACTGGACCTGAGCTGGAACATGAAACCATAAGGTAGGATTGCTCTCTAAAGTAGCCGCCAAGTCTGATGCCGAAGCTAAATTACACGCTGTTGTCGCATCAGTAGTTTGTACCACGTCACTGCCAGGCAACAGGGCCACTAACAAATCACCACAGCCCCCCCGAGATCCTCCCGATGTGCGACTGCGGGGCCGTCCCTGACCATCAAATCCACTGGGAGCATTATCGTTGTTAAATTCTAGAGGCAAAGCGGATGCCTGCTTCGTCATCTCTGGTGAAGAGAAGAGCTGCGCTGACACCGGGCTAGCAAAGAAACTTAAGCAACCACAGTGCAAAGCTACTAATCCAAAGGCTCGTAGTTTTTGGCTCATGATATGTTCTGTTTTCTTAAAGAGGGTTCACATTTAAATAAAACTATAAGGAAATAAGCATTATTGACTTGAGAGTAGACCAAACTTCGAAATACTAAGGTTTTGGACGAGTCAGATTGCTAGAGCCACCGAGGGAAAGTGCAGTTGCTAACAGGGGTGGCACTAAAGGTAACCAGCCGCCTATTAATAGCATTAGGTAACATACAACTAACAAGCTCATGGTCATACCCGCTAGTACTACAACACATACCAGGGAGTAATTACGCAAAAAACGACTACGCAAAGAACTGTTACGAAATAGATAGTAGATGCCCCAAACCACACTATTACTACCCACGGTCCACACCAAAATCCACAGCCCCTCCCCCCATTCAGGTAACCACCATATCAACGGGCGATCGTCTAATGTGGCACTAATTAACTGGCTAGCCTGTTGAGCGTGGATAGTAACACCCAGCATACGCTTTGATTGTTTTGGTGTAAATTGAGCGTCTTTGGGCTCAGCCAGACCAATTAAAACAATGCGATCGCGACTCCACTCCGCCAACTGATCATCCAATTGCCCTTCTAGTAGCTCCCTAAGGGTCACCTGGCGAGGGCTCTGGCTACGATAGTTCACCAAGATCTGATAGCCCGCCTGCTCCTCTGGATCCAGCCGATAGCCCCCAGCTGTCGGCGAAATTTTAGGGACCAAAAGATCCCCTAACTGAATCAAATCGGAGGAGAGAAAATCTAGGGTAATCCCCTCTGAAACTAAGTAGCGCAGCGTCAGTTGCAAACTAAATGCCATATCGGTATCACAAACATCCGTACGTTTGACGCCCAATAGCTGACGCCGAATACGATAGTCAGGATCGATGGCAAAGTCGGTAAAGCCTAGCTGGTCGGCGGATACGTTGGGAGGTGACGGAATACTGACGGGGGTATCCACCTCAACCGTTTGACCAATTTCGCAGACGCCGATAAATCGATCATCTGGAGGTAGCTGGGCGGCTAAGGCGGGAGAGAAGGGAAAATCGTGGTACAGGTCTAAACCAAACACCCGTGGATCATGGGGCTTAATTTTTTGCCATACCTGGAGCAGGGCGTCATCCGATAGGGACCCCTGGCGCTTCATCCCCAGGCGATCTTGATACTGCATGTCGGCCTCGCTGACGGTGATGATTAAAAATCGATCGTCTGCGGGTTCAGGGGGTTGCGATCTCAATAACTGATCAAATGCCACCAGCTCCAGCGGCTGCAGTAGCCCTAGCGATCGCACCAGCAGCACCAGTATTGTGGCCCCCAGTCCCATCCAGGGCAACTGCCACGGGGGGTTAGACACCGGCGGAGCAAGCCCAGCCAGTTGCCTGGCAATCCAGGCGCGATCAAACACCGTGCCATAAATTCGATTAAAGACCTGCAATTGCCCCTGTCGCCGGGTCACTAACCCCGTCAACCGCAGCTCCCTTTGTTCAAACGAGTTATCAGCAGGTATCGCCCCCCGCTTGAGAATCTGTCGATAAAGACGCAGCGACCGCTGGGGCGATCGCACATTGCGCAACAGCCGACTTTGAATCGTGCGCAGATGTTCGGGCTCGTCCTGAACCTGCCAGTTATCAAGGATCCGAGTTTGAATCAAGGTGCGAACAGATGGGAATACCTGGCTCCTGACCCCCGACTCCTGACTTCTGGGGGTGGCCTCCTGCACATACAGCTGACAGACCTTTTGGGTCAAAAACGGTTGTCCCCCCGTCCAGTCCAAAATTTCCCGTAGAACCCCGTTGGGTTTAGCCGTCACCGTCGCCAGCCCCTGGAGCAGCGGCTGAGCATCCGCTAAGCTAAACGCCTGGAGCTCAATGGCCCGACCGATGTTAAACGGAGTGGCATGGCTATTCTGCATCAGATCTGACGGGGTGGCCACCCCTAGCATCACCACCGTCAGCCGGTCATAGGCAGGCTGATTGGCCCGCTGCTCATGCCAGTTGCGCAGTAAACCAAAAAAATCATCGGTGGGGAAATTCAGCCCCAACACGCTGTCAATTTCATCAAAAAAGAGGACCAGCGGCTGATGGGTTTGGGGCAAAACAACCTGTTCTATAAACGTGCCCAGACGCTGTACCGGAGAGAGATCGCCATGGTCCCGCAACCACTGACGACGGTTGATCCGTAGCCCCAGGCTAGAAATCAGCACTTGAATAATACCGCCATACCACTGGTTGGCCGTAATCTCCTGGCTACCAATGCCCAACAGTTCTACTTCAGCACAGCGTACCCCCGCCTCATACAACCGCTCCACGGTCCGCACCCGCAGGGAAGATTTCCCCATTTGGCGAGAGGTTAAAACATAGCAATAGGTACCTGCCAACAGAGCCTTAAACAGGTCATCATCCGCCTGCCGAGGGATATAGCTGGGGGCATTGGGTGGTAAACTCCCTCCCGGTTGATAAATATAGCCGTCACCCATGCCGTCATCCATGCCATAGTCCATTACCCAACTCCCAATTGGGTTTGAAAATATTGCCGATAGAGTTGACAACGGGGTTCAGCAATATTGCCGGTGAGTCTAATCACCCCCATACTATGGAGCTGATGAGCCTGAACTGACTCTAAGGTTGTGGACTTTGAGGTTTTCACCACCTGGCGCAGGGTGTCCGTGAGAACAGGATTGTCGCGCAGGTTAATCCAATGCTCTCGCAAGTGGTTGGCATAGATACCCGTTTCGGTCGGGGCTTCAGCCAACAGCGCATCCAGGGAGCAATGGGGGTGGGCGTTAAGATAGTCAAATGCCTGTTCTAGCAGATAGGGATGCCCACCCACCATGGCCATCAGCGGTGCCAGTTCCAACGAGGGAGAGAGTCCATGGAGTTGGGCAAAACGCCGGGTTTGCTCTGGGGTAAACTCCGTAAGCTCAATGGGCACCCCTACATTAAACGGTGATTGATTAATATTGAGCTGGATATATACATCTGTGGAATGAACAATGGCAAGACGTAGTTGTTTCCAGAGGGGACGACTGCGGGTGCGGGCCATTTCGTACCACGACCGTAGCAGACTAAAAAAGTCTTCGTAAATTTTAGGGTAAGGAAACAACAGATCAATATCGTCTAAGCAAAGCACCAGCGGCGCATCACCGCTAGCGAGTAAATACTCTTCTACATAGGTAGAACAGCTCACCTTACTACCCATACCTTCTTCATCCCAGTAGTCATCTAGCTCGTTGGGCAGAGCGAGGGAACGGGTAATGTTGATACACAACCATCGCAAAAACCGATTGAGGCTGGAAAAATGTACCTGGCGATCAGCTAGCTCTAGACTCAGACGCACGGTGCGTAATCCCCTAGCTTCTAGCTGAGTCAGGACCCGATCCATCAGCAGAGTTTTACCCATCAAGGAGGGGGCTTTGACCCGCACAAGGGAACCGGGCTGGCAAAGGGTGTTATGGCAGAGGGTTTCTAGGGGCGTCCGCTCAATGTATGAATCGTTGGCAACTGTACCGGCAACAGATAGGTCTTCTGCATCAGAGCTCATGGCAGGAACTGGAATGGCAGGCTCTGGCGGCAGCACCTGGTTTGCATAGCGACGCAGGGCTTCTTTAAAGTTGTTTTTACTGACCGTTTCCTCCAGGGCCAGGCCCAGGGCTTTCCAAAATTTAGTGCCCACATCCCGCCGCAAATAGCTGTCAGAATAGCCCGATGCTGACGCGATTTGGTCATAGGTTTGTCCCTGCCAAGACCCTTTAAGAATTTCGGTTTCGACGTCGCTCAGGTGGCGTCCGAGGTGACGAACCATGGCGTGATTAGCAGCTGCGATCGCACGTTCCATATCCATCATGTTGACTTGAAAACCTAACTATACCGTCGGGCATCTGCTCGGTGAACTGACCTTAGCAGAAGTTTTCTAACTTTAATATGACAGTGCCTTAGTTAGCCCTATAGCCCGCTCCTTAGCATTAGGACTAATATGCTCCAGCACTTGCAGAAAGTTGGGATGCCCCACACCTGTACATAGAAAGGCCCAGCGATAGGCCTGAGCCTGGGATGCATAGAGGCGTTGCTGCTGATCTTTACTCAAGATTTGGCAGGATGCTGGGGTCGATGCACTCGCCAGCACTTCAGTCAAAGTAAGGACATCTAACTTAGCCTGGGCCATCAGGGTTTGTTCTAGCTTATGAACGAGCTCAAAATAGCCCTCAAGGCCCGCATCGACATCATCAGCTGACATTCGCTCCACCAATCCATAGGCCATCAGGGTATCGAGCTTAGTATGCTGCGCTTCTTCGAGCCAGTGATACTTTAGCAAGTCACAAAAACACGGATCGAGATGATCCTGACGATGGCGAATGCTTTCTAAATAGTGAATTTGGGTAGTCCACTCAAACTGGAGGGTGAGCAACAATACACTGAGCGGTGGATAGGCCCCTATTTCCCGAGCGATGTCTTCCACCGGCCCTACACAGTGGCAGTGGTGGTGAAATCCCCGTTCAAGGGCAGCCATAAACTGCTGAAACAGGTAAATATGCTTACCCTCCTCCTCCGCAAACCCGAGTAACGCCTGGGTGGCAAATATATTGCCATAGCCCATCTGCTTGACCTGATCCACCACCATGGGGATGATAAACGCCTCCACCAAAATAAATAGATGTAAATAGCTATTCGCCCGAATATGATTCAGAATGAGCTGTTGCTCTAGATCGAGATAACCGCTATCCGCTGCGCGGACAAGGCTATCTGGTAAAAATAGACGACTAAAGTCCATGGATTTATCAGGACCGATCAGATCATCCACACACCAATTAACTTTTCGAGACTCTCGCCAGGTGGACTCGTAAGTATAGGTTGCTATCGCCATCGTTCTGTTCGAAATCAGCAGCAGGGTTTAGTTGGCTATAGCTTAGGTCAGGTTGAGGCCTCTGACATTACAGGAAATGTCTGGAATTGAACCTGACATTGAACAACAGAACCTGTAGAAACAGCCAACATAACTTGATCAGCCCAGACATTTTCTGTAACGACAAGTTCTAACGGACTGCATAACATTGTAAGCGTAAACAGAAAACACATTCAAAACAGTTTTCTATGAAATCCTATTACTTATAAGGAGAAATACATCATGTTGTCAACTGTTCAAGAGTCACCTACTGAGACTATTACTTCTCTTTCTCAACGATCTATGTTTACAGCTCAACCTGAACCTCTGCTTGTCGCAACTTGGGTCATGGAAAACAATCGTCTAATTTGTAAGTGGCTGACTCGTTAAGATCGTATATCAAATATGGCTCCTGACAAGGCATGGCTACTGGTCATGCCTTTTTCTTGTAAAAGCTCTTCTTTTTTATATCTCCCCTGACATGTTTTTGAACTCTTCAGACATTTCCTGTAACGACAACAACAGATTTATCGCCTAGATTTAATGAGAGATCTGAGGCAAATGCTAACAGGCTTCATAAAACACTTCGCTCTTTAGGAAACTTGATCATGATTGTAACCAGCAGTGGTATTGAAACATCTCCTCAAACTAACGTACAACCTCTCAGTACACCTCAAACCATCAGTACTGTTGATTTAGGGGTTATCCATGACGAATATTTAGGTGAAGATTTGGTGACTGAAGTTAACCAATATTCATTTTCCACTCACAAAAGAGGAGGGTTGCTCATTTCATTGAGAGAACGTCCCAGTCTAAAAAATACTGACAACCGCGTAAAATTCACCTTATTCAGAAACAGTAGCCGTAATGGTGTCGTAACTGAGGCTGACATGATTGCAGAATCACAGCTGGCTGATTTAGGAAATTTCGGCAAAGCCCATTATTTAGAACTGCCTGGGCTAGGTCGTGGTAACTATCTGCTACGTATTGAGCAGGTTGAACCAGGGCAAACCAACTATGAGTTCAAAATAGGGGTTGCACAGGGTGAAAAGTTTTTTTACATTGGAGCCAACTCCCTGATAACGGCTAATCAACTCGATAATGATGGCCGTGTATGGCTCAATGGCTATCGCGCGCTACAGGGTGATTTTTATGGAAACGATGCTGAGCAACCGATACATTTTGTTCGATTTCAACTAAAAAATACTAGCTACTTTACGGCATCATCCAGAGATTTTAACTGTGAGGTAGAGTTGTCACTGCTCTCGTCTGAGGGCGAGATGTTGTTGCAAGCACAACCCCAGGATGATGCTCAATTTATGTACAGTGACTGTCTAGCACCGGGCACTTACTATATCAAAGTCACCCAAACCCGTGGCAAAATCAGCGATAGCTATGAACCTAACTACAGGATAGACCTCTCTGCGGACCCGGTGACCCAGGCTGAGCTGATGGTGATGGTCAAGCACATTCATGCAATGGATGATTTTGACAGTGCCGATCAAAGCCAGGCAGACTTCTATCCACGGGTAACCATTGATGGTGTGAGCTACGAGCAAGAGACTGTTCTCAATACGGATAATGTTGCTACCTATTACAAGGTCTCAGAAAAGGTTGACCTCAATAAAACACAAATACCCATCACCCTAAGTATTTACGATGCTGATGAGGGTAACGATGACCAGGCAGATATTAACCCACGCCAAGGCGTAAAAGATTTAAACCTGTTTTACAACGCTATGACTGGTCAGGTAACCAGCCCTGATCTCAATGTTTATCAGGAAGGTACCGACATCGTGGTGCAAGGTCAAGATGAGGGGCATCAGGCCCGAGTAATTTTTCAGGTTATATATCACAGTTTTTACCGATAGCCACGGCAGTCCAAGCAGTTTAGACTTTGGGCTGCTGACATTTTCAGACGATTCTTTGCCAGATAAAGACGACTGCACCAGACAACTTCAGACATTTTCTGTAACGACAACTTATAAAAGACTTTATAGGATGAAGTTGAAAACATCAAACTCTCAAAGGAGTAATCCATGTCAAAATCTCAAGAACAAGCCAACCACACGTTGAAAGAAACTCATACTCACGAAAATCTTGAATCTTCAGATAAACCTCTATTGATTCCCCATCCCGTCGGTTACATCGAACTATCTGAGGAGGAGTTAGATCAGGTAGCAGGCATGTCAAATCGTGACTGTCCACCAAAGAGCAACAATAATTAAATGCAGTCCAGAGAATCTTATTGACTAAGGAGAAAATTGTGTCAGTATCTCAAGAACAGACTAACCAAATTTTGACAGAAAAACAAAATCACGAAAATCTTGAATCCTTGAATAAACCTTTATTGATCCCCCATCCTGCCGGTTATATCGAACTGTCTGAGGATGAGTTGGATCAGGTAGCAGGGACTTCAGATCAAGATTGTCCACATCCGAATCGAAGCTGACAAAACCGCCTCTAGTTTCTTTGACTTGCAGAGGGCTTCATAGGACGAAGTTAAAAACATCCAATTCTCAAAGGAGAAAACATGTCAATATCTCAAAAACAGACTAACCACACGTTGAAAGAAAAACAGAATCACGAAAATCTAGAATCCTCAAATAAACCTCTATTGATTCCCCATCCCGTCGGCTATATCGAGCTATCTGAGAAGGAGTTAGAGCAAGTGGCAGGCACATCCGATCAAGGTTGTCCTGACATACCAAGATAATCTTGACATACTAAGGTTATCCTAACGATAAGAGGAAGAAGTCTCTTTCAGCTTTTTATTTTAGCCCCTATGATTATGCTTAGGGGCTACTTCATTAAAGAAATGCCCCATGAATTGCTTAGCCTCAAAATTTAACAACCAAGGTTTTGTTGTCATTCGTAATCGATTACGGTCTGACATTGTTCCTTGTGCCGAACCTTTTTATAATGCTCTAGCATCACGTTTACCTCAGGGTGATAGTCAATGCCAGGAAGCCCTTTATTCCTATGGCAATATATTTACAGAATCTTTGCTGGAGTTAATGTTGCCAGACATTGAGACATATACTGGTCTCGCCCTCTATCCAACCTATTCCTATTCTCGTATTTATCTAAAAGGGGCAGTCTTGCCAAAACATACTGACCGAGCTGCTTGCGAAGTTAGTGTAACGGTTCCCCTAAAACTAGATGAACAATCGCCGTGGCCCATCTATTTACAGACAAAAACTGGGACTCCAAAAGGGATTCATCTGGCCCTTGGAGACTATCTGATCTTTCGGGGCACTCTCTTGCCCCATTGGCGAGAAGCCTATCAGGGCCAGCGTCAAGTTCAGGCTTTTCTTCATTACGTAGACCAACAGGGGCCTAACGCCCACCTGAGATATGACAGCAGAGATAAACTGGGGACCCCTTTGATACATAACACAATAGCCCAGACTGTTTGATTATTATTGGCCTACATAAATTATTTCCATCATGGAGCTTTCCCTATGCTAGAAGATAGCTTATTAGATGTTATATCAGATTGCACGTCAGAGTCACTGCAGTGGATTCCTCAATCATATACGGGAGATAACCCACTGGCTGTGGTTAAAAACCTATTTCGTGTGCATCATATAAAAATCACCGACACCACCATCGAGACTCAGCTTCCTAAAATGGTGGGATATCCTTCTCTTGGAGCCATCAAGCGTTTTCTTGAATCATGGGATTTTACAACGTTAGGCCTCAAGCTAACACCAGAACAACTGATGGATCTAACATATCCAGCCCTGACATTTATTTATGAAGATGATGCTGAGGATGATAATGATGGTCAATTTGTTTTATTAGTTGGCTGCCAAGCTAAACAAATATACTATTTGCATCCAGGCCAAGGCTGGCAAGTAGTGCCTATCACTAGTTTTTTGGATACATGGAGTGGAAAAACACTGTTGGTAAAACCAGGAGCCAACAGCATTGAACCAGATTATGAGCAAAAGCGACAGGCTGAAATTTTATATCAGAAAAATAGACCCGTTCAGACTAAGGTGACGATCCATGATAATTTCCTCACCCCCGAAGAATGCCAGCGGTTGATGGCAATGGCTGAGCCTCTATACAAACGGAGTCTCGTTATGCGAAAGGGAGAAACACACCTCAGCAATAAACGCACTAGTTTTTCTGCCGATTTGTTGAGAGATAATGGGTTTGTCAGCAGCCTTTATCAGCGCGGTGCGACATTGCTTAACACTCAGCCAGAGTACTTTGAAACACTACAGTGTGCCACGTATCAGACTAATCAAGAGTTTCGACATCACTACGATGCACTGGATGAGAACTCCCAGAACGAGATTGAAAGTTATGGTCAGCGGGTCTCAACGATCTTATTATATTTGAATGATCATTTTGTAGGTGGTCAGACCCATTTTCCTAAACTAGATGTACAGGTTGAGCCCCAAATAGGTCGGGCCGTCGTCTTTCACAATGTTGATGCTGAGGGGCAAATTGATCCAGATTCTATACATGCCGGTTTACCAGTACTTGAAGGGACAAAAACGATTGCCACGCTTTGGCTGCGCGACAAAGTGTGGGTGAACTCCACGAAACAAAACAACAAACCATTACGGTCAGCAATCGCCGCATAAATGCGAACGCCGCATAAATGCAATCGCCGCATAAATGCGAACGCCGCATAAATACGTCCAGTTTTTTTTCTACACCAACAGTTGATCTCAGGCTTCATAGGAGAGTTCTACAATGCGTAGCTCAACTACACCATGTTCAATCTTAGATATTGCCGTCGTTGGCAAGCAAGCGACTCCTGATGCCCAATGGTACCAGGCACTCAGCTTTACAGAACGCCTGCAGATACTCTCACCTATACGAGAAAATGTGAGTAAAACTGAACAAAAACAGGCCAAGGTCCGTTTAAGCAAGTTGAGAACGCGCCCTTTCTTTAAAGCAGATGAGCCCTTCTCAGCACGTCTAGCCCATGAGGGTATCAGCCCATCAGAGCGAAACCGAGTATTGGGAAAATCTATTATAGCCGTACAGGAAAATTGCCATTCTTCGCCAGACTGGTTGATTGAACTCATACAAGCCTTTTCAAATCGGGAAACACTTCCTGCCAGCGTAATTCAAACACTGAACCTTGAGAGAGACGAACTAGCAAGCTTTCTGTATGGGATTGCTCCAATTCTTGCTAAATACCTGGCACGTTTACACCAAAAGATTCAGATCTTAGCTGTAACAGCCTCCAAAACATCTACCCATTTACCCTTTGATCCAGCATCCATTGAGCCAGTTTTGTTGACAGGCTTACCCGTACGATTAATGGAGATGCTCAATCGAACAATGGTGCTGGAACTGCACCTGGCTCGGCGGCAAGGGAATTTAGCAGGAGAAACACCTGAGGCCCGTTTCCGTAGCTTTATCCAACAGCTGAAACAGCCTGATATTGCGTGGAATACTTTAAAGAAATATCCTGTCCTGTCCCGACAGATTATACAGACTCTGGATCAATGGGTGGACAACTCTCTTCTTTTTTTACAGCGTCTTTGCGCCGACTGGTCACTAATTTGCACAGAGCTAAGTCCTGGAAAAGCACCAGGACAATTAGTGCGATTGGAAAGTGGTATGGGTGATTACCACCGTAATGGTCAATCAGTCTGTATCGCAACCTTTAGCAACGGTTTTCAATTAGTTTATAAACCTCGATCTTTAGCCTTAGAAGCCCATCTCCAAACCTGGTTGTGTTGGCTTAATGAGCATGGAGTAAACCCATCGTTTCGGACATTTAAGGTGTGCGATCGCAACCACTATGGCTGGGCTGAGTATATTCCTGCCACACCCTGCACTACGGAAGCAGAAGTGCATCGTTTTTACCAACGCCAGGGCAGCTATCTCGCATTACTCTATGTACTTAAGGGAGCAGATTTTCATGCCGGCAACCTGATTGCAGCAGGAGAACATCCGATGCTGATCGATGCAGAAACCCTCTTTCAACCAACATTAGAAGCATCTGCAATGCCAACATCGGCCCTAACAGAGCAAATGAATAGCGAATCAATACTCTCTATTGGGCTGCTTCCTCAACACCAAACAGATAAAACAATCGCTTCTCTAGTAGAGAATAGTGGCCTCGTTGGATGTGCGGGCCAGAAAAGTGCACGGCCAATGCCCCAATGGCATGACCAGGGTACAGATACAATGCGATTAGTACGTGAGTACGTCACCCTGGATGGGGATCAAAACAGACCTACCCTGGCAGGCCAATCGGTAAACGTGGAGGACTATATTGAAGCAATTAAATCTGGATTTACCCATGTCTATCAACGATTGTTAAACCATCAGGAAACGTTACTGGGTAACGATAGCCCATTACATCAACTGAGATCAGCTGAAACTCGCATTATTTTACGTCCAACACAACTCTACGCCCGGCTATGGTGGGAAAGTTTCCATCCTGACCTGTTAGAAGATGCCCTTGATCGCGATCTCTGGTTGGATAACCTTGCCGTAGGGATAGCTAAAGCACCTATTTTGGCACAGGTGTTAGCGGCAGAACGAGATGATCTGTTACGGAATGATATTCCTATTTTTACCACCGATCTCCACTCGCGAGATTTAAGGACAAGTCAGGGACATATTATCAAAGATTTTTTCAGTCAATCAGGCTTTAGCTGTGTTCAAAATCGTCTACAAAACCTCACTAAAGCTGACTTAAATAAGCAATGTCAGTTAATCCGAGCAGCACTACAAAATGACAGCACAGAACCAGAGATTATCTAACAACAAGTTTACCAAAATGCCTGACATTTGCTGTAACGACAAGCTTAACCAGCTTCCTTAGGATTACCCTTGGCTAGCAGCAGTGGGGCTGTGGGCCGCGCCTTTGGTTAAAGAATCAACTCTACAGGAAGCCAGGGGGATGCTAAGTCCTCCTGGCTTTTAGCTTTTGCGATAGAAACGAGTGACCGTCAGATCAACTATTGGAATTTGATGCAGCTATGGCAAAATCTGTTGTTGCCACCCAGGAACTGTTAGCCACGTTGTCTAGTCCAGGTAGGACTTGGAAACTAGAGGATGTATCTCCTCGGCTAGCTCCTAAACTCAGCTTAGGATCAAAGTAATCATAGTTAAAGAGGTTACCATTTAGGGTATTGTCAGCGAGGACAGCCTCACCTAGCTCAAGATTACCTGAATCTATACCAGCATTAGGATTAATGATCTCATCAGGCAATAAAGGTTTGCCAGTGGGATCATCACCTAGAAATAATGCTTCGGGATCACTACCGTGTTCTTCTTCCATTTTAATCATCCTCCTTAAGTAATATTTACGACTGCCATAAAAACAAGTTACTGTCAGATTTAAACAGTGAAATTTGGTGCAGCCACGGCAAAGTGTGTTGTAGCTACCCAGCCATTGTTGGCTACGCTATCTAGTCCAGGTAAGACATCGAAACTAGAGGGTGTATCCCCCAAGTAACTAGCCCCCAAACTGGGCATAAGTTCCAAGTAGTCATAGTTGGAAACACTACCATTTAGGGCATTGTCAGCAAGGCTACCCTTGCTCAACTCAAGATCACTTGGAGTTAAGTCAGCATTAGGATTAGCATTTTTTTCAGACATTAAAAGGTTTCCAGTGAGATCATCAACTGGAAACAGTGAATCAGGATCAGTACCTTGTTCTTCGTCCATGTCAATACCGGAATTAGGATTATCATTCTCGTTAGGCATTAAAGGTTTGCCAGTGTGATCATCACCTAGAAATAATGCTTCAGGATCATTACCGTGTTCTTCGTCCATGTCAACTATCCTCCTTGTAGGTTCAAGTGTGTGTGTTGTGGTTATGTAGCATCAAACGTTTATCCTTGTTTGATAGTTCTCAATGTAGCCAAGAGAGTTTATGGTTGTCGTTACAGAAAATGTCTGTTTTTAGCCCTGTCATAACACCAGACATTTTCTGTAACGACAACTTCTCTCTCGCTGAATAAAGTGGCTAATGAACACACTCTCATTTGCACAACAACAAAAGGAACAAAATATTATGTCTTTACCAATTGGAAAATGGACTATTAATGGCAATGGATTTGAAGGCACATTAAATATTAAATCTGTTGATGCCAAAGGTGTATTGACTGGAACAGTCTTTTCACAGCCCATCGAAGGTTTTTGGGATGACGTCTCCCAAAAAATTACCGGCTCTTCCGGAATTCCCGTGGAGCCCCCTACATTTAGTGTAGAGTTCAGATTCTTCCCCGTTAGGGATAATAGAG
>NZ_JADOES010000034.1 GCF_018739885.1 Leptothoe spongobia TAU-MAC 1115 | reverse complement strand
TCGGCTAAAGTCTTTGTTCTATATAACTTTCGCTCATTTTGAGACTCCCATTCTTTGAGTTTTGTGAGATATTCGGGATGTTGCTGTTGGGTGGCGTGATGATTGAAGTGCCGATTGCGATGGTGCTGCTGTCTCGCATATTGCCCTACGGTGCCAATCGCTGGACCAACATGATTGTTGCGATACTTTACGGGGTACTGATTTCGTTCTTTGGCACCACTGATCTAGACGATACCTTTCATCTGATCATGGAAGTCGCGGCCCTATCCACCGTGATTTGGTCCGCATGGCGGTGGCGCAATCCGTTGCCAACACGACGCTCGGTCAGTCAGGAAGCTTAATAATGATCAACGCTATCCAGGAGAAGCCCCATGGTCCAAGCAAGCCAATTTTGGAACAACATTGCCGAGAAATATTCAAAGCAACCCATTGCTGATGACGCCGCCTACCAAAAGAAACTACAGGTCGCGCGAGAGTATTTTCAGCCCAATATGAAAGTGCTGGAGTTCGGCTGCGGCACCGGCTCGACGGCCATTGCCCATGCCCCTTACGTGCACCATATCCGAGCCATTGATTTCTCATCAAATATGATTGAGATTGCCCAAGCAAAAGCCGATGCCCAGAACATTCAAAACGTCACCTTTGAGCCAGCCAGCATTGACGAGGTGAGCGTCCCCGACAGAACCTATGATGCGGTGTTGGGATTGAATGTTGTACACCTACTAGAAAATAAGGAAGAGATAATTGCCAAGGTCCATAACATGCTCCAACCTGGCGGACTTTTTATCACCAGTACAGTCTGCCTGGGGGATACGATGGCTTGGTTCAAGCTAATTGCACCCGTTGGTAAATTCTTGGGTCTGTTTCCCTCAGTCCAGGTCTTTACGATACAAGACTTAGACAAAAGTTTGACGGATGCGGGGTTTGCGATTGATTACCAATGGCAACCGGATGATTACAAATCGCCCATCGGTAATGCGAAAATCGTGTTCATCGTGGCGAAGAAGGCTGAGTAGAATTAAATGGTGATACTGCACAGCAATTTGATCAGCATTCGTTCAAGTCATAAATCGAATCGACACGGCATATTCCTATGTATTTTTTGCATCAGTAGAAGTGATCACGATGCTGATAATTTTAGGGTTTGTTTGGAACTGGCCTAAACCACAAAGGAGGAAATAACCATGGATAGAGTAGCCGTATTTGGTAATACTGGTGGTGGTAAATCCACCCTGAGCAAACGGTTAGCCGCAATAACTGGATTACCCCTGGTGCCGCTCGATTTGATGCAATATAGACCCGGCGGCGAGAAGGTACCCCATGCTGAGTTCAAAGCTGCCCATGATGAACTGCTGCAACAGGATCAATGGATCGTTGATGGATTCGGGTCGATGGATACGGTATGGCAACGGCTGGACGTTGCCGATACCCTGATCTATCTCGATATGCCGGTGCTGCGCCATTACTGGTGGGTGACAAAGCGATTTATCAAAGGTGTATGGGGCCCCCCAGAAGGTTGGCCCGAAAATAGTCCCCTAGTGAAAGGCACGCTGATTTCTTACAACACGGTCTGGCTATGTCACACAAAGCTCACCCCCAAGTATCGGACCTATGTGGAAGCAGCAAAAGCAACAAAGCAGGTTTACCATTTGCGATCGCTCCAAGGGATGAAACAGTTCTGGCAAACCATAGCCACAGAATTTGAAGAGTGAGTTGTCATTGCTATGGATCACAATGATGGGACCAAGCCATAAAAAAGACCGAATAATTGCTTTGAAAGGTCAGGTTGGTGCAATTTCGTTTCAGGAACGCTCAATCCCCACAGGCCTCATCCATCCATCCCCACATCTAATCCCCACATGTGGGGATAACGGTTCCCTACATCCGTTTGTATTTTTGAGTTGTTGAGGCGTTAGCGATCGCGCTAAAGGACAACGGTGAAACGCTGTTGCCATGGCCCATGGACTGATCAGGCTGCAAGGTATGACGTGCTAATTCAGGTGAGTGAGGACTACCACCGGTCTTGGTTCATACCTATCCAGCCCCAACAACCAATCCGGATCTCTGGATATTTTATCTACCCGCAGCGTATAGCCCTCTGGTAACAGAGGGTTGATTTAACCATGCTCTTAAAAACAACAATCCCCACATTAGACCGCTGGAGAACTGCTCCTACTATCGACACCCTGCGTTCAATTTACGATGCCTCTGCCCACCAATGGCAAGACAATTTGGTCCGCCTGGGACAACTCCACGATTATCAACTGCTGTTCAACAACTACGCAGTGCGTACCTGCTTGAGCCATGTTGACCAGACATCTCACATTCTCGACTGTGGGATAGGAACAGGAGCCTTCAGTCTGGCACTGTTAGACAGCGTCAATCAGCCAGTCCATGTCTCCGGCGTCGATATTTCCTACCCTATGTTGACCCAAGCTCAACAGAACCTGGAAAATCGTTGTAGGACTCTTGATTTGAGATGTGACGATATCAGGCGCTTACCCTTTGCCGATGAATCTTTTGATGTGGTCATATTTGCCCATGTTTTGGAGCACATGGCCAATCCCGTAGACACGTTGCGCGAGATGGTGCGAGTCCTAAAACCGGGTGCTCCTCTAATTGCCTCAGTGACTCGCAAAGGCCTGGGCCAAGCCCTCATGGCCCTACGCTGGCAACATCGAGGCTACGCCTCCCACCAGCTGGATTTTTTCCTGCAAGCCGCAGGACTTGAGGCTGTGAAGTCGTTTGACTATGGCACTGGTTGGTCGAAACGGATGTGCATAGCCACCCTTGGTGTTAAACCCTGTCACATAGTCCAACCCTGAATTGTCTTATAGATAGTAGACACCAAAAGCTATCCATGAAAACACTACTGCGGATTGATGCAAGTACCCGAATAAAGGGCTCTAATACTCGAGTCCTTACGGACTATTTTCAAACTAAGTGGCTAAGTCATAATCCAGAGAGTCAGGTCATTCACCGCTGTCTGGCGAGTAATCCCATTCCCCATATTGCCAATGAAACCATCAAAGCATTCCACCATGCAAATGAGCCATCAAGTGACAAAATGCTGTCCGATACCTTGATCGATGAACTTAAAAGCGCCGATCATCTGCTCATCGGTAGTCCCCTTTATAACCTGACTCTCCCATCCACACTTAAAGCCTATTTCGATCATGTTGTGCGAGCAGGTCTTACCTTTGAAGTGCGACAGGGTAACTATCGAGGCCTGTTGAACGGCAAGGCGGCTACGTTAATTACGGCTCGAGGTAGTCAATCCTCGCCCACGGATGATTTTCAGACAACCTATCTCAGGAAAATACTGACGTTTATCGGCATTGATTCAATAGACGTCGTTGCCTTAGAAGGCATGGCCCTGGACCAGAAAACAAAAGAAAAAGCCTTGTCCTGCGCCAAACAACAAATAGACTGGTTAATCAACCGAACGGTCTCTCCTGTTTGGCAGGGTGAGTTTAGTGAGTATGATAAACAGCAAATCAACTTCCTGCGGGCTGGTCAGGCGGACGCGATCGTTAATGGTGATGCCCAAGCCTATGCTGAATTGTGTGCAGATAATATCCAACTATTGATTCCGTCACAGGATGTGATTACTGGACGTAATGCTTTACTGGAGGCAGAGCAAGCACTCTTTAGTAGTGCCAAGTTTGCTAGTTTCCAAAAATTTCCTTTGTACATCGAGCGGAGCGGTAATTTAGCGGTCGAAGTTGGCCGTCAAGAAGTCACAATGAAGAACCGTCATGACACGGGTGGTGTGTTCTCTACTGGTCAGAAATATACCCATGTTTTTCGTCTAACGCCGCAGGGCTGGCGCTTTGCAATGCTCATGTCCAATCCGAACGAGTGAACGTAAAATGTCAGACGAAAGAACCCTGATTTTTGAGCAAAATCGCCCCACCCTTGAGGGCATTACCTATCGCATGCTAGGTGAACTGTCCGGTGCCTTGGATATTGTTCAAGAAACGTACCTAAAATGGTGTGAGATTGATGTCAGTACCGTACATTCTCCACGGGCATGGCTAATTACTGTATGTAGTCGGATTGCCCTGAATCAACTTAAATCTGCCCGCGTACGCAGAGAACTGTATGTCGGTGAATGGTTGCCAGAACCCTTTCCCGATCAGCTTAACCAAGATCCGAGGGTACAGTTGGAATTGGATGACACGGTTTCGGTTGCCCTATTGCTGGCGTTGGAACGATTGTCTCCTTCGGAGCGAGCGGCCTTTCTGTTGCACGACGTGTTTAATCTGAGTTTTGATGAGATTGCCAACACCCTAGGAAAAAGCAACGCTAACTGTCGTCAGTTGGCCACCCGTGCGCGCAAACGTATTCGTGAGCATCGCCCCCGTTTCCACACCACCCCAGAAGAGCACCAAACACTGCTAGAAGCCTTTATTAGTGCCGCTAGACGGGGTGATCTAGAGCGACTGATCACGTTACTTGCCAACCAAGTGGAGCTATATTCCGATGGTGGCGGTCAGGTGGAAGCACTGCCGAGTATGCTTTGCGGGGCTGAAAAAGTAGCCAAGTTTTTTGTCTCTGTGTTTGGTCGCTATCAGCGAAACGCGATCGCAATTCAAACATTGTGGTTGCGATTTAATGGCTCGTCCGGTCTCCTCATCTATGAAAATGGCCAACTGGCAACAGCACTCACCATTGATGTTCATGCTGGGCATATCCATCGACTGTATGCCGTTCGCAATCCGGATAAGCTTAGCCAGCTTCCAGCTGAGATGTAAGAGGATATCCGTCCCTACAGTCTGTTGTCGAGGCTGTCGCGAGTTTAGAACGGCAGGTGTTGTCGCTAACTGGAATGACCGGTATGGTTTTACGCTATGGTCATTTCTATGGGCCGGGAACGTACTACGCCAAAGATGGTGCGATCGCAGCAGCTGTTTGTCAAGGGCAATAGAAAATCTGTAAGGCATATGACTTCGTTCATACTCAATCGAGATATGATCGGAGGGAACCAAAACCGGTTGCTTGGGGTCCCTCCGAGTTCCCCAAACCCCCATGGCTAGGGCCGGGAGGCCGCCCTAGGACCCAGCCTACTGGGTTGTCTTCAATTGCATTAAATAGGGGTTACGGCGAGGTCGATTAATCAGGTTATCGCGTTGTTGCTTGGCACGGCCCATCTCCACGTAGAGCATGCCTTTTTCAAATGAGTTTTCAATGCCTTCAGATTTTCTGTCCACACAATGAAACAGCCCTGCGTGGCTCCTCCCAGGAGGGGATAAGTTATCCCATTTTCGTACGTTATTTGGGATTTTATTTCAACCTCATTCCTAAGCAGGTGTATTGGTAAACCCGAAGGCACCTGCTAGACGATGGTTAGTTACCCAAGCGTTGTCATCCAGGACGTAGGTGGGCTGACTGGCCCTAGGAAGGTCTTGCCTGCGTTCATAGCCATCGATATCCGTTACCGGTGTGAGCAGAATCTGAGCCAAATTCTTAACTGCTCGCAGTTGATGAGTCAGGGATCGTTGCCCAACAGAGCTGTTGGCCACATAGCGATGCACGATGGTTTCAAACTCTTCCGGGGGCTGGCCTCCAACTTCCAGCACAGCATTTGTGGGACCACCGGTACCAAATGCATTTCGACGATATTCTTCAGCATAGTGGCGCATTTGTGCTTGTAAAAAGGGAGAAAATCCCTGAACTCTCAGCGCCTTGAGAAACATCGTTTCAGAAATATCGATGTATTTAACCGGGCGATTCAGCACCCGCGAAAAGGTATTCGCGATCGCTTCCGGCGCTAGCAGTTTAGGCCCCGTTGGCCGATAGGTTTTGCCGATGTGAGCAGCGGGGTTGATCAGGGCACCCACAATCACTCTGGCAATATCTTCATTGGACGGCGCTGGATTCAGTCCTTGTCCGAGGGGCATCGGCATCAGTCCCAGCTGCGCGATCGGTTCCAGGACCGCCATATAGTTGTCCGCAAACCAACCTGGGTTGATGGTGACGACGCCAACATCCGGCATCCAGGACAAAATTGAGTCCATCAGGTTGATCACACGGGTGGCAAAGGAGGGATGTTGAGGATGAGAGAGCCATTGTCCCATCATCACAACAACGTCCAGCTGGGCAGCCTGGGCGGCCACGGCAAAACTAACGCCGGAGAATAAGGGATTAGGCATGCCGGGTAAGCACAGGTAGGCTCGCTCAATACCTTGCATGGCTTGGGTAAGGGTGGCCATGTCGGCCATATTGCCAATCAAGATTTCCGCACCTGCTTGTTTAAGTTGAACAGTGCTGGCTCGCTGGGTGCGAACAAAGGCACGGACAGGGTAGCCTTTGGCCAGTAACTGCAATGTGGCTGCAAAGCCTGTTTTGCCATTGGCGTTGGTAATTAGAATTTTGGGTAGGGTCATGATGGTTTCCTGACGCTAGAGGGATAGGGTTGATTTTCTTAAAGAAGAAAGTCTTAGTTACGTTAGAGGGACACGTTGTAAATTGCTGAGCTGGAGAAGATTCAGCTGCTGCTGTTGGGCACTGGCAACCCAGGCTGGGTTATGGCTTGCAAGCTGGGGCTGCTGGAGAAGAGGATGGTGATGCTCGCGCTCCCATTTCTGCCAATCTGGGACTCGACTAAAAAGAGTTCGAATGAGTAATGCGATCGCACCCAGCTTACCCACATGGGAGAGTTTGGGATGGATCAGGGCAGGGTTTTGGAGATAACGCCGGGCGGTGTGTTCAAAGGATTCTGCCGGTTGTCCTGTTACCAGCTCCACATGATTCGTGGTGCCACCGATAGCAAAGGCATCGTGCCGAATATCATCAGCGTAGTAACGCATTTGGGACATTTCAAAGTCAGGAAATCCCATTGCTTTGGCCGCCTGAGAAAACATGGTGATCGAGGTATCTTGATACCGGACGGGACGCTGTAAAATTTTGCTGAGAATCGCTGCCATATCCTCAGTGGAGAGTAATTCTGGTCCCGTAGGACGATAGCTTTTACCGATATGGGAAGTCGGATCACTCAATACTCCGACAACAACGCGAGCAATGTCTTCATTGGCAGGCGGTGCATTACGGCCTTGGCCAAAGGGGGCCATCAGCAGACCAAAGTTGGTGATCATAGGCAGACCTAGCAAATAGACAAAGGCAAAAATGCCAGGGTTGATATGAATGACATCGACAGACGGCATCCAACGGTACAGATGATTGGCAATCCAATGCTCACGACTGGTAAAGGACGGGTGGGTGGCATGGGGATTCCACTGGCTCATCAAAGCAACAACTTCAAGGTTGGCTTCCTCGGCTGCTAGAGCAAAGAGCATGGCACCATGCAAAAGATTGGGTGCAAATGGCGGGCAATAGTAGGCTCGTTGCACCCCCTGTAAGGCGTGATGTAAATCTCGAAAATCTAAGAGATTACCGACAACTATTTCGGCCCCTGCTTGTTTGAGTTGCTGGGTGAGATCGCTCTGTCGACGCACAAAAGCACGCACAGGAAATCCCCGGTTCAACAGTTGCAACGCCACAGGAAACCCTGTCCGCCCTGTAGCAGCAGTAACTAAAATCCTTGGCTTCTGCATATCAACCTCTCAATTGAAAATTAAAACAATGATTCCAGAATAAATAGTCTGAAATAAGGCAAAAAAATTACGGGTACTAACACAAAGCAGGACGATTTCCCCAGGAAGTTAGCGTACTCTGCGAGAAGGGTAAAACCCTACGGAATGCCTTCCGCTTTCTGCCTTCCGCCTTCAGTCCTAGCCAAGATTTCCCAACTTACTGTTGATGCCCAACTTACTGTAGAACTCGCAGTGCAAGTTTCAGATGTTGTTGGATGTCCTGAGCGGTGTGACCACTGCGGGCCAGCATTAGGGCACAACGAAATTCAGTGACGAGGTAATTAGCTAAATCATCGATGTCCTCCTGTGATGTCAGTTCCCCCTTTTTAACGGCCCGACTTAGACAGCCTTTGAGCACCTTAGCAATATCCGCAAAAAAGTCTTTGACAAAGGTATTGATGTCCGGATCTCTCTGGCCCACTTCGACGCCCGTACTACACACCAAGCACCCATGGGGATAATCCGACTGGGTAATCTGGTGAGGAACCTGAGCAAAGAATTCGTGAATCTCTGGCAAGGAAGCAACCGATCGTCGGATCGGGGTTTGAATATCCTGATGGCGATCAGTGGCGTACTGCTTGAGAACTTTTTTGAACAACTCTCGTTTGGGACCGAAGGTATTGTAGATACCGTATTTGGCCACCCCCGATCGCTTAACCACTTCATCGACAGAAGTGTCGTAATAGCCCTTCTCCCAGAACACCTGAATGGCAGACTGGAGAGCAACTTGCGGATCAAATTCACGGGGACGCGCCATATTTCAAACTAATTCGTCTGGAATAGTTACAGACTAGCTCGTCTGAAATTAGATGTCAACCCATCTAACCCCCCACAGGGCTCATCCATAAATCCCTACATCTAGTCCTCACATCTGGGGGCAACGGCTCCCCACATCCGTTTGTATTTTTGAGTTGTTAGTGCAGAGGGGCAACTTGATCATGTTATTAAAAACAAAAATCCCCGCATTAGACCGCTGGAGCATTGCTCCCAGTATCGACACAATTCGCTCGATTTACGATGCCTCGGTCCATCAATAGCAGGACAATTTGGCCCGTCTGGGCCAGCTCCACGATTATCAGTTCTGTTCGAAAGTCAGGCAGTGCGCACTTGCTTGAGTCATCTCAGCGTTCTCGTTAGTCGGTAGCCAAGTTCCTGGCCTGCGCTACTCACGAGGTAAAATACGTGGGCCAATCGGTTGCTATCTCAGGCTAGTAAGTTGTTGAAAATACCTGAGAGGTAACGCCCCCATGGTGCCTAAGGGGTAACTTTCTGCAACAAAGTTGTTTCATTGGGAACAACTATAACTGACGCCTGCTCCTCTTGCAATGTGGGTGTCAGCAAGGTTGCACGAGTCAATAAATATGCTGAAAGTAGAAGCATGCCAGTGGCAGGAACGCCCAAAACTTTCCGATCAGTGATCGGGAGATAATTTGCATCTGTTATCTTGATGTAGTTCATGTTAAAAACCTTTAAATACTGTTCTTGTTTTGAATATAACAACATAATCGATTGATAAGGAGAGTTTTTCTCTCGGTTTTATATGAGCATTTTTTATAGACTATATTGTTCTCACTTAGGGATAAGGATTTTATAAGATCCAAAAATTATGTCTGAAGAGGTGTTCCATGGAACGCCTGTACATCAGAAGATAGAACCTAATTGAATCCTCATTCCTTAGCTATTAAAAAAAGGGAGTGAGGTAGCAGTAAGCCGTGTGAAGCTAATCATTAGCAGAATAAGATTGAGAACTGAGCATAGCTGTTGAAAGCCAACCCAAAATAATGACTCCCAGAAAAACACTAAGCATCTTGTTAGCTCCTAATCTTGTTTAGTTTGCATAAGAACTACCTGGTAGCATCACATTCAATATCAGCTTGCTTTACAGGCTATTAGTCTTAACCCATTTCCCTAGCTGAGATTCTGTACAAAAATGCATTTGATTCCAAGAGTACTTTGAGGATAATGACTTGAGAAGGTATCGAATAATCATAGATAAAAATCTATAGTTATTTATTTTGGATTAATTAGAGTCTATGGGAAAACTTAAATAGCTGCAAGTAGGAATCACTGATATTTTTCTAACTGTCAGTACTGAGTCGCCAAATCTGAGAGATTATCTAACGTGGAAGGAAATTATTGGCACTGCTAACATGTGTGCTGTTAGGACTCAGGCCGTCGAGTAGAATCTGAAAGTCATGCAGGATCGACCTGTGCGATCGCGATCGCTAAACTCATATAGATGGTCATAATCAAACTGATACGCATCAAGGATGGCTATGGCTAACTCATCGAGAGCCAGATTGGCTGGAATAGCAATGCGCCGCCAGGTCTTTACCCATACCCGAAGAATGTCCTGCCGCTCTTGATCGATTGGCAAAAAGCATGACAGCATCGCCACTAAGCGATCGCAATCAGACAGATCGGCCACTGTCCGCTCCATCAATACTTGCAATCGCGCCGATACCCCCAGAGAAAACCGCCATTGACCCAGATGCGAGTCAACAGCGGTCACAACTTTGCTAAGGGCAGCAAGCTTTCTTTCCTTTATGGATTCCAGCTTGCCACGCAGAACTGTCACACTGCCTGTGCCGATTGCAACCACGATGCAGATTCGCGCGTATACTGCGCGAATCGTCTTGGATCGTGTCCGGTTACCTGCTTTATGTCGTTTGTGATGCGGCTTGCTTGATCCTCTCGATAGTAACGTTCGAGGTCGAGCATCCGATCTGCGATCGCTTCCGGCATTCCTTCTGCCAGCATACCGTGCTTCAAGTCCGAAGGAGAAAGACTGATATGACTGATTGAACGCCCAAGTACCTTCGACAGATCGTTCGCGAGTTCGTCGTAGGTCATTGCCTCGGGGCCGGTCAACGTATAGGCCTGTCCCACATGGTTAGGCTCGGTCAGCGCTTTTACGGCCACCGCAGCGATATCACGCACATCGACATGGGCGATCTTGGCTGCGCCGCTGGCGCTGTAAAACACGCCTTCAGTTTTGATCGTCTCGCTCATAAACGTTACGACATTCTGCATAAAGCTGTTCGGGCGGAGAAACGTCCATGCCATGCCGCTCGATTCAATCGCCTGCTCGACGGGCCGATGAATCAGGGCAAGACTAAATGCCTCTGCTTCGGCTCCCATAACGGATTGCTTCACAATGTACTGCACGCCAACCGCTTTCGCCGCTTCGACGGCGTTGAGTTCGAGCTGCGTTTGGTTCAGGGCGTTTGGCCCCAGGAGAAACAACTTATCACATCCCTGAAACGCCGCACGCAGTGTTTCAGGGCGGTTGTAGTCGATGATAACGGCCTCGATCCCTTTCGCCAGTGCCGCGTCCATCTTCTCTTTTGAGAAGTAGGCAACGCGAAACGGCACCTTGGCTAATTCCAGCTGTTTGACAACTTCGCTACCGACAGTTCCACCCGCTCCAGTGATACAAATCATCTGTCATGACCTCTCTTTGAAACTAAAGATTTTGAAACTAAAAATGTAGACTGATGGCTGCGTATAAACCTTGTCCACGTCCAGAACGGTCGTTTTACCGTAGAGGAAACTACACGTTTCAACTTGGACGTGGTTTAGCAGCCTAGGTGCTCCTCAAAGTTTGAAGAGGAGAATCATAAACAAGACCGATGCCAAGCTAGCAAACGATGTTCTGACTAAGTTCCAGCGATTCCAACCGGGTTCGAAATCTATGCGGGCTGCCTTCAGAGCCACTGCATCCATGGCATCGACATGTAGCGCTTGGAGTTGATTGTTCAGCGGGACGTTAATCGTGAAGGTGGACAATTGGACACCCAGGATGTAAATGATAGGAGCCGAGATCACTAGCAGACGCTGAGCGCCATCCAGTTGTCCGAAACCCAATCCCGCCGCCGTCAACGCCGTCGCCACGGAACCCATCCAGACGGCTACAAATAGCGGCTGGTTATTTTGGATGACGCCGTCAATCACCTGAAAGGCTCGGATAAATTCGCGGTCATTCAACGTTTTTATGCCGGGCATCACGACTGTGGCAAAGGCAAATAAGAAGCCTGCCACGAGGGAGCACAGCAAGGTTGCCAAAATCAGAACAATTTGAAAAGTTGCTACGGTTGACATGGTTCAAGTTCCTTAATTTGAAATGTCAGCAGTTGAGGATGATATGGATTAATCCTTTTATGAAGACATTTTCAGCTTACGGAGGCTGACCCCATGGTGCTTGTCATTTCTTGCGGGCTTGTCACTTTCTTGCGGTGACTTGTGAGATCTGAATGTAACGCTTAGGATTTAGGGGTACTTCAATGTGCCTGAAAAAGTCCGAGTTGTTCATGTGAGGTGCCGTTAGGCTCTCGTCATTAGCAATCTGACTGCGGCCTTGAACCTATGGCGCTTGCTCAATCTCAGTCAGCCGATTCATTTCCTGAGGATTCGCATTCAAGCGAGTCAAATCTAATCCTGGGAACAGAGACGATTCAGATTGAACAGCTTCGCTTTCCTCCAGGGGAAGCAGATTTTCATGCTGAAGCGTCCCACACGCTATTTGTGAATCTAACGTCGCGTCCCCAGTCTTATCTACAGAAACAGGATGGGAAAACCCATACTGGGTTGTATCGCCGTGGCGATATGCTGATTACCCCTGCTAATACACCGCTATTTGTGCGGTGGGAGGGGGCTGAAAATTGCCTACAGATCCAGCTGCCAGCATCATTTCTGAAGCAGGTTGCGGAGGAAACTCTAGGCAAGAATGGCGATCGCCTCACCTTGGTACCCACCTTTCAAAGTCGTCAGCAGCAGCTTGAATCGATCTCTACGCTGTTATTGGCAGAGGTGCAGCAGCGTCAACCCAGCGGGCTGTATTTAGACTCGCTGGCAAATTTACTGGCGGTGCAGCTGCTGCGCAACTATGGGACGACCTCGACCCAGTTGCCAACGTATGAAGGTGGGTTACCAACGCTTCAGCTGAATCAAGTACTGGACTATATCGATGCCGGTTTGGCTGGGGAAATCAAGCTGGCTGATCTGGCCGGATTACTGAACATGAGTCCGTTCCATTTTGGGCGCATGTTCAAGCAGTCCATGGGAATTTCGCCCCATCAATACGTGATTCAACAGAGATTAGAACGCGCGAAACACCTGCTGAAACATAGTGATCAAGCCATCATCGATATTGCTCTGGAGTGCGGATTCAATAGTCACAGTCATCTCAGCAAGCAATTTCGCAAAGTGATGGGGGTAAGTCCCAGAACCTTCAGAGGCTAGACATTTATTTTTGAACGCCCCCTAAGTTCGCTTACAGAAACTTGAGTCTTAAGAGTTTTTCAGTTGTTTTTGAAGCCAATCAGTATCTACATCAGAAAATGCTGGCGGAGGTGGTGATTGATCATAGTCAAGAGATAGATCGTAAGCCGCTTCATCGTAGATAGCATTAAGCACAGCTTGCAGATCTAAAGGCACATCTGGATCAGGCTCCTGCAAAGGTACAGGCACAACCGGCAAAGTAGTAGCCAACTCTACCGGCCAGATTTCAATTTGTTTTGCCTGGGCACGGGTGAGCGCAATACAGTAAGGCACTTCTGGTAGACGAGGTTGGGCAAAAGGCCGAGTCCCTCGCCGTAGCAAGTCTAATTCGAGCAGATGAACATCAGCCTGATATAACCGCTGTCGCTTTTGGCGGTAGGTGGTCAACCCCGGTTCTCGCTTGTTGATCGGGGACAGAATGTCAATGCTGGCTACCAACCGATTTTTTGCTGTGTCTCGAATTTCAACCGTAGTCAGTCGCACCTGCACGGCCTGAGGCACTGGCAGAGAAAGTTTGGGAGGGGTAATGGTGAGGGTGCTACCAGGGGCAGTTTCAGCAGTCGGACGTTTGGGGGCCTCCAGCACTTCTACATCCGGATAAAGAATGCCAATTTCCCCGTCTGGGAAGGAATCTTCAGCCAGATAGACCTCCAAACGAGCAGTATATTTAGGCCGCAGCAGTGGCGTTAACTGCTGACGAATTTTATTAGCCAACGCACTATGCACATCAGGCCATAAATAGCTTTCAAGGTAAGGATCCATTCCAGGAAAGGGCGATGGCATAGAAGTCAGTCTCGCAGGAGCGTTAGAACTAGGATAATCATTTCTAACGCCAGGTAACTGCCCTGCTGAAAAATGTATAACCTCATGATGCGGTCATACTGACCATTTACAACCATGAGATGGCTATGTAGCCATCAAAATAAGCCCTATAAGGGTTACACGGAGTAGAGTGATCCCAATACTCTATAAGTATTGGGATATATACTGTTGAGTAGTAATCAAAGCAAGTGATCAAACATGATCAATAGCCAAAAGTGATCAAAGATTTGAGGTACCCCATAATAGGGAAGCAATTATAGGAAATACTGGCTCAATATCGGCTCAAATATTTTTCAGCTTACTTGAAACCCTTTGATAGAGATGCTTTCAACACTCCACATAGCCGATTGAAATCGAGTATACCGAAAGGTACCGTGGATTCGAACCCCACTCTCTCCGTTTACGTTTCAGGCATTACAGACTTATTTCAGCCATTGAGCTGCTTTGCAAATAGAGCAGTTATTTATGGTGAAAATGCTGTATTTAACGCCAAAATTAGATCAAAATTAGATCAGTTTTTCAGGGTGTTTAGTGTGCCAGTTACAAGACCGTGCCCCTAACGTTTTTTCTTCGACCGATTTTGTTTACGGGACTGCTTTTGGGCCTGCCGCTTTTTCTTACGTTTAGCATCAGTCTTCTTCAGTTCAGCAAATCCTGATAATTGCACCATACCTACTGGCAAGGGTCGTTTTTGCTTTGGCGCACTACTGTGAAAGCAACCCCACCATCCAATTGACTTGATAATGTCAGTAATAAAGTAGTTTCTTCGGCCAGACAGCCTCTGAATAGAGCCCTCTGGCCCCAAGTTAATTGCCTTATCTAAATCCTGAATAGTAATCCAATCAGGTGAAATCCGTTTGCTCTCGTAGTCCTGGCGGATTACTTCTATCAGGGACTCATGGGGGCACAGGTCTAAACTGTACATGAGCAATGAATGATAAATAAAATCATCATCATCGTCTGTTTCTTGTCGAAACGTTGGCCATATTTCCTCAAAGTAGTCCAACACTGATTCCCTAGAGATTTCTCCTTCTACCACCAGGATCAACAATGCCCTCATGCTGGCACTGCGCACATATTCATTCACATCCGTATTTTCGATGGTTTGCTTAATGGGAACTAAATTGCGATCGCAAACAGATGCCAGAATATTAGCTAAATCTTCAGTAACGATATCCCCGGTGACATCCATGATGATGTCACCGGGGACAGAAACAAAGTCAATGATAGGTTGATAAGCTTGAGGTTCCCGAAACTGTGCCAGCAAGTAGAGCGCGTAAAGGTGGCGAATATAGTCTGGATTTGCATCAATTTCTGCCAGCTTTTCTGCCGCAGGAATAAACTCCGCGATTAGCAGTGGTGTAATGTCTTCTTGTTGGACAATGGCCTGTTTCAGGATTTTGCGAGGGAGCTGGCTATCATGACTCTCCTTTAACGCTTCCATGATGGCTGCTATGTCCATTGTCCCTATCACCTTAATCAACTGTTTAGGAACTCATCTTACAATATCGATATTCACTGACAAAAAGCCTTTTGTCATCAAGTCTGAGGCTTAGACCGTTGCCAATGTCTAGCAATTTGCTCTCGGGTGGCAATCCAAATGTAAGGATGGCACGACCACAGGCATTCATAGTGGCCTGGATGCCAAAGTCATCAAACAGCTTTAAGATCCGCCAAAATCCTACCCTGGAACCATACTCAAAGTGAGATTCCATGGCTACATCAGGTACATTCTGGGTTTCTAAAACAATCTCATAAACACCTTCATTGCAGCTATCCCCATCAGAAATCGCCAACTCTGCCCCTTCTTCAAGATTGAGCACAAATGACACCGCTACCCTGGCCTGATTGGGCCAATGAGGATTGGGGGGATTGGGTCCATAGCCACGAAAATCTCTGGAATAGGGTTCAGAAGACACCGTTAATGTAGGCTTTTTTAGGTTCAGGAATCGATTGAATCTGGTCAGGAATCACCACCAGTGTGGATCGATTACGCACGTCTACCGTACCAAAGACCCCTTTCACCTTGAGCCAGGTCTCATTTTCAAAGTCATCAGCGGTATCGATATGGATCGCTAATCCCAGGGGCACCGTATCTGCAAGGCAACAGCGAATAATCCGTCGGGCCAGGATAAATTGGTTGGGCACACCGGGAAACTGACGATGAACAAAGCCAGTAATATCAACGGATTGCCCTGGAAAGATATCAAGGGGTTCTCTTACAGACGTGATCAAACGTCGCCATTGCAATACATTACGCTTGAGGGGGTCCGGTTCTTCTCCAGCTGGCTCAGCATAGGACCAGATGTCGATGGCGGCTTTGTTGGTTTCTTCTGGTGCTTCACCAGTCTCTGACTGGGATCTTTTGACCCACTGAGTAAGGTTTTGCAATAGAGGAAATCGGTTAATCATAGCCACTTACTTAATGCGAGTATCAAACATCTCTGCGAGTTCCTGTTCTTCAAAGGCTTTTACCACCTCGGATCGAAGATGCTCAATAAACAGATTACGGTGATAGTCAAATCCTTTGCTCATCATGTCACGGGGACGGGGCATATCCACCGGCACCATGGCCAATGTTCGCCCTGGATTGGCGGTCAAAATCAACACCCGATCGGCGAGATAAACGGCTTCGTCAATGTGGTGGGTGACAAAAATGACCGTTTTACCAGTACCCTGCCAGATATCTAGCAAAAACTTTTGCATCTGGTGTCTGGTTTGGACATCCAATGCCGCAAAGGGTTCATCCATCAATAACACATCGGTGCCAAGACAGAGGGCACGGGCAATGCAGGCGCGCTGTTGCATGCCCCCCGAGAGCTGATGGGGATAGCGATTTGCTGATTTTAACAGGCCCACTTGTTGTAGGTATTCCTTGGCCCGCTGCTGCCGTTCTCGCTTGCCGAGTCCTTGCAAACTGAGGCCAAAGGCGACGTTTTCAATCACTGACAACCAGGGAAACAGGGACGCCTGCTGAAAAATCATGGAGCGGTGGGGAGACGGCTCTGTAATCACATCATCTCGAAATCGGATTGCCCCGGAGGTGGGGGTATCTAACCCGGCAATCATGCTCAGCAGCGTGCTCTTACCACAACCGCTGGGGCCAATAATGACTAAAAATTCCCCTGGTTCCACGGAGAAACTGATGTCGTCAATGGCTAAATTGGCTTCGTTGGTGTCAGGGTTCCAGATTTTACTGATGCGATCGCAAACAATTTCACTCATAAAATAAACCTTCCTGGACAGTGGGCAATGCCCACCCTACTAGATTTGCGCTGACCCTTTCCACCACAGCACTCGCTGCTGCAACTGTCGAAACCCTACATCCAGCAGGTATCCCACCACCCCAATCACTGCCATGCCCAAAAACATCAGCTTGGCATTAAACATCTGTCGCCCCACCATAACAATGGCCCCCAGTCCGGTATTTACCCCCACCATCTCAGCCGCCAGTACCGCCATCCAGGCCGCAAAAAAGTTAATCCGCAAGATAAAAAACAAGTCGGGGATAACTGCCGGTAAGATCACCTTAAACATCACCTGGCGACGGCTGGCCCCTAAGACCCTCGCCGTATTGATATACAACTGGTTGACATTGTTAATGGCATTCACCGTTGCCAGGGTAAGCAAGAAGAAAATACCAATAAACACCACAAAAATTGCCGCACTATCCCCAATGCCAAAGGCCATGATGGCAAAGGGAATCCAGGCAATGGGAGCAATGGGAGCTAACAGGGTAATGACAGGGAGGGTGAGTTTACCAAAAATCTTAAAGTAACAGGCCAGGCCACCCACCCCAATGGCGGCAATAAAGCCCAGTATCAACCCTGCCACCACTCGTTTTAGGGTAGCCACAATGGCAGTGAGCAAAACAAAGTTTCCCCCCGTACGTTCCACCCCGATTCTTGGGGCAAGAAACTGTTCCTGATTACCAATTTCAGCAATAAACTCATGGGGTGGGGGCAAGATTAATGTGTTTACCCATCCCAGGGCAGTCACCAGTTCCCAAATGCCAATAAACAGCCCCAAAGATAGACACCACCACATGACAGAGGTGCCCACACCCTGCCACCAACGACCCCGTGCTCCAGTGGTACGAGGTGTGGCTGGAGTGACAGACGATTTTAATTGCATGTTTTTAGGGATGGAGGAATCAAGTTTGGGCATATACCACTAACAATGAAGGAAACACTAGACAACAACCTCATGACTTGAGTTTTACGCCTAAACCCCTCCGCAGAAACCGATCCAGAACATCTATAATCAACCTCGCCGTAACCCCAACTTAATGCTATTAGGAATACCCTAGTACGGTGGGTTTTAGGGCGGCGTTCCGGCCCTAACCAGGGGGTTTGGGGAACTCGGAGGGACCCCAAGCAGCCGGTTTTGCATCCAATCGATATCCTGAAACATTACTGTCAACATCGGCAAATGGCGATAAGGATTGCTCAGGGCTTTCCTCCCCGAACCCCTCCTGTTCGTGGGGGCCTAGACTCCCCCACCCCCCCCCGACAGGGTGGTCGCTAATAGCAAACATTCTGGTGAGGTGTGAGTTACGGCGGGGTAATGATAAAGGTTAATCCCCCAATCACGAAATTGTTCTTAATCAGTTTTAAGCAGTCACTTTAACCTTAACCCGCTCCCATAACTCTGGGCTCTCAGCAATCACCTCTTCTAGCAACGAGAAATTAACAAAGTTATCATCCAGATCCGTATTAATGTAGTTCAACTCTTTCATACTCTCTGCCCGCTCATACATAAAGTTACGCTTATCCCGCACATCCACACCAGGAGGCTGAGCCTGGGCAGAGGCCAACAGGCTCTCCATATCGGTCTTGTAATACTTATCGATGGTCGCTTGGGCTGCCCCTTCAAAGTTACTTTCAATCTCGTACTGAGCTTCAAAGAAGACCCGAATTACATCTTTAACCATCTCGGGCTCGCTTTCGATAATCTCATTACGAACCGCGAGCACACAGTCGGGATAGCCACTGCCGTAAATATCAACACCATTACCGAGGATATTGCCATTGGTCTGGGTTTTGGCCTTGGTGGCATAGGGCTCAATGTGACTGACGGCATCCACCTGTCCTGCCAGATAAGCGTTTAACAGTTCAGTGGAGTCGCCAAGATAGACCATTTCCACGTCGTCATAGGTCATCCCTTCTTTTTTCAGGTAGTCATAGACGATGACATCCAGGGTATCGGCCTGGAAGGTGGCAACTTTTTTGCCCTTTAGATCGGCAAAGGATTTAATTTCGGGTTTAGCGACAATAACCAGACCTTCGACGCCACTACCTGCAACAACTTGGAAGGAGGCACCCTGGGTGTAGGCTGCGATCGCATTGGTAAACGGAATCACCGCCATCTCCACCTGGCCAGTGGCCAATTGCACCGCCACATCAGCCGGCATCGGTGTTAGAGCCGCTGTTCCCTTAAACCCATACTTGGCAAATAGCTCTTTCTCAGCAGAGTAAAACAAGGGCATATTACACAGACCCGCCCCGTGGGCAAACTTAATCTCACGACCATCCCAACCGCCTGAGGCAGCAGGTTTTTTGCCCGGTGCGCAGCTGCTTAAGAAAGATAGTAGAGAAGGCGTCATCGCTGCGCCCAGACTCATCCCAAGAAAACGACGACGGTTAGTGCGAGAATAAAACATAATTAAATCTCCTTAGTTCAATTTATTGATCAAGTCACGAGGCTTACGAGCTGAGATAAGAAAAAGTTTTTGAGCATAAGGCATCACCCCGACGGTGGATGATAGGTTTGACAACTGCTACAGTAATGCGACTTATAGGCATCTGGTCTAAACCAACCGTCATAGACCTTTTTCACATAGGGAAAGACTTCTTTGGCCAGCTCACGACGGCGCAATTCATCCGGTGTGAGGGGAGCCTTGAGCATTTCGGCTAACTCATCCAACAGCGCATCCTTATCCACTCGGATAAACTTGCCCTTTTCTAAAATCACCTCACCTGCCACCATAACCGCATCAATACCGTGGGTACGACTGCGATGAATCACAGCTTCCAAAACAGGAATAGTGTCATCGAGATAGGGATAAGCCAGATGCTGCCAATCCATTACTACCAGATCAGCCGCTTTGCCAGGCTCTAACACACCCACCTCATCTGCAAAGCGCGTAGTATGGGCTCCATTTTCTGTCGCCATCTGAAAGACTTGAGGAGCCGCAGGTACCAGGGAATCCATACCGGGCACTCGGTGTAGTTTGAGCACCAACCGCATTTCCTGGAGCATGTCACGGTCATCATTGATGCCAGCCTCATCCAACCCCATGCCCACTCTTACCCCTTTCTGAGCGTAATGGTTGAGCGGAGCAACACCACTTTGTAGCCGCAGATTAGAGCTGGCGTTGTGACATATCATCGTGCCCGTCTCAGCAATCAGATCGATGTCTTCTTCCGTGAGCCACACACCATGTCCCAGGGTTAAATGGGGACCTAACACACCCAACTTATGGAGATGCTTCACCGCTGAGGTCCCCGTACGACGATGGGCATACTCCATCTGGTACGGCGTTTCCAGCAGATGCATGTGCATGCCAACACCGTACTTGTGCGCATACTCTGTTTGGGTGGTAATCGCAGCATCATTACACCAGTGAAGATTCGCCGGTGCTAGCTGTAGACGAATGCGATCATCGGCAGCGCCTTCCCATTTCTTCCAGAGGGTTTCAAAGAACCAGAGAAAATCCTCCAAAGGTACCTCGTGGGGCTTGAGAATAGCCTCCATATCCGCTGCAATGCTGGGCGGTAATTTAGCAACAAACTCATCGTTAGATTCATAAACAAAATGGTTTTGGGTACGCACACCAAAACAGTAGGAGGCCCGCATGCCAATATCTTCATAGGCCTGGAGCACTTTACTCGTGATTTCTGGCCACAGGGTGGCCGGTCCTGGCAACCAACCATGGATATGTTGCACCGTAGTAATCCCTGACTCCACCATTTCAAAAGCGGAGTATAGAGTATCCAGATAAAAATCGACTTGTCTGGCGGATAGGCGACTGGCAAACCACAGCTCCAGGGGATAATCTAACGAGCCCAACTGAAAGGGGGTTAACCCCACATGATGGTGGCTGTTAACAAAGCCCGGCATCACCACATGGTGAGCTGATCCCAACGCATGATCCGACTGATATTTAGCCGACAATTCTTGGTAAGAACCGATCTCTACAATTTTGCCATCTTCTACAAAAACGGCACCATTTTCAATAATCTCAGCCTCCGTGCGACTGATAGCTTTGCAAATAACATATTTGCCTCGGATGAGAGTGGACGGCATGGCATAATTCGCTGAGACAACAAACTTCGTAAGAGAAGTCTAGTGAGGCCCCAACTGCTACAGCTAACTATAAAAAACTAAGCTAATACTGCTCCAGAAAGGGCTTCAGGGAATGTTGCGCTAGTGCCCGAAACACCTTACTTTAAAGCCTAAACCACGCCAAGCTTAGACTGAGCTATGGAGAATATGATAAGTGAAATCTTTTTTAAAGACCGTATAAAACAATACGCTTCTCTGAGAATCTAAGTGTTTTTTTGTAAATTTTAAATAAAAATGATACTCCCACTACCATCCTTAAATAGTTTGAGTGTTCAAGCTGTAGCTGACAAACTGGCAACAGGGGAGTCAAGCATTGCAGAATTATTGCAGGTTTGCCTTCAGCGAATTGAGTTACGAGAATTCCAGGTGCGTGCATGGACATATCTTGATATTGACCATGCCAAAAAACAGGCGGATAAGTGGGAACAGGTGCTTAAGGATATTTCTGAACAAGGAACTATCAATTGTTCAGGCCCCCAAACCCCTAAGCCTGTAAGCTTTGAGTCTTATCCTCTTTTAGGTATTCCGGTCGCAGTAAAAGATATTTTTGCCACATTGGAGATGCCCACCTGCTGGGGAACAGAAATTTATCAAAATCGATATCTGAAGTATGAAGCGGCGGTTGTCTCGAACCTTAAATCTGCTGGAGCCATCATTCTGGGTAAGACGGTGACTACAGCTTTGGCCACAGCCACTGCAGGATCGACAACTAACCCCCACAATATGGCTCATACTCCTGGGGGTAGTTCCAGTGGTTCAGCCGCAGCCGTGGCCGATGGCATGGTGCCATTAGCTATCGGCTCTCAGACCATGGGCTCAGTGTTACGACCGGCAGCCTACTGCGGAGTATTTGGGTTTAAACCCAGTTTTGGCTTAATTTCTCGCTACGGCATGATGCCAGTTTCCCAGGTATTAGATCATGTGGGTGTGTTTGCCCGTAGCTTAGATGATATTCAACGATTGTTGACTGTTTTGGTAAAACCAGATGTTCGAGCTCCGGATTGTCAGTCCTCTGAACAGATCGTTTCCTTTGAACAACCTTGGTCAGGAAAGCTAGAGAATGAGGGCCGATCAATCCGATTAGGGCTGATCAAAACGCCCCACTGGAGGCATGCAGAGGAGGTTGCCCAATCTCGATTGTTGCAAGCGGTTGATGTGTTGAGACAGGCGGATGTGACTGTTGACCTGGTGTCGTTGCCTACCGAATTTGATCGGTATTGGAGCATTGTTCAAAAACTTTGTGCCTACGGGCTTTATCAAAATCACGGCACCCTTTTAACTGAGTATCCTGACCAGTGTTCTCCATTATTAGAAAGCTGGTTAAAACGAGGGCAGTCTATTTCTGATAACGCTTATCAACAAGCCTGTCAGGGTCGCGATCGCTACCGTGAACTACTGGCCCCTATATTTGCTCAATACGATGCTGTCATCACTCCGGTGACCACAGGACCTGCCCCCTTGGGGTTAGAAAATACAGGCTCACCCATATTTTGTGGCCTGTGGACCCTCTGTGGTTTACCCGCGTTGAATATGCCTTTGGGCTACACAGCAAATGGATTACCTTTGGGCTGCCAATTCGTAGGAGCATTCTACAGCGATGGGCAATTGTTGACTATTGCTGAACAATGCTGGCAGATCTTGAAAAAGACTTTCGGAGATATTCAAATACCTACAGACGTTAAGTAACGATCAACTCCTCAACCTCTACAACAAATTTAGATCAAGCTGCAATAGCGTATGTAACAACACATCTGCCCCCTGGCCACATTGTTCTGGCGAAGTGTATTCATCTTCCGCATGGCTCACTCCTGCCTGGCTGGGCACAAAAATCATGCCCATTTGGGTAAATCGACCCATTTCCTGAGCATCGTGAATGGCGCGGCTGGGCATAGAGTAATGGCTCAGCTTTAGGGAGTCACAGACAGCGGCAATAGTCTCTTGAATCCTGGGACTAGCCAGGGTGGGCTCCACTGCATGTTGCCGTTCTAACTGAATCTGAGTACCGGTAGTCACTTCAATTTTCTGTACCCTTTGTTGCAAAGCATTCACCATCGTCTCAATCGTCTCTAGAGATAAATCTCGCATATCAATGGTGAGATCTACCTGCCCCGGTACAATGTTGGCAGCATTGGGAGTCACATCCAAATACCCCACCGTGGCTACCTGGTCACCAGGAATATCCACAGCCACATCATGTACCGCTGCCACTAATAAAGAAGCCGCATAGAGAGCGTCCTGGCGCATATCCATGGGAGTGGTGCCCGCGTGATTAGGACGCCCCGAAATGGTCACCAGATAGCGCTGTAGGCTAACAATGCCCTGGACTACACCAATCTGGCATTCTCTTGCTTCCAGTACACCGCCTTGTTCTACGTGTAATTCCAGATAAACCGCTACATCCTGGGATGTTCGTTGAGCAGTGGCCAGCTGCTTCCAATCTCCACCAATCCGTTGTAAACAGGTTTGAATTGAAGTGCCATCCAGTCTTTGATAGAACTCTGCATCGGTGTAATGGGCTGTACCTGCCATGGCCTTACTACCAATCATCTCCCCTTCCTCATCGGTGAATACAATCACTTCAATAGGATGCTTAAGGCGTTGTCCAGCTTCGTGCAGAGTGGCAACAACTTCGATGCCAGCAAGGACTCCCAGGGCTCCGTCATAGCGCCCCCCGGCAGGGACTGTGTCAATGTGGGAGCCAGTGGCTAGAGCGGGTAGATCTTGGGTACCGCTGTAGCGTCCGATGATGTTGCCAGCGGCATCTATGGTGATGGCCATGTCTACCTGTTCCATGGCGGTAATCATCTGCTGGCGAGCGGCTAAGTCTTCTGGGCTATAGGCCATGCGGCGTACTCCACCATAGGGGAGTACGCCGATGGTGGAGAGATCGTTGAGGCGTTGTTGGAGGCGAGCGTGATTGGTTTGTAGGGTGACAGTAACCATAATAAGTTCGTGATTTTGGCTATAGCTAGAGTAACTATATTCGGAGTATTAGAGAGGTTGTTGGGGAAACGTAGTGTAGGATATTGATGGGGTGTTTAAAGATGCTGCTTGGGGTCCCTCCGAGTTCCCTTTCCGGAAATATCCACGTTATCCCATCTAGGCAAACTGGGGTTTCCCCATGGGCAGGGCCGGAATGCCGCCCTACAACCCACCATACTCGGGTATCCCAAATGGCACATAAGTTAGGGGTTACGGCGGGGACGATTAATCAGGTTATCGCATTGTTGTTTGGCACAACCTTGTTGGAACATCTTTTTCATCGTAATTCCAAACGTTGAATACGGGAGAGTGGGCACAGCTCACCTCCAAGTAGAGCATGTCTTAGAGTATTACAGTTTGTTGATATGTATCCACCCCATGATTAGGAAAAAATTAAATGGTCCGTGCTGAACACTTTGTCTAGGGGTAAATGCTTAAGATTCCAACGGCGGCTTCTATCTTGGGGACCCAGCATGAAACTGATCGGCGTAGACATTGGCGGCACGTTTACTGACTTAATCTTGGCGGATGTGGCGCAACAACAGACCTGGATCCATAAGGTGCCGACAACGGTGGATGATCCCTCCATTGCCATGATTGAGGGGATTGAAACTCTATGTCAGATGGCCCAGGCTGACTACGGTGACATTGAGCATGTGCTCCACGGTACGACTATTGCTACCAATACGCTACTCACCCATGATGGGGCTCGTACGGGCATGGTGACCACTAAGGGGTATCGGGATATTGTCCATATTGGTCGTCATCAACGCCCCCAGCACTATTCCATCATGCAGGATATTCCCTGGCAGGCGAGACCGTTGGTAAAAAGGCGCGATCGCAAAGTGGTTTCAGAACGCCTCGACCCCAAAGGCGAAACTCTCACCCCCTTAAACGAAGCCGAAGCCAAAACCGCCATTCTCGAACTCAAAGAAGCCGGAGTCGAATCCATCGCCATTTGTTTTCTCAACTCCTACTTTGATGCCCGCCACGAAGAACGGGTAGCCAACCTGGCCCAAGAGCTCTACCCCGAAGCCTTTATCACTACCAGCGCCAGTATCTTTCCCCAGTTTCGAGAATTTGAACGATTCACCACCGCCTGTATTAACGCCTTTGTTGGTCCTAAAGTGAAACGCTACATCAACAACCTCAGTCAGAGCCTGAAAAAACAATCCGTACGGGGCGAACTGCACATCATGCGCTCCAACGGTGGAGTAGCCACAGCTGATGTAGCCGGAGAGCAACCCGTTACGTTGTTGTTATCAGGGTTAGCCGCTGGTGTTCTGGGCGGTGCAGCTGCGGGCACTCAGTCTAATCGCGATCGCTTAATTACCTTTGACATGGGTGGCACCAGTACCGACATTGGTATTGTTACCGAACGGGGCTTTGCTGAAGCCACAGCAAGAGATACCTGGATTGCCGGATACCCCGTCATGGTGCCCATGATCGATGTGCATACCATTGGTGCCGGTGGCGGCAGCATTGCCTATGTTGATACAGGTGGAGCATTTCGCGTCGGTCCTCGCAGTGCCGGAGCTGAACCCGGTCCCGTCTGCTACGACAAGGGTGGCACTGAGGTAACAGTGACCGATGCCAACGTTGTTCTCAATCGACTGGACCCAGAATATTTTCTCGGTGGTGAAATGACCATCTACCCAGAGCAAGCCTTTGCTGCAGTGCAAGCGTTAGCAGATCGTATGGGATTAGACCTTCACGAAACAGCAGCAGGGATTCTCACCATTGTTAACAACAATATGGCCAATGCCATCCGCTCCCGCACCATTCAAAAAGGGCAAGACCCTCGCAAGTTTGCCCTAGTAGCTCAAGGGGGTGCGGGTCCCCTCCACGCTGCTGAAGTGGCCCTATCCCTCGGTATCCCCGAAGTGATTGTCCCCCGCTATCCCGGCATTACCTCCGCCATGGGCCTGCTCACTACCGACCTTAAGCATGATCTGATTCAAAACGAATTTACCCTCAGCACCGAACCCAATTTGTCCAAGCTCAATGCCGACTTACAATCCCTGGAAGAGCAGGTGAAAGCACAACTCCGGGCCGATGGCTTTAGCGAAACAGATATGACTCTACAACGGTTTGCCGACTGTCGCTATGTGGGTCAGGGTTACGAGTTGCGAGCCCAAGTGCCCGGCGGCATTCTAGATGAAACTGTTCTGCAATCTGTCTGGCAACAGTTTCACGATCTCCACACCGCCGAATATGGCCATGCCTTTCCAGAAAACCCGGTAGAGTTAGTCACCCTCAGGGTCACCGGCACTGGCCCCATGCCCAAACTCTCCGACTTCCCCGCCCCTGCCAAAGGAGACCTGCAAGACGCCTGGCTCAAAACCGCCGTCACCTACTTCCGAGTCAACGGCCAGCTCGAAAAATACTCCACCCAATTTTTCGACCGAGACCGACTCCCCATCGGAGCCCACATCGAAGGCCCTGCCGTCATCTTCCAAAAAGACTCCACGATTCTGTTACCTCCCCACAGCCGCACCACCGTAGAACCCAACGGCAACCTGGTCATTCGCGTAACCGATGACTCCCCCATAGACAAAGCCCTAGAAATGGCCACTGCCCAAAGCCCCGCCTAATAATCCCTCTCCCCAATGTACAGACGTTCCATGGAACGTCTGTACCACCTTATTACCATGACAATCTCCCCCACCAAACCCCGCCAACTCCCAAAAATCGACCCCGTCACTGCCCAGGTCCTCGCCGGAGCCCTCAACGGCATTGCCTTGGAAATGGGCCACAAACTTGCCCGTATGTCCTACTCCAGTATCATCCGTGAGTCAGAGGACTTTGGTGCCGCCATTCTCGATGCCGACTGTCAGCAACTGGCCGAATGTGCCTATAGCACGCCTCTACAGCTTGGGCCTATCCCTGGCTACATGCGAGGCGTACTCAAAGCCATGGAAGAAGATGGGGAAGAGTTTTACCCCGGTGATGTGATTCTGCATAATCACGCTTACTACGGTGCTTCCCACGGGCCAGACATTGGTATTGGTATTCCCATCTTTCGGGGAGAAGAGCTAATTGGTTATTCCTTTACCACAGCCCACCACCTGGATATTGGCTCCTCATCTCCCGGTAGCTGCGGTATTGTCGATGCCGTGGATGCCTTTGCTGAAGGACTCCAGTTCAAGGCGGTGAAGATCTATGAAAAGGGGGTCAAAAATCGTCAGGTGTGGCGCATGCTGCGACAAAACATTCGCAGTGCCCAGGTAGTAGTGGGAGATATTGAAGCCCAGGTGGCGGCCTGTCGTGTGGGGGAACAACGGTTTCTGGAATTGGTGGACCAGTATGGTCTAGATACGGTATTGGCAGCTAGTGAAGTCTTGATGAACTATTCCGAACGGATGATTCGTCAGGCTGTTGAAAAGCTGCCGGATGGTACTTACTCTGCGGAAGGTTTTATCGATGGATTCTTGGATGATCCAGATCCCAGCAAAAAAGACTTAAAGATTGCTGTCACCGTCACCATCGTCGGTAGCGACATGACCATCGACCTCACTGGCACAGCCCCCCAGGTAGACGATCGTCCCATCAATATGCCCTTTGTCGGCACCGTGGATATTGCTATTTTTGTCACCCTGCGTTCTGTCTTGCTAGACACAGCGTTGATGGAATATGTGCCCCAGAATTCTGGCCTGGCGCGTCCTATCCACATTGTTGCACCCAAAGGGTGTCTGGCAAATCCCATTTATCCCGCCCCAGTGATTGCCCGCTGTTGTCCAGGCAATATTGTTGCTGATACTTTGATGAAGGCCCTGGCCCAGGTAGCGCCCCAAAATGTCAGCGGTGGTATCGGTAATATCAAAGTTGTTTCCTACAGCGGTGCTGTGGATGAAGACTATTGGGTTTATATGGATATCACCGAAGGTAGCTATGGGGGACGCTATGGTAAAGATGGCATGGATGGGGTGGATACGCTCTATGCCAACACCCGCAACAATCCCATTGAAGATATTGAAGCCCATTTACCCCTGAGGGTAACTCGCTATGAACTGATTGAAGATGCCAGCGGTGCGGGTAAATGGCGGGGTGGTCTGGGTTCCATTCGAGATATTCAGTTTCTCGCACCAGGACAAATGTCCTTAGAAGGAGAAGGCAATAAGTATGCGCCCTGGGGCATCTTTGGTGGAGAAGATGGTACCCCTGGTGGCGTACAAATTCTCAATCCAGATGAGGACGAGGTGCAAATTTTACCGTCTAAATTTCCCTGTCGAAAAACTAAGCCTGGCGACACCCTACGCACCATTAGCCCTTGCGGTGGTGGCTATGGTAATCCCCTGAAGCGTTCTCCAGCCTTAGTTGTAGAAGATGTCTTAGATGAGTTTCTCACCGTAGAATCTGCACGGCAAGACTATAGTGTAGTAATCGATCCGGTCACCTTAGACGTAGATCAAGCAGCAACAGCATCCCTACGGCAATAGCGCGACATAATTTCTGCATCCACAGATTATTACCCTGGCAATAGTGATACCAAAATGGATAATTCTGTAGGGGCACTCCCTTGTGGATGCCCTTCGATATCGGATGCTGTCAACCAGGATTTCATATGAGTGCCATGATCACAAGCTTCTATGCGTTCGCTCCTATGGGAAAGAACTGTTTTACATTCCTGGTGGTCAGCGAGAATCAGGGGAAAACGATATTGAGACCCTGAAGAGGGAAGTGTTGGAGGAATTATCAGTCGATCTTAGCCAAGCAACTAATTCTTGAGCACATTTTCAGCCCCTACCGATGGTAAGCGAGCACGAGAACTATTTAGACCACTTGAAACTCCTTGAGGGCTGGTAGAAAATTGCGGTTCTCATGGTTAGAACGACTGAGTTTGATCAGAGCAAAGCGTTGGATGTCTGTTAACGTTTGCCAATGTTCTAAATTTAAGTTAACACCCGTTTCATCTGCCTTTTCAGCCACTGAGGCAGGAATTGTAGTAATCTTTTCCCAATCTGGATTTGCTTCAATGGGAAGATCCTTGGCCACTTCTCCTACTCTTGTTTTGACCAGCTGTTGGAGATGTTCTCGATAAATTTGAATATCTTCTGCGGTTTGGCAAGGAATCTCGGCCAGGAGTCTGCGATCGCGTTCAGAAAACTTGCTCCACTGATGCAGCTTCAGCTTGATCCCACAGGTATCGAGTTTGTAGCGTACCTGCATGGGAATACAGCGCAGCGAGTCAACAAAATCAGCTTCAAATCGAAAAAATTGAGTCATTGGTTATCAGTAAGTCAACGAAATAGAAACTCAGATATGTGAGAGTGAGTATTCAGAAGTCAGGAGTCAGAATGGAAAAAGACTTCTAGCTCCTGACTCCTGTATTTTGAATCTCTTATAATTTAAGACACCTATTTACCAATTCCTAAACGCCAACTTTTGTGGGTGTCTCTGCTTTCTTTACTCGGGCGAATAGGCTAGAAATCATTGATAGGAGTTGTGTTCTTAGGGGAGACTGGTTTTCGACAGCAACAGCAACTTCTACAAGAGAGTCACCCACCGCAGCCGTATGGCCCATGTCGGTAAATGTGGCAGATGTGGCAGCATTTACTGTGCCGCCTGCCGGGTTGAGCTTACGCCAGTATCCCAGGGGAGCCACTACCACCCCTTGACGCGTCATATCGTTAATCATGGCCGGGGCCTGGAATATGCCGCGATCGTTAAATACTTTTACCAGCTGACCATCGGTAATGTCTCGCGCCTTGGCATCTTCAGGGTGGATAATCAGCCGGGGACCGCCCTGCAATTTGGCATGCTTGGGCAAATTGGCAAAACAGGAGTTAACAAACTGGTGAGGCTTGGCGGACATTAAACTAAGGGGATAGCGCTCAGCCAGTTTTGGATTACTGCGGGCGGATTCTCGCTGGGGGGTAAAGGTGGGTAATGGATCGACTGGCTCACCTGGTTCATAGGTCTCGTACCCCTGACGGAATGCGGGTAAGACAAAGTTACTGTCCACACCCATGCCAGAGACAAATTCGCACTTGCCAGAAGGGGTGGGAAAATTACCCTCCGCGTGGGGGACATCTTCGATCTTGAGTTTGGCGTACCCTTGGGCTTTCAACACATCCATGTCAATGCCGTCCATCACTGGGGCTGACCAATCCAACACTTCCATGGTTAATTCTTCATCGCTGAGTTTGAAGCAGTCTTCCTCAAAGCCCATCTTGGCCGCTAGTCTGCGGAATAATTCGGTGTTGGAGACAGCTTCGCCCAGGGGTGCGATCGCAGCATTATTGAGGGTGACATAGGTATGGCCCCAGGAGAACATCAAATCCAGATTCTCCACCTGGGTAGTAGCGGGCAGGACAATATCGGCATAATCAGCCGTATCGGTTAAGAACTGTTCACTCACTACTGTAAATAAATCGTCACGGGCCAGTCCAGTCAGAATTTTCTCCTGCTCAGCTGCCTGGGTAACCGGGTTACAGTTATACACAAACAACATCTTCACAGGGGGATCCAAGGGCACCTCATTGGTCAAAATCCGACCCAGTTGCCACTGATTTAAGACTCTTGTACCCGGCTTAATAAAGTGGGGACGATGCACCACATCCCAACGAATGGGAAATGGCCACATGGGCGCTTGTAACATACCCCCACCAAGATGACGCCAGGCACCCACCAGGGCAGGTAAACAACTAATGGCCCGTATGCCCTGGCCACCGCCAGCGTTCTTTTCTAAGGCCACACCAATACGAATAACAGCAGGTTGGGTCGCAGCAAATTCTCGTGCCAGGGTAATAATGTCTTCAGTGGCAATACCTGTAATCTCAGCAACTTTTTCGGGAGGATAGTCCTGAACTCGAGCCTTGAGTTCCTCAAAGCCAACGGTATAGTTTTCAATATAATCATCATCGGTTAATCCTTCATTGATGATCACATGCATCATGCCTAAGGCCAATGCCCCATCGGTTCCAGGTCGTATTGGAATATGCCAATCAGATTGCTTAGCGGTACGCGTTCTCACTGGATCAATGGAAACAAGCTTGGCCCCATTTTTCCGAGCTGCTTGAATAAATGGCCAGAGATGTACATTGGTGCTAAGGGCATTGCATCCCCAAAGAACAATATACTTAGAATGGCGGAAGGTATCGGGGTCAGTACCGTGGGTAGGTCCGTAGGTCATCAAGTAGGCCGTGCTGGTGCAAGAAATGCACATAGTACGCTCGGTAACCGTTGCCCCCAAGCGATTAAAAAAGGCATCACCAACGGTCAGTCCGTTGAGTAATCCTTCATGGCCCAGGTAGCTGCAAGGCATAATCGCTTCCGCGCCATATTCAGCAATGGTTGCCTTGAATTTTTCTGTAATCGTTGTCAGTGCTTCATCCCAGCTGATGCGCTCAAACTGGCCACTCCCCTTGGGGCCTACCCGACGCATGGGATACAATAGGCGATCTTCACTGTAGACGCGATCGAGATAGTCGCTGACTTTGCCGCAGAGTGTGCCCTGGGTGAAGGGATGCTCAGGATTTCCTTCTACTTTAGTGGCTCGTCCATCTTCCACCGTCACTAACATTGAACAGGTGTCAGGGCAATCGTGAGGACAAGCACCATGAACAACTTCTAAAGTCTTGTGAACTGTACCAACCATACTTAATTTCTCCAGCTAGTTTTGCTTAAAATCTGTAGAAATAAATCATTTGAACAGCTGCCAAGCATCCTGGCTGAGGCGTTCAAGAACAACGCAACTCGCTTCGTCTCAATGACAAAGTGGAACCAAGGCTTCTTTCTTTTTCACACACACACACAAAGCTGTCCGCGACGACTAATTCGTGGATGCCTATTTCATTCTCTGGCTTTACTTAGATTGATACTACTAAAGATCATTCCCTCAGGGGGTTCTGTTCGTTTGGCTACTGTTACCATTGAATGTGGGAATTCCATAGGAATATGGAACTCCTATAACAAACTGGGTTTAATCTCGGCCAACTCGTTTACGCCAATGATGTGAGATCACAGCCCATCTGAATTCCCCAAAACTGAAAATAAAGACATGGGTAAAATTATCTGGCTATGTACTCATGGCCTCTAGGCGATAATTTCCCTGTTGCTAACATTACTATTAATAGTTGTATCGACTCTTTTTGGAGTCTTTAGTGGATGTTCTATTTCTTATTGCCAACATCTTTTACAACAACAATTCCCCTCGCATCACTGTAATGGCCTGACCACTAATGTAAATTCTCTCAGGAGTACATTCCACATGCAGCTCTCCACCACGGCCTGAAGCTTGGTAGGCCAACATTTTGTCTTTGCCTAGTTTGGCTTGCCAGTAGGGGCCTAACGAACAATGGGAAGAACCGGTAACGGGATCTTCAGGGATGCCCATGGCTGGGACAAAGTAGCGGGAGACAAAGTCGTAGGGGGTGTCTCCCGCACTGGTAACAATGACACCTTGGTAGGGAAGTTTGGCGATTTTCTTGAGGTCGGGAGTGAGGTTAACGACAGCTTGGTGCGATCGCAACTCCACCAAGTAGTTAGTATCATTGCGCGAACCATGAACAATATCCGCATGGTTCATCGCCGCTACCATGGCCGGAGAAATCGGTGCATCATGTACCGGCTGGGCAGGAAAGTTCATGCGCAGTAGCTCTCCATGCTGAGCGACGAGTAGCTCACCACTTTTTGTTTGAAATCGAGCAGTAATGCCTGCTTCGAGGTGACCTTCGGTCCAGAGAACATGGGCACTGGCCAAGGTAGCATGGCCACAGAGGTCAATTTCATCGGCAGGAGTGAACCAGCGCAGGCTGTAGTTGCCTTCTTCCTTTAGCGGATAGAGAAATGCGGTCTCTGAGAGGTTCATCTCCGTTGCAATCTGCTGCATCAAGGCCTCGTCCAGCGGTGATTGGCTGACGCATACCGCTGCAGGATTGCCTGCAAAGGGTTTATCTGTAAAGGCATCTACTTGAATGACAGATTGCTTCATAAGTTCTTTGAGGAGGAGGTTACTCTGTCAGGATTTTGGCATGTTTGGGGAAGTGATCTAAGGGGCGTAATGTTTTGCAACTGTTGAATAACCCCATGCTGTCACAGAGTGTCGAATGTGCATGACAACAAAACCACAACAGGAACTAACCGTATTGTGCCGCATGGGATGGCGCTTGGTTAATTCCTTGCTGTATTTCTTTATTCATAGGGCACCCAACAAGGGGGTTCCCCTACAAGCGTATTGGATTGTGAATGTTCTATTCGCCCTGTTCAACCAGCTGATTAAGCTGAAAACGCAGTGAATTAGCCGCTGTACCATAACCCACCTGTTCATAGAGCTGCACCGCTGTTTCCCAGTCGGTGACAACCGCTTGCTGCACGGCAGACGCTTGCTGCACGGCAGACGCTTGCTGCACGGTAGAGGACACATCGGTCGCTTCACTCAGAGCCAAATAGGCACTCCCCCGCTGGGCATAGAAGTCAGCAATGTCAGGATTGAGGTTAATGGCGCGGGTATAAGTGGCAATAGCACCTTCATAATCCGCTCGAGCCTGCCGTTCTTGAGCTTCCAGTAACAACTTTTGAGACACCGTTGCTGTCTCCACCATCATCCGATAGCGCACCGTTGATGGCATCAATCCATCAGTTGTCTCTACAGACGCTTCCATACCAAACTGAGGCGACCCATCATAGTCAAACAGCGGCTCAATCTCATAGGCCACTCGACCGCTACCCCGATCGCCAGGTAACGTTAGCACAATGAGATGACTAATCTGAGATTTCTGTGTAGGGTCAACGGTTCGATAGCTTACCTGACTATCGACCTCCAGAGGCGTGTACTTGCCTTCTGCATACACGGCCACACGACTCACAATGTCAGGATTGTTGTTAGCCAACTTTAGCTGAATTGCAATTGTCTGACCTGCCTCAGCTGTCAACCGATGGCGCAAAGGTCGATGAGACTCAGCGGTGACTAGCTTGGTTTCTGTCGCGCCAGCCTGTAGCAGCACCTCGGCCGACACGGGCATGGCCAATCCTAGCAATACACCCATTAAACCTAGACTACTGACTATAGACCGCATGGTGGCCTCCTAAGGGAACACTGATTAATTTCGTTAAGAGATACTCCACGAGAGATTGGGGTAGTTCCAGAACAATCAGGGTGATATCAACTTAAAGTTATGAGTTTTGAACTATGAACTTTAGGTTAAAGAGCCTTATTTTGAGGCCATAAACCCATGCTCCCTGAGTTCAAGGTCGCAATGCTTGCATAAATGTGAAAATCATTATGCATCTTTAGGTAACTGGTTCGGGTCCTGCTGTAGGGGCATTGCATGCAATGCCCCTACAGCAGGACCACCCACTTCGCTAAACGTGACTCATTCTTACAAAGCGTTGCGAATCGTTGAGCAATGACGATGCCATCCTAGGGACTCTCATATTCTGAGGGTTGGGTAATCAAAGCTTGAACACCTGAAGCTCGGTCCGTTGCCCTAACCTACCTTAGATCTTTTTTCTTGGAGCGCTTTTTATGAAACTGGCCTATTGGATGTATGCAGGTCCTGCCCACATTGGCACCTTGCGCATTGCCAGCTCATTTAAGAATGTCCATGCCATCATGCACGCCCCCTTAGGGGATGACTACTTTAATGTCATGCGCTCCATGCTTTCCCGTGAGCGCGACTTTACCCCAGTAACTACGAGCGTTGTGGACCGCCATGTATTAGCCCGTGGTTCCCAAGAAAAGGTTGTCGATAATATTACGCGCAAGGATAAGGAGGAAAATCCTGATCTGATCGTTCTGACGCCGACTTGCACGTCCAGTATTCTGCAAGAGGATCTGGCTAACTTTGTTGAGCGTGCCCAGCTCGATGCCCAAGGCGACGTCATGCTGGCGGATGTGAATCACTATCGTGCCAATGAGCTACAGGCCGCTGACCGGACGTTACAACAGATTGTTGAATTTTATCTTAAGAAAGCGGCTAAGCAAGGAAACTTGCCCAAAGGGAGAACAGAGAAGCCCTCGGTCAATATCATTGGGATTACTACCCTAGGTTTCCACAACAACCACGACATCACCGAGCTCAAGCGGCTGATGGCGGACTTGGGGATTGAGGTCAATGCCGTGATCCCCGAAGGAGCGTCGGTCCATGAACTCAAAAATTTGCCCAAGGCCTGGTTTAACTTGATCCCCTACCGGGAGATTGGCTCACTTACGGCTGAATATCTACAGCGGGAGTTTGAAATGCCCTATGTGGATATCACGCCCATGGGTGTGGTGGATACGGCCCGCTGTATCCGTGCTATCCAAAAATTGTTGAACGACCGTGGTGTGGATGCCAACTACGATCAATTTATTGATGACCAAACTCGGTTTGCCTCCCAAGCGGCCTGGTTCTCTCGCTCCATTGATTGCCAAAACCTGACTGGAAAGCGCTGTGTTGTGTTTGGTGACAATACCCATGCGGCGGCTCTGACCAAGGTGCTTTCACGGGAAATGGGTCTGAAGGTGGTGCTGGCGGGGACTTACTGCAAGTATGACGAGGCCTGGTTCCGCCAGGAGGTGGAGGGCTACTGCGATGAGGTGCTGATTAGTGAGGATAATGGTGCGATCGCAGATAAAATCGCCCAGCTAGAACCTGCCGCCATCTTCGGCACCCAAATGGAACGCCACGTGGGCAAGCGACTCAATATCCCCTGTGGAGTGATCGCCGCCCCCATCCACGTGCAAAACTTCCCGGTCGGCTATCGCCCCTTCCTTGGTTACGAAGGAGCCAATCAACTCGTAGACCTGATCTACAACTCTTTCACCCTGGGCATGGAAGACCACCTTCTGGAGATCTTCGGCGGCCACGACACCAAAGAAGCCATCACCCAGACACTTTCTGCCGATGCAGACCTCAACTGGACTCCCGATGGCTTAACCGAACTCAAGCGCGTCCCTGGGTTTGTGCGTGGCAAGGTCAAGCGCAACACCGAGAAGTTTGCCCGTGAGCAAGGGCATACGGAAATTACCGCTGAGGTAATCTACGCAGCAAAAGAAGCTGTAGGGGCATAAGAAAGTCCATCCTTCATCGGCAAAGAAAAGCCCTAGAAGCCTCAAAATCTGAATAGTGCCATTAGAGCCTGCCTAACAATCCTAGGCAGGCTTTTAAGCATCCTTCATAGAGATAGCATCAAAACTGATATCACAAAAAGATGTCAACATATGAGAGGCAATCCTGTAGGGACACTCCCTTGTGGATGCCCGTGGATACCCTTCGATATCGAGCACTATCAGTCAGGATTTCGGATTAGAAGGGCAAGCAGCAGTCTTATTCATTGAGGCAATATCAAGGCCTGAAACAGGTAAAACCATCAATGTATTTCCTTTACGTGCCATAATTTGCACTTGTTCGCCAGGCTCTAATACCCCACAAACAGAAGCCTGATGAAGCGTTGCCCGTGACAGCACACCATAACGCTTTACCCAGCCAGTTTTACCAGCTTCAATCCGCTCTTCCACAGTCGCTGTCGCTACTTGCGCGAAAGGCACTTCTTCCGAGTCCTTATCCCGCAAATAAACCGTAAAGTTCGTGTACGGCCTGGCATCTAGAGAGGCCAAAGATTCATCGAATGAATCCCCCAAAGAACCGTCTTGCTGCCTAACCAAAGCAAAACAAGCAAAAATACCGGCCCCTGCGGCCCCTCTTATCCAATTATCTGGCACCCATTTTTCAGGGGCAATCACGGCAAGAGCCAATGGCAAAGACAGCAGCATCAACCCAGATCTTCCCAAAGTATTCATGGTGACCTCCCAGTCAATTAATCTCCGATCCGCATGAATTCATAGGCAGAATTCATATTTTGAAAGCTCATATTTCTAGATTACACAATGATCTCAAAAATGATATCACTTTTAGATATCATTCTTGAGATCGCTTCTAGGAGGTTGAGTTATCAATGTTTTCAAAAAGATGCTGCTGAAAAATACAAAATGTAACGTCATTCCTGACCCTATTTAGATATCTGGAATAAACGTAGGCATGCAGCCCTAAAGTACCCTTGCTACCTAGGGAATGCCTTCACCCTGGGGTCATTCTGGCAAATTAGGAATAAATACTCACCATTTTTGTGATCTCTAAAACTGATATCACGGGTAGTATGTATTTAAGAGCAACAGTGCAAAGAGGCTAGGGTGAGCGGTATCACATCAAATGTAGGAGGTAGCGGATATAACCGGAATCTTAGAGCGGGGGCACATAGCAAAGCGCAACTTGTACCTCGTAAGCAGGATAAGGATAAACCTACTGTGGGTAAATCCAATCGAAAACCTAAGCACAATATCCCATTCCGAACAGATAGCGAAAGCCATCAACGGATGTTAGATGCTGTTGCAAAATCGAATAGCAAAAGCCTAAATGCTTGGATGAACGAGCAGTTAATTAAGGCGGCCAACGAAGTTTTAGGGCAGCCTCAACTCGAAACATCCAAAGTACAGTCCAAAGCAATTCGTTTACTGATTGAGGATACCCACAGGGCAGGGGAGCTTGTAGATCGCCTGGATGAGTTGAACCTTTTAGATATTGATAATTGGCCACCCAGTGGGGTGCTTAAATTCAACCGTGGATTAAATCATTTCCTAGTTGGCCTAGATGCAATCCAGCCATTTCTGAAATCAGATACTGCCCAGATACTTGTGACTCCTGAAGAGCTGTCACAAAGCAAAGGCATTATGCACATATTAGAAGACATCACTCGCACATCGACTGATGAACAGGTTGGGATCGAATTCCTAACATTCTTTCTAATGACAGCCTTGAATACTTCTGACAACAATGATCCCCAGTTTTCTAAACGATTTACAGATGCCCTCAATCAATTCTTGCAAGGCCTCATGAAGATTACTAAATTCCTCAAAGAAGACAAAGCTCAAAACGCAATAAAGGTCTTAAGAGTCATTCTCACCATGATTCATGAGGCTAAAGCCTAAAATTTTAGGCAAAAGACCATCACAAGCCAGAAAGTTGGAATATATGTAGATTTATAGATTTTCTAACTCTCTCTGCTTTTATGTTTGACTCCCATAACGGGAATATTTGATGTATACAGATTGGGCCTGATATTTATCACTGCCCATATGCCACACAGCAAAGCCTGAATCGCATTTGCCTTTCTTTAGGTAGCCCCTACATCATGAAGCCATTCGCTGTAGATCTTGCGTTTTCTCTTAAACTGCTTGCAGTCGAGAAATATTCTGCTGTTATCGATCAACTGAGCAAGAGATTACGGAAGTCAAAAGTCTTAGTTTCCACCTATCACTTTCAAGACCAGCGCTGGACATGTACCCAAGTGTCTGGAAAGGAGCTTCGAGAAAGAAGCCCAGATACTCAATGGCTTATATCTGAGGCCCTTTTCTCAAACTTGCGTGTCGACGGGCTTTTAGCTGCAGATATCCATGACTTGACTCGAAAAATGAGCCAAATGGATATCAATCTACTGAATGACAGGTATTTCTACAGCGAGCATGCTCCCAGCCCCAATAATCTTGATAAACGGATTGAATACGAAGTAAGATTGGCCGCTCAGGAAAATATCCCCATGCTCTTACCCGAGTATCCTGGAAGCCAGCTCATTAGTCGCAAAATTGAACAACATGCCAGCTCATACGGCGTCACCTTGGTAAAACCCTTAGAACCTTCACCAAGTCGCCCCTTTATTGTCCCAAACTGGCTTTTAGATCTCGCTTATTTAAAAAAGCTTTTAAAAAAAGAAGATATTTCATTCCCCATTGGCAATCTAGATTGGTTTTTTATAGTGCTTCCTGCCGCCCTTGTGAGCCTCATGGCTGAGGGTAATGCCTCTAATGAATCACTAAATTTCTCAAGCAATAAATCTCCAGCCGATAATCCTGATACTCTAAATCAGCCCAATCTAAATTCAGAGAATTTTGATTCTGCTAGTCCCCCTTGGCTAGATGCAAGAAATTCGGTTTCCTTAAGAGATAGGGACAATCCAATAATACTAAGCTCATATACTCCCAAATCAAATACGCTAGGACAAAATACCAATAACGATCAAAGCAGTGTCGAACAAGCAGGACAAGGTATCGAACTGGGTAGTCCAAGTACAGCAACAGGCTTGAGTAGTCTGTCTGAACCGGAAAATGGACTACGTAATCTTGAGACCACCGTTGCTTCCGTGAGTCAGATATCAGACTTGTCTCAATCGCAAGCAACTGATTTAGATGAGGCCAATCTTGACGAACAAAATCCACAAGGGATTAGCAGCAACGCAGAAACTATCAACATTACGAGTGAATCAGAAGAAAATGCATCAGCTGAAACTGAGCTACTTGAAAGTACAGATCTCATAGAGCCTGCTGACTCTGATGAATCCTTACAATCAGTGGAAGGTTCAGATACTAAAAATCAAACATCTGTAGAGTCTGAGATCCAGGACTCTACTGCTCCTACATCGAATACATCGTCCCAAGAATCAATACCAGATGACTCCCAGAGCCAAATTCTGGCAGTAGATAACACACACTCCAGTAATGAGAACAATGAAGCCTCATCACAAACTAGTAGCGAGAACGAAACGGTTACTGACATTGAGGAATCCCCAATATCATCCATTGATAATGTAGATAACGAAACGGTTACTGACATTGAGGAATCCCCAATATCACCCATTGATAATGCGGATACGGCCCCGTCGCCTTCTCAAGACTTATCCTCAATAGCGATAACCACTGTCAAAGAAACAGGCATTATTTCCTTGGAATTCCTATTGGATGGAGGTGCCTATGAAGGGGAATTGGGGATTGTCAGCTTAGAGGGATTGGCATCCTATGATGTAGATTCTTCTGAATTTGCTCGTGAATTAGCTAGGAGAGCGGCAAGTAACTCATCATTGGGCTACATTGCAGTGTCAGATGCGTTAGAAGAGGCCCGATTCTCAGACACATTGGCATTGGACACCTTCATCGAATCAGGTGATTATGACTTTGGCCAATCTAAACAATTTGTTTTTGATCCAGGTACACCAGTTACATTTGTTTTAATTCCTGACACAACCTTTGAAGAGGCCATATCAATACCTGAATGGAATAGCCGCTCACGTCCCTTAATTCCTAGTACACAGGTTAAGGATTTGACGGGAGATGGGTTGATTTGGGGGTTCGAAGATCAGCCCTTAGAGAGTAGTGTCAATGATTCTGATTTCGATGACATTATTATCCATATCGACAATGGCACGACAGATGAATTAACGGGTGATCCTGCCAATATCACTTTAGATCCCGCGTTTGAAGGTAATAGCGACTCATCAAGTCAAACTGCTTTAGTAGAGGATGAAAATACTTCACTCATTCTTGAGAGCGATGACGTGATTGGGGCAGCTACCAACGACTTGATGATGGACAATCTTGGTGCAGATACAAGCCCAGCCAACTTCAGTCCTAAATCTGAATCGGAACAAACAGCAACGGATGCCGGGTTGCCTAAAAATGACCCACCGGTAAAATTAGATGGGATAGATTTCTAAATTTCATACATGCCAGACGTAGCCAATCAAAAACGGGCCCAAGCTGCCTATCAACTGGGGCAACAGGCCTTTGAGCGAGGCCGATATGCAGATGCCGTAGCCGCGTTTGAACAAGGCATTGCCCATCAGCCGGGCATCTCTCTAGATGGTGAGTTAAAGCTCTGGCTTGTTAACGCATTAACGGCCACCGATCGCCGTCAGGAAGCGATTGAACTCTGTGGCAAGCTGGCCCGGCATCCGAACCTGGATGTCAGGAAGCAAAGCAAACAGCTGCTCTACATTATTCAGGCTCCCAAACTGGAAGCTAAAGAGGAATGGCTGACTAAGATTCCTGACCTGGCAACGCTAGAGGATAGCAACGAAAAGCCATGGCAAAAAATCCTCACCAAACCTCGTCCCCCCAAGCCACCACCGCCGCCGTTACCCCTAAGCGAAGTCAATACCTGGGATAACGGCTTTGCCTGGGTAGCCCTGATTGGTTCTGCTCTCTTGGTGGGAGGACTTTGGTGGTTAGGTTAAGGGCACTGCGATTACTCATCGTCATGGCCCTGGCCCTATGCCTAAGTGGCTGTGTCGATTATCAGCTGGGCATCCAGTTTGATAGCCAGACCCATGGTGTCCTGGTACAAACGTTGCATCTGGATGAACGATTTGTGGCCCTCAACAGCGAAGTCCGCCAACAGTGGCTCCAAGTCTTTATCGAAGAGGCTAAAACCTTCTCAGGTAAAGTGAATACGTTGGATGATGGGACGCTCCAGGTAAGGATTGATTTTAATAATGGCGCTGATCTGGTTAAAAAGTTTAATCAGCTCTTTTCCGAAGATGGTCTGATGACACAGGTGCCTGGAGCACCGCCGCTGCTGGCTCATTTGGAGCTTACCCAGAAAAACTGGGGGGTAGCGCTGCTTAATCAGCTCCATGCTGACATTGACCTTAGTGCGCTGAAGGCTGACACTGCCGTCGGTGATGGAGGGGCTCTAGACCGCTGGCGAACGTTGGATTTAAGTTTTCAGATTGGTTCGATGGGAGAACCCAATCGGTGGCCCCTTAAACCTGGACAGGTGAATACGATTGATACAACGTTTTGGGTGCCAAGTTCGATCGGGATCGGAGCAGGGGTGATTACGCTGCTTTGTGCAGGGGGATATGGGGTTCGTCATGGATTAAGGCGATCGTAAGGGGCAAACGTCTGGTCCCCATTACCGATGGTCTTGCCCAAGTTCACTCTTTTAATAAATGAAAAACCTTCGTCCGATCACAACTGTCCTGTAGTAGCCTGTACCTGATCTTAATTACTACGATTTGAGGTGACTACTATGCGGCAGGTTAACTTTGTCGTCATCTTTGTCATTTGCTTGGCCCTCGTACTGTTTGCCATTGAGAATACAGCCCCTGCCACTATTCATATTGTGCGTGGTGTGGATATCGACGCACCGTTGTGTATCGAGCTGATGATTTCGCTAGGTGTGGGTGCTGTCCTGGCTTGGGTATTTAGCGTATGGGTACAGGTACAGGGATATTTCAATATTAATCCTCAAGTCCAACAGCGGGAAATGCGGATTCAGCAACTAGAGGAAGATGTCGAGCGCTATCGAGTGGAGCTAGAGGATCTACAACCGATGTTGCCTGGGACAGCAAAGGTTACGGAGACGGAAGAGGCTGCTGCTTAGATGGGTCAGCAGTAAACATGAGCAGTGGGATTTTCGACTGGAAACCGTTGCCCACTGGCTTAATGACTCGGCTCTAATTTGAACATTCGGTAGTCACAGGCCATTCAAAGCCAAGGGGAAGGAAAAGGGAGCGGGAAATCCTCACCTTTTTCCTTCCTTTTTTATTTTTCTAAACAAAAATTAACCCGTTGCTCCCTAGTGCCTTGCAGCCTCTACCTACCAAGCGATTTTTAAAGTTTTTAAACCGTTCTATGGGTCTTTGTAACTGAATTTGACAGTTTTTTTTGAAAATTCAATTCTTCTAAGCTATAGTGCATTTGTTCACGCTACATATAGCGTTGGCGTTGCTAATTATCTAAAATTAGTAACGGCGCGTTTGCTAGTGTTTAGCAGTCTGTGTATATGGCTAATTCTTTAGCTCAACGTGCGATCGCATTTCTCATTGACCTTTCCGAACGCGGCGAAATTGATCCGTGGGATGTCAATGTGATTGATGTGGTGGATCGGTTTCTCATAAGTCTCAAGGAGCAAGCCCCCGCTGTCGCAACCAACGGGCGCTCTCCCTACGAAAAAAATCTGTCCGAATCCGGTCAGGCGTTTCTCTACGCATCGATGCTAGTGTTGCTCAAAGCCGACACCTTGATCCGCACCGAAATCGAAGAAGAGGTGGTCGAGTTTGAGGACCCAGAGGAATCGTTTGAACCCCAAGGGTATGCCAAGCGGCTGCCTCGCAATTTGGAGCATTATATCCATCGACGGGCGGTAGCCAACCCACCCGAAAAGCGACAGGTTACGCTGCAAGAGCTGATCACCCAGCTAGAAATGATGGCGGCGGCCATGGCAAATCCTACCCCCCGTAACCGCAATCGGGGAGCCAAGCCCCACTCAAAACGCAAAGCCATCAGTACCATTGCCCAGCTGGCCCATCAGGAAAACCTATCGGAAATTGCCGAGGCCCTCTCCACATTCTTAGATCGCTACTGGGAAGAATTGGAAAGTGCCATCGACTGGATGGACTTTGAGCGGCTATTAGAGCATTGGGCGCACTTCCGTCCTGATGTCCTGGGCGGTCCCATCACCAAAGAACTGACCGAAGAAGACTATCGCCATGAAAAAGTTGGTGTGTTCTGGGGACTGTTATTTTTGTCGTCACAATCTAAAGTAGAACTAGCCCAGGAACGCTTTTACCGTGATCTCAAGGTCAGACAGCTCAACGAAGCAACACTGGCTGATGTACCGACCTACGCTTTACCTGATTAGAAGCTAAGTAGGTTACCCAAAATAATTGCTCCTGTAGGGTGCTGTCAGGCGAAGCCACAACGCACTCTATTTCAAGGGATTGAATGATTAGAAGTTAGTAAGTACGCCAATGGCTTGGATTTGGTTCAACCAACAGCGAATGTACGGATAAAAGGACAATCCCTTAGTGTCAGGCGTCGATACAAATATACAAAAATCAATATTTGTCCTGGTGTCTGTGAGGCAGCAATGAAGACCCTGAATATGCGTGGGTATACTGTAAACACCCTTGCTACTATCTTGACGTTGCCGAGCTTCTCACTCTTGGTCAATGCCAGCATTTTCGGCAATAACAAACTTTAGGGCTTTTCTAAAGTTTGTTATGAGATAGCTCTTGTCAACTGATTAGATCCAGAACCATGCGCTTGATGCCGTTACTAATAGTTTCGGTAACGGCGTTACTGATGGTTTCGGTAATGCCATTACTGGTAGTTTCGGTAACGCCGTTACTAATGGTTTCGGTAACGACCGTTTATTTTTACCTCTTAGCTGTTAATTAAGGAATAGAGAGAGCATTTATGAAAGCCATGATCTTGGCCGCAGGGAAAGGCACTCGTGTACGTCCAATTACATATACCATTCCAAAGCCGATGATCCCCATCCTGCAAAAGCCAGTGATGGAGTTTCTATTAGAACTGCTAAAACAGCACGGCTTCAATCAAGTTGTAGCGAATGTCAGCCACCTTGCTAACGAAATTGAAGGTTATTTTAGAGACGGTCAGCGCTTTGGTGTAGAACTGGCCTATTCCTTTGAAGGGCGTATTACCAATGGTGAACTGGTGGGTGATGCCCTCGGTTCTGCAGGTGGTATGCGCAAAATTCAAGACTTCTCACCGTTTTTTGACGACACGTTCGTCGTTCTTTGTGGTGATGCCCTGATCGACCTCGACCTAACCGAAGCGGTCCGACAGCACAAGGAAAAAGGCTCCATCGCCACCATCGTGATGAAGTCAGTCCCCCTCAAGCAGGTACCCAGCTATGGTGTGGTCGTAACTGACGAGACTGGCCGTATCAAGTCCTTCCAAGAAAAGCCAACGGTTGAAGAAGCCCTAAGTACCGACATTAACACCGGTATTTATATCTTTGAGCCTGAGATCTTTAAGTACATCCCCTCCGGTCAAGAGTTTGACATCGGTGGCGATCTATTCCCCAAACTGGTAGAAGCAAACGAAGCTTTCTACGGCATCACCATGGAGTTTGAGTGGGTAGATATCGGTAAGGTGCCTGACTATTGGCAGGCTATCCAGGATGTCCTCACAGGTCAGGTGAAGGGCGTTAGCATTCCTGGACAGGAAGTTAAGCCTGGGGTATTTACGGGCCTAAATGTGCAGGCTAACTGGGACAAGATTGATATCGAAGGTCCTGTGTACATTGGTGGCATGGCTCAAATCGAAGACGGTGCCACCATCGTTGGTCCTAGTATGATTGGCCCCAACTGCTGCATCTGTAGCGGAGCCCTGGTTGACAAGAGTGTGATCTTTGAATACTCACGCATCGGTCCTGGTGTGCGCCTGATCGACAAGTTGGTATTTGGTCGCTACTGCGTCGATAAGACCGGTGCCTCTATTGATATGCAAGAGGCTGCTCTAGATTGGTTGATCACAGACACCCGTCAAGAGGTCTTGTCTGAGCCTCCCATTGAGCATCGCGCCATTACTGAATTGCTAAACGAAGCGGTCGTATGAACGTTTCGTTTTATGTAGGGTAGGCAATGTCCACCTTTCCATAAGCAAGGCCCATGGGATATCCCATGGGCCTTGCTTATGGCTCCATCACTTCCTCAACGGTCATTCCATACCGGGCAGCCCCAGCCGCCGCAATCGAAATTAGGATAACGGCCATCATCGAGCGCACCGTCAACATTTCACCTAACACCACAAATCCTGAAGCCGCTGCCAGCATTGGCTCGACACTGAGCAATACACCAAAGACATTGACCGGTAGTCGGCGGAGGGCAACCAGTTCTAAGGCATAGGTAGATGAGGATAGGGCAGCTACAGCAGTCGCGATCGCAAGCAGCCGTATATCCAACAATGCAGTCCCTGCCGCTCCAATGCCAATGGGCAGTAGCAGCAAGGTGCCAAACACCATGCCCCAGGCCAGCCCTTCCAGGCCAGGTATCACCTTCCCCGTTGCCGCCGCTAGCAGAATATACCCGGCCCAGCTCAGGGCAGCCATCCCCGCGAAGCCTAACCCGATGGGGTCCAAACCACTCCCCTGGAGCGGCGCTAACAGGAGCACGCCCAACGCAGCCAGCGTCACCCACACCACATCCAACCAGCGGCGCGACTTGATCACCGACAACCCCAAGGGGCCAATAAACTCAAGCGCCACAGCAATTCCCAACGGAATCCGATCAATGGCCAGGTAAAAGCAGGTATTCATCAGCGCCAGCACTCCACCGTAGGCCAGCACCAGGGGCCAATGGGTGCGCACATTTTGCCCACTCGGTCGCCACAACACCAACAACAACACCGCTGACAGCGCTACTCGCAAAAATACTGTGCCTAACGGGCCTGCCAACTCAAAAACAGACTTGGCCAGGGCAGAACCCAACTGCACCGTCACCCCCGCCAAAACTACCAGCGTTGGTGCTGGGATCCGGTCTGCCAATGGTTTCATAAATATGTGGGGGTCCAACCGATCAAAATAGGGATTCGCAGGAGCCGGTTCCATCCCGGCCCAACAACGAATCCCTATTCTAAGGCTGCCTTATACCGAATCCGAATTCATTAAGCCCGATTAAAAATAGACAATCTTGTAGGGGCACTCCCTCGTGGATGCCCTACGATACCGGACGCTATCAGTCAGGATTTCGTATTAGACCTAAGTCGGCCTTTTAGTCTTAAGCTGCCGATGATTGCTGATGGCGGCTATCATCATCTCGATCATCCGCAGACAGCTTACACAATGCCAGTAGCTGAGCTGGGGATAGTCGCCCTTGCAGGTACAGCAACCAAATGCGATCGCAAGTGCCTTTTTCCATGGTTTACCTCCCAGGAACAATGGGGCTACCTCTAATCTAACCAAGCCATCTAGAAAGGCCGGATGAGACGTGCCAACCTTGATATTGGCTAGTTGGGAGCCACGCTCAAAGTAGCGCCCTTAGGGAGTACTACAATACTTTTTATATCTTTTCCAGAATAGCCATGGCCGCCCACCCTACGATTGCTTATTGATTGTTCGAGACAACCATAGCGAGCCCACAACACCGGCAAAGTGAGAAATCAAGGTATTGATGGTTGCCTGGACCAAAAACACATCTAGCGGCTCAACGGCCAGAGTAGGATTGGTAACGGCCACGTTGGCTTGGGGTTGTGCAATGACTTTGAGCATCAACGCACCCACCACTCCTCCAGCCCCGAGCAAGCCAAAGAACATCCCTAAAACGCTAATGCCTAAACCGGTGGTGACCATCTTGGCGGCGTTCTTCGGTTTGGGGCGCAGGTCTGGATTACTGGATTTGAGCCGACGGGAAAAGCGGGTATACTGAAACGCCCAAAATGCACCGACATAGACAGCGGCCAGCCCCAATGCGGCCAACAGGAAACCACCTCCAGCAGCGGCATTTTCGGCACCGCCCCGGTTGGTCACTGACTGCAATCCCAGCAGCGAGGTCACAAACAACAATGTGGCAATCACACCGCTAACAATTTGTACCCAGAAGCTGAGCCAGCCTACCAGGCGAAAGTTATTGGCAATTCGACGGACGGCTGGGGGCAGGGAGTAACCAAGTTCACCGGTCATAATGCGTTTTAGAAACGTCCCAATATATTAGGCATTCTTGAACCCATCGGTAAACCTTCCACCGAACCTTCCCCTAGACCTCTAGTCGGACACTGTTCGTCATTAGCAACATTAGCAGGGCCAAAGGCAAATGTACCGTCTGCCGGATCCAAGGGTTTATGCACCAAGGTAAACCGGTTAAAGGGTCGAATGGGCAGGTCTTGGGGCGTTATGTGTCGGAGGGATAGGCCATCGATATAGGTCAGGCTATGGTCAACGCTTTGGTAAGTCCAGATTTGGGCATAGGCAGCATGGGTGGGTGCGATCGCAACAGCACAATAGTCATGCCACTCGGACGAATCAATTCGGCCCACATCACTGCGTGCCAAGAAGCTCCCCTTAGCATCAAAAAACGTCATCCCAAATGAGCTGTATTCCTGAGACGTAGAGCGACCATAGCCCATAAGCTGATAAATCTGCCCAGGGGCAACCCTGACAGTCTGACTGGTACCACTATCCACAGTTGACAGCACCAGAGAAGCCATCCCAATGTAGCTATCTGTCATCGATATTTGCTCCGTACCTTCCAGCGTCACCCAATTTGCCAACCCCGCTTCAAAGCTACCGTTTTGCAACAAGCAAGCACTACCCCCAATGGCAAGTGGCCCATTCTCCTTTGCCCTACGTTGCCACGATGTACGCAAATCAGAAGAATCTAAACGACCTAGAGAAGAGACTACGTGTAACTGAGATACATCATCTTTTCCCAATGCATTGGGTGCCCTTAACAAATCCGTCATAGGTTGAAGTCCAGTGAACAAGCGTCATGTTGAGTTGGTAGATGTTAGAAATAACCGAGAAGTTTATCACTGCAATGCGCTGATCCACAGCCAACAGAACAGATTAGGCAAGCAAACGTAGAGTCTACTAGCACCCTCAGGCATCAGGATCATCAAATCAGTAACTTGTATCTTTTAGCTATGTTCTATCCGGAAATTCAACTACAGTTCACTAATTTCATAAAAACTACATAAACAGCTCAGAGCAGCCAAGAATGGGCTACCTATCTACGGTTTACGACCAGCAAACATGCATCTAAAAGAGTGTTCATCTTAAACCGGGAAATCCAAACTGGGTAAGAATACAGGCGTCAAACGTCAGGAAGGGGCCTGAGTTCTGGCTATATTCGGCTGAGCTCACGTTGATGCTGGTCTCGAAACAAGCACCCCTACTACATATACTTATCTAGCAACAGTTTTAATTTGTCCTTAGTGGCTTCTGGGGCCGTATCCAAGGGAGTAATCACCGCATATTTCAAAGCAGAATGCGCCTCCGAGTCAGGCGGGTTTGCTGTCAGCCGACGTACTACATCTCGAATTACCAGCTGAGCATTCACCGCATTCTTTTGTAGATTTCCGATCACCATTTCAACCGTCACATTGTCATGGTCTGGATGCCAGCAGTCATAGTCAGTCGCCATCGCTAACGTGGCATAGGCGATTTCAGCCTCCCGCGCCAGCTTTGCCTCCGTCAGATTGGTCATACCGATCACCGTAGCGCCCCAGCTGCGATATAGATGAGATTCTGCCTTAGTCGAAAACGCTGGCCCCTCCATACACACATAGGTCCCCCCCCGGTGGAGCGTCACCCCTGCTAAGTCAAGACTGTCTACAGCATCCCCCAGGGTAGCCGCCAGATTTTTACAGATCGGATCACCAAAGGCAATGTGAGCAACAATGCCCTCTCCAAAAAAGGTAGCCACCCGGTCCTTAGTCCGATCAATAAACTGATCCGGAATCACCATATCCACTGGCTTCACCTCTTCCTTGAGGGAGCCCACTGCCGATGCAGATATCAGGTACTTCACCCCCAAGCTTTTCATCGCATAGACATTGGCCCGGAAGGGTAGCTCCGTCGGCATCAGCCGATGACCCCGACCATGGCGCGCCAAAAACGCCACAGGTGTACCGTCCAACTTGCCGCAAATCAACGCATCAGACGGTTGACCAAAAGGAGTATCAACAGTCACCTCTTCCACATCGGTGAGAGCATCCATTTTATAGAGACCACTGCCGCCGATAATGCCAATATCTGCTTGCACCATGGAGATTTCCTGCTTTAAAACTGTGTGCGGGTTGGACAGCTATAGCCCAACCCGCACGCAATAGTACAAGAGGTCACTCCATAAAGACAGATTTTTAGGGATCTGTTTATAGATGAGTCACCGCTGAGTTTCCTTTATGCCAGGCCAACTAGCTGGTCACTCAGTTCCCAAAGACGACGCGCTTTCACATCATCCAGAGCCTCATTGGACATTTCCTGCACAAAGGATTTACGACCTTCCTGCTGACGATTACCCCAGCTCCAGTAGTAGCCAGACTGCTCATAGCCAGGATCAGCCGCTACCGCCGCCACGCGATCGCCAGCCACCGCTTCAGTCACATAGCCCTTAGTAATGTTCTTTTGGAACCAGGGGAAAATGGTCCGAAAGGCTGAGTAATGATTACGGAACAGCTCAGTTTCAGCGACGCAACCCGGATACAGCGAGCTAAAGACAATATTAGTAGACTCGCTATAGCGACGGTGTAGCTCCCGCATAGTTAGCACATTGCACAGCTTGCTGTCCTTATAAGCCTTGCCCGGCTTGAACTTCTTGCCATTGGCCATGGTTACAGGTGCCTTGAAACCTTGCTCGAAACCTTCGAGGTTGCCCAGGTCTGGCGGCGCAGGAAATGGAATCTTACCCCCTAGCTCCTTGGGATTAGCCGTCACGGTACCCAGGATCACCAAACGAGGATGGGATGACTTTTTCAGATCATCCAGCATCAGGCGACACAGCAAGAAGTGCCCCAGGTGGTTAGTAGCCATGCTCAGCTCGTAGCCGTCTTCACTACGCATGGGCTCTTTGAGCAAAGGCAAATAAACCGCTGCATTACACACCAGCGAATCTAGCGTTCTACCAGTGGCACGAAATTCATTGACAAAGCTACGGACACTAGCCAAGCTAGCCAGGTCGAGCTTCATGATGGTGTAGGTGCCATTGGGCATGCCCACTTCCTTAGCGACCTTTTCAGTTTTAGGCAGATTGCGACAGGCCATCACCACGTGCCAGCCCCTACCGGCCAATGCCTTTGCTGCATAGAGGCCAACACCGGAGGAGGCCCCGGTAACTATCGCTGTTGATTGCTGAGATTGGACCATGGGTATTGATGTCTAAAAGCGCGTCTAAAGTGCTATTGATTCATGAGGCTACTAGGATCTCATAAGCTTGGGCAGTAACGATTAACTGAAATAAACCTTAAGCAATGCTGGAGAGACGTTCCATGGAACGTCTGTACATCCAGAAATTGGGCTGGGGATGCGTAAAGGGAGGTGTAAGAGCAACCGCTCGGCTGTTTTAGTGAAAAGCGTAGAATTATTTAGTAACGCACCATTTAAAAGCAGGTTTCTTCTGACAAAGGCATGACCTACAGCGACTTTACCCTAGCTAAAGTGCAGGCTGATTTTGGGTTGACCTTAACTGAGCAACGGGACTTATTTGCTGAGATTAAGCCCATTACGCCCTCTGATTTATTGGCGATGACCCTGGCAGAGTATTTGCCATTGGCCATTGACATCAACAGCGATAAAGCACGCTCTGAGTTTATTATTGCGCCCGTCCTGGGTGATATTCGACGCTTATCCAATCACCAGGTGGCCCTTTTCTCAGGTAAAGAGTTCAACGTTGATAAAAACCGTGGTCTAAACGGATTCTGTGACTTTATCCTAAGCCGTTCTAAGGAACAACTTTATATTCAATCGCCTGTGATGACGGTGATTGAGGCGAAGAATGAAAACTTGATTGGTGGGTTGGGGCAATGTATTGCGGCGATGGTGGCGGCTCAGTTGTTTAATCAGCAGGCTAATACCGTTGTTGAGGACATTTATGGTGCTGTTACCACCGGGACCACCTGGCGTTTTTTGAAGCTAAACGCTCAGACTGTATGGATTGATGCGGCTGAGCATTACATTCAGGATGTAGCATCCATCCTTGGCATCTTGATGATGTCAGTGGGTGTAGGACTATGACCATCAGCCCCCTAAGCTGGATCAAAGGGGGCCTTAGTCAACGTCTAGCTTTTAGGCGATCGCGATATTTTGCCGCCAGAGCCGCCTTTGCCGCCCCAGGATGGTGAGGAACCTTTGCCTTGGGTTTTGCAAAATGATCCCTGAAATCGGGAGGGATCACCAAAGACTAGGGGCTGTTGCTGTTCGGGTTGCTCCGGCTGATTAGGTTCTTGAATAAAGCCCAGGGCCTGGAGAGCCTTGGGGCTCCAGGGTTTACCCATAAACATAAACATGCCGGGAGCATCGGAAATGGTCAGATATAGATGGCAGCGGCGTTTAGTGTGCCAAAATCGTTGCTGTTTCATAACAGTTCGCTAGGTGAAAGCAGGGTGAGACAACACAAATGGCAGAAAGTATTTTAGAGACTGCTATAAGGGCAAACTTAACTTTCCCACAGAAGAACTAAAACTTCTAGGGAAGAATAATATTATTGATAGATGCGGTAGGCAAAGTGATCTATCTATGGGATAGTGGTTGTCCTGGGGATCGCCCATGGTGCCAGGGTTAGGCAGCGGGAAAAGCCCTAGGAATGATGCCTGGGTTGATCAAATCTACGTAGTTGGGGACTAACTACGCTGGGGTGATAAATGCTCGTTGATGCAGTCTCCCGTGAGACCTTCTGTCCGTTCTACTCTTCGTACAGCTACAGGTTGACCCGGATTATTTATCAAGTTTGTTACAAAGCCCTGACTCTTCGGATTGCAAGGGTTTTAGGCTACATGTATAAAGGTACACTGACATTTTTTCAGAATTACTGAAAGTCTTTCTTATTATCAGGCCATTGGTATTTCGCTGAGTGGCCTGATGGATTGGAGGTGAGCCCATGGATATAACTAAAATTACTCAATTTCAGGCTCAATGACAGAGAAGAAATGCACAGTGCCTGCAGCATCGCCTGCAACAATGGTGCGACTGCCAGCGGACAGATCACAGGCATAAAATGGATGATCTCCACAGAAGGTGGCTAAACAGTTTCCCACTCTCAGATCCCATAGTTTCAACGTTTTGTCGTCAGATCCCGATAGCGCCCGCCTCCCATCTGCACTCATCACTACGGAATTGACCCCGTTGCTATGACCTGCCAGGGTGCAAATCACCTCCCCAGTGCTCAGATCCCACAGTTTCAACATCCTGTCGGCAGAGCCCGACAGCGCCCATTTCCCATCTGCGCTCATCACCACAGAATTGACCCCGCTGCTATGGCCCTCAAACGTGCGCAACGCATCTCCTGTGGCAATATCCCAAAGTTTCATTGTCGCATCGCTAGAACCCGACAGCACTCGTGTAGTATCCGTGCTCATCATCACAGAGTTAATACTACTGCTATGGCCTTCAAAGACTCGAACTATCCTGTCTGTGGCGAGATCCCAAAGTTTTACTATTGCATCATTAGCTCCCAACAGTGCCCATTTACCATCTGTACTTAGTGCAACAGAATTAACCCAACTGTTATGGCTTTCGAGAGTACGAATTGGCTGTCTCGTAGTCAGATCCCACAGTTTTACTGTCGCGTCGTCAGCTTCCAACAGTGCCCATATACCATTCGAGCTTAGTGCCACAGGCAAGCTCCAGTCGCTATGGCCTTCAAAAGTATGAATCACCTTACCCGTGGCTAGATCCCATAGTTTTACCGTCGCATCGTCAGCTCCTGATAGTACCTGCGCGTTATCCGCGCGCAGTGTCACAGAACGAACATGACCACGATGGCTTTTAAGAGTAAGACTCGCCTCACCCTTTGTCAAAAGCCTCCACAGTTTCACTGTCCCATCGGAAGCCCCTGACAACGCATGCGAGCCATCCACACTTAACGCCACGGAATTTACACTGCCACTATGCCCTTCAAGGGTAAGGATTGCCTTACCCGTAGCTAAGTCCCACAGCTTTACTGTCCTGTCGGCAGACCCCGACAATGCCCGCGTGCCATCCGCACTTAGTGCTACAGACATAAGCCGAGATCCATGGCCTTTGAATGTATGGATTACCTCCCCAGTGGTCAGATCCCAAAGATTTATTATTCTGTCGACAGATCCCGACAATGCCCGCGTGCCATCCGCACTTAGTGCTACAGACATGACTCTAAATCTATTACGACCTTTGAGTATACGGATCACCTCGCCTGTGGTCAGATCCCATAGTTGCACTGACTTATCAGAAGAGCCCCACAGCGCCCGTGTGCCATCTGCACTAAGCGCTACAGACATGATCTTAGATCCATAGCCTTCAAGAGTAAGGATCACCTCACCTGTGGTCAGATCCCAAAATTTTACTATTCTGTCATCAGCCCCTGACAGTGCTCGCGTGCCATCCGCATTCAATGCCACAGAATTGATCTTAGAGCTATGGCCTTCGAGAGTAAGGATCACCTCGCCTGTGGTCAGATTCCATAGTTTTACTGTCCTGCCAGCCCCCAGGAGTGCTCGCGTACCATCCGCACTCAATGCCACAGAACTAACCCTCGATCTGCAAACCTTGAGGGTGCGTATCACCTCGCCCATGGATAGATTCCATAGCTTTATCGTTCCGTCGGAAGATCCCGATAACGCTCGCGTACCATCCACGCTCATCACCACAGAATTGACCGTAGAACTATGGCCTTCAAAAGTTCGTCGCAGCGGACCATTTGGAGTAGGGAGATTTACATGTTGAGGCTGTAACCAAGCAGTTCGTTGTTGTTCGGATGCATGGTCTAGCAGAGCCTGAAATTCAGATTGTTTATTATCTCTTAGGTGTCCCCACAACCTCTCTGTAAGTTGATCTGGTCGTGATACCAACACATGAGCCGACAATCGCAATGTGTTCTGTAACCAATTGAGAGCCTTGTCATCTGTTAGCCAATCATAGTCCGCTAGCAGGCGATTGATACCGTTAGCCTTTAGCTGTGTTCGCAGCCAATCATAGTCAAATAACAACTGGCGTAGTTCATCCAGCTGTCCAGCTTCTTTCAAGTGCCGTGTCAGTTGTCCAAAAAAGTAGCCATCTTGAGGACAGCTAGCCCATCCTTGCCCACACTTTTCTTTGTAAGCATCCAACCACCTCTGATGTCTTAAAAATAGATCTTCCTCAGTTCGCTTACTGATATAGTCACATTGCAAATCATGCAGCGTCAGTCGCCCCTGCTCATCCCGCCGCAACAACGATTTATCCACCAGCTCATCCAACAACTCTTCCGTATCATCCTCATCCAAGCCTAAAGGCTGCCAAAATGTCTCTAGCACCGTTTCCGGAATCGCCATATCCTCGGAAAACACCGCAAAGTCTAAATATCTCTCCTGCACCTCCTCTGCACCCAGATTCCCCACCTCATCCAGCGCGTCCACACTCACCTGAATCGCCCGAAACAGCTCATACTGATACCCTGGCAAAAGCTGTTTATTGATCTTATGCTTCTCTAAATCTGCCGTTTGAAGTTTTTCCAGCACCCGCTCCCATCGCTTGGGCCTATCTCGCAAATAAGCGCCCACCATCGCCAATGCCAACGGCAAATAGCCACATTCCTGCGCCACATCTGTTGCCACATCCGGCAGCTCATCCACATTAGTCCACTGCTGCAACAACTCCAGTGCCTTAGTTTTCTCCAACTCTGCTAAAGAATATTTAAACGCACTCAACCGATTAGCAATACTGTTATCCCGAGTGGTAATTAACAGCTGACACTGCTCCCCCAACGCATCGAACGCCGCATTATAATGGGCCAAATCCCAAATATCATCCAGCACCACTAAACATCGCTTGTCTTTGAGCAATCGGCCCAGTGCAGCCTTACCGTCATTGGCATCCGTAAAACTCGGCTTAACGTCCCCTAAATCAGTAGCCAGGTTGATCTGCAACGCCACCAGATTAGGCGTTTGCCCCAACGACACCCAAAACAATCCATCTGGGTAGACTTGCCGCACGTCCTCATCTCTCACCAATGCCGTCGCCAACACCGACTTACCAATGCCTCCCATACCTTGAAGACTAACATTTCGTCCTCCACCAACAGTTTTACCCGTTACCGCAATAGCCTGCTCCGACTGTCCCAATACAGCGTCCTTCAGAGTGGCTAAATCCTCTGGCCTAGGCAAAAAGTTATTGGGCAATGTCGGCACATTAAACAACTCCCCCATGGGCACCTTTTCAGTACCCGTAAGTTCATCTGGTGTCTCTACTTTTTTAGGCGTTCAGCCACCCGGCGAATACCTTTGGCAATGTCCGTAAACGCCTGATCCTGATTCGTCCAGTTAGTCACCGGCTCCGCATTCTTCGGCAACGCCTGCAATTTCGAGAAGGGTGTATCTTTCCAATCCACAGACCGTAAGATAATTGGAATCACACAGGCCGACTTTTCCCCATGGCGCTTCATCGCCTGCTCTAGTTCCACACCCCAACAAAAATCAGATGCCAGAAAATCCGCACTGATCAACAACAAAATAATATCAGCCTTCTCAAGCTGTTCTAAAATCTCTGTTTCCCACTCTTCACCACCCGTAATATCTCGGTCATACCAGGCCGAAATCACCTTCTGTCGTTCTAATAACTTCAGGTGAGTAGCTAATCTATCCCGCAAATCCTCATCCTCATGGGCATAGGAGAAAAACACCTCCAGAGTATCTTTTTTCACAGATGCTTTCGCCGCAGGCTTTGATTGATCAGACGCAGTAGTCAATACGGTGGCAGATGAATCCGACGTCTGTAGGGTCGTTGCATGCAACGACCCTACAGAATCTCCTTTCAACAGAATCGGCACATCCTCATCCCCTGAACCACTCAGTGCAACAGCAGACTTACCCAACTCAAAGGCAAACTCCACCGACTCCCCAGCCCCTAGCGCATCATAAAACCCCACCGCAAACTCAATCGCCGCCCGGTCCCCCATGGAGTCACTCATACCAATCACATAGGGCACATGCTCCACAATCGCCTCCGCCTGCGCCTGGGAATAACACCCATTCAGCAGCACACAGTCAATCTGTCCCTTCTGCCCAAACAACTTAAACAACCCAGCCAACGCCGACCCCGTTACCAGCTGAGCATTGCCCGACACATCCTCAAAATACAGCCCCGCATCCCCTGCACCATGGCCCGAAAAATGCACAATCTGCGGCATTTCATCCAACATCGCCCGCTGCAGATCCCGAGGCCGCACCGCCCACCGCTGCTCAATCTCGAACTCATCACGACGGCTAGCCCGCTCTAGGCCATTGCTAATATCCCGGACTTCTTCGCCTATACGTAAACGTGTAGTATCATTAGGATTCGCCGCAAGAATCAGGATTTTAGGCATTGACAGAGCATGGAGGAATTCGCCCCTACTATAGCCTGTTTATCCTGGCAGGTCAGGGGTTAGACATAGAAATTCTTTTTTTCTTGAAGTGTTGGTTGAGAAGCGATAGGGATTGCTTGGGGTCCCTCCGAGTTCCCTTTCCGGAAGTATCCAGGTCCTGAAAGTCAGGCATACTGGGGTTTCCCATGGGTAGGGGCGGAACGCCGCCCTACAACCCACGTACCGGAGGGATACGGATAATAGTGAATTGGGCTGATCTGGCGATCGGCGAAGCGGTTTAGAATTTTGCTTGTCGCGACAAGCAAAATTCTAAAAAGGGTTATCCAGGCTGTTTTCAAAACTCTCTTATTTATAAGAAATAGAACTTATAAGAAAGACTTTTACTTTATATCTAAAATGCCTGCTACAGAAGGAATAAATACCCTTTTACGGTGTGTAGCGAATGCGGAGCAGCGTAATACCCCACCGATCGTAATGCAATCACCTTGAATCACTGGCCGATAAAACTCTTATGCGAGGGGCGTGGGGAAGTTGAGTTCCCCACATTGGGGGGTTTCAGGGGGGAAAGCCCTGAGCAACCCACCCCGCTATTGACCAACACCTAAAAGCTGGGAGTAAACCCTAGCGCCATTGCCCCCCGAAGCCCCTCTCCTGGAGAAGAAAGTTTTATCAAAGCAGCACAAGCCTCTCTAATGACTCTCCACCTGCGGGAACAAATGCGTCCCCAACAACCCCGCATCACACATACGACACTGCCGACGACCATAGTCCCCATCTCGATTAATCCCCATCACCGCCAACATCAACGACGACGGCAACACATACGGATCCGCCACCGTATAATTGTTAGTGTCACTAATTTTTCGCCATAGCTTGGTATCGTCTCAAATAGTTCAAAGTAGGGATTTACAGCCATACTGGA
>NZ_JADOES010000033.1 GCF_018739885.1 Leptothoe spongobia TAU-MAC 1115 | reverse complement strand
CTTGATTTGTAAACCTGGGTAGCCAAAATTAGCAAGGATAGGTATTTTTTACTAGCTGGATTACGCGAATAAAGAGTTAAGAAGCAAGGATATATTCAGCGCGAGTTTAGGATGGCGCTGAATATAATGTCAGATCGGCCCCCTGGTCAAATTTATTTGATTCCTGTTCGTTTAGATGAGTGTCAGATCCCAGATCTCCGACAGGAGGAATATGGAATTAGTCTGTCTGACTACCAATGGGTGGATCTGTTTGAACCGAATGGATACGATCTTTTAGTGCAAGGAATCCAAGCCGGTTTTATTGATACTGTAGAAAAAACAAGATCTGACAAGTCAGCCTCTGATGACTAGAGCACGGTTCTACTCATCGGTACAATTGATCGAGAGGAAAAACGCTAATATTTGGTTGCCTGACTAAAACTTTTATGGGTATCACCTACACTCCACAAGCTGAAGACACCTCTATCGAAGCTGACAAGCTCGTTTTTCGGTTACTGCGTCAGAAGTCGAACGCGGATCGATTGGCCATGTCAGCAGCGTTGAGTCGTGGTGCCCGAGAGCTATCGCTTAAAGGATTGACTAAGACATTTGCTGTGCTAGATCCTGGGGAATTCTTCAAAAAAGTAGTCTTTGTCTGGTTAGGCCATCAGTGGCCCGAAGGTTTTAGCCCCAAGGGAGACCCTATGACCTGGATTCAGGATTCAGTAGCGCTAGCAAAACAGCTGCACCCTATTTTTGATCGCGTTCACATTCATTACTACATCACAGGTGGAGTAGCCTCAAGTCTGTACGGAGACCCACGTACTACCCGTGATTTAGACATAGTCCTTAATATTCAAAGTTCTAAAATCAGTCCCCTTGTCGAAGCCTTAACCCAGGAAGGGTTCTATGTACCTGGTGTGGAGGATACGATATCAGGCCGGATGCAGACTCTACAGATCATCCATACAGAAAGTATCCTGCAAGCCGATTTGGTGATCTCGGGCAATGACCCTTGGGATTTGCTTAAGTTTGAACGTCGTCAGTTGAATGATGGGCTTTATTTTGCATCGCCTGAAGATGTAATTCTGAACAAGCTCAGATGGAGACAACGCAGTCAATCCGAAAAACAATGGCGAGATGTACTGGGTGTGTTGAAGGTCCAGGGTCAGGGGCTGGATTTTGAATATATGAAAGAGTGGGCCGAGAGATTAGGTCTGACTGAGGATTTAGACCGTGCTACAGAGTCAGCAGGACTATCGAATACGAAATCCTGACTGATCGACCCCAATATCGATGGGCTGGCACAAGGCGCAGCCCCTACGAGATGATTCAGTTTGAATTGGGGTTACTGAATACGGATTTGGTCTTATTCACCCGTAGATATCAATCGCATATCAGATAGGCTTAACGAGAAGGCTTCAGTTGTTTCCAGGCCTAAGGCTGTTAACTGAGCCATATCGGCCCCGGCTCCTACCAGGCGGCTTAGGGGGATTTCTGCCTGAGTCCATTCTCCCAGGGGGGCTGCTGTAAACAATGTAGTCAAGTCTAAGTCAGCCCGACAGTCGTCACCACACTGGGCAACTAGGGTGACTGGACCGTCTGGTAGGGCATCTACTCGATATTGCATGGCCAGGACCATATCGTCGTAGTGGGCGGCAGCTGTATAGTCTGTGGCTGGTCCGGTGAGTGCGATCGCACCCCGCTCTTCCCCACTCCATACAAACTGCTGAGCATCTTCCTGCGCGGCTCGGTCGATAGACCGAATCGTGAGCGCTTTGCCCAATTGGATGCGCGCGTCTACTACTGTACTAGATGTCTCTCCCACCGTAGCCTGGAGACTCCACGGTGCGATGGCTTTACCGAACGCAAAAAATGCATTGCTCAAAGTTGTTTCGCTACCGTCTAAGCCAGACGTTTCCGGTAATTCAGCCAGAGTGCCATTATCTTTATAGGTAAGCCCATACCCATAGGGAAACAATGGATCGTAGTTGTTCTCACCCCGGTTTACTTTAGCCTCGGTGGCTGTACGAGGCCAGGAAAATGAAAGCTTACCCTTGAAATCAACATTAATGGCCCCATTGGGTTTGCGTAACAACACATCGGCTACACCTTCTCCTGCACTGCCTGGCAACCATGCAACAACAAAGGCATCTGCAGCATTAATCTCCGGTGTGACCCATAATGGGCGACCTGACAGAAAAACAGCCACTGTCGGAATCCCTTTGGCTTGAAATGACTGCAGTAACTGTAGTTCTTTGTCTGATGGATAATTCAGGTTCTCCAAATCCCCCTTAAACTCAGCGTAGGGATTTTCGCCAAATACCACAATTGCCACGTCTGGTGTTTGGCCATAGCTGCCGTCTGCACTCAAGACGGCATTGCCGCCACCGTCGGTAATGGCGCTTTTCAATCCCTCCCAGATAGATTTTCCATTGGGGAAATGCTCATTTCTGTTACCGGTCCCTTGCCAGGACAAGGTCCAACCGCCCGTTTGCTGACTGATATTATCAGCTCCATCACCTGTCACCAAAATGGTTTGGTCAGTGCGCAATGGCAGAAGATTCTCCTGGTTTTTGAGCAGGACTAAAGACTCTTGTACAGCCTGTCGGGCGATGGCTTGATGATTGGGATGTCCTAGGAGAGAATAGTTGCCAGCCAAAGGACGTGCTGAGGGTTTGGGTTTCTCAAATAAGCCTGAGCGCAACTTGACACGCAAAATCCGACGGACGGCATCGTCTAAACGACTGCGAGAAATTTCTCCAGACTTGACCTGGGCAACAGTATTCTGGTACAGCCCACGCCAGCTATCAGGAGCCATGAACATGTCAATGCCTGCATTAAAGGCTATGGGACAACTTTTGGTGGAACACCCTGGTATTTGGGCATGGCCATTCCAGTCACCCACAACAAATCCGTTAAAGCCCATGCGTGTCTTGAGCACGTCGGTCAATAGCGTCTTGTGACCATGCATCCGCTGACCCTGCCAGGAGGAAAATGAGGCCATCACTGTCTGCACGCCTGCTTCGAGGGCTGGAGGATAACCTGCACCGTGATAGTCCCGCAGGTCGATTTCGCTGTCGATGTTGTCGCCTTGATCTTTGCCCCTTTGGGTGCCGCCGTCTCCAATAAAATGTTTGGCCGTGGCAATTACATGTTGGTTGCTGAGAAAACGGTTGCTATTGAGTTCTCCCTGGAGACCTGTGACGATGGCGGTGGCGTATTCTGCCACAATCTCTGGATCTTCTGAATAACTCTCGTAGGTGCGACCCCAGCGGTTATCTCGCACCACGGCTAAGGTAGGAGCAAATGTCCAGTCCATACCAGTAACAATGACTTCCCTTGCCGTTATCTCACCGATTTGTTGTATGAGTCCGGGATTGCGAGTTGCCCCGAGGCCAATATTGTGAGGAAAGATTGTCGCGCCAATAATGTTGTTGTGGCCATGGACAGCATCGGTCCCCCATAGGATAGGAATTGCCTTGCGGCCATGGGTGGTGTCCATGGAGGCCGCATAAAATTCATCGGCGAGGGCTAGCCACTGAGCTGGTTCAGCCCGAACATCTTCTCCTGGGGCAGAGTTACCCCCATTTAGAATCGAGCCCAGACGATAGCGGCGAACATCCTCTGGTGTTACATCGCTGATATCGGCTTGGATCGTTTGCCCAACCAGTTCCTCAATGGTCATGGACGATATCAGTTCGTCGATGCGGGTTTCCATCGCTGTATCTAAAGTTGCCCCTCCGGTGGTGGTGGGCCAGTTTTCTGGAGTAATGGTGGTGGGTGGCAAGGTATTTTGTCCCCTAGCGGCAGTGGCGGTATAAGCAGCATAGGTCGCAAAACTACCAAACACTAGGAAGAGTAGTAATGAACTAAGCATGTTGATTTTCATAGGGCTGCTGAGGGAGTCAATCTTAAACTGGGCTGTAGTTTGGGTTGGCACCATTGCTTAGCTTTTACAGCCTGAGCAGCTATCTATACCCAAAATATCAACGCTTGTCATAGGATTCCCAGGGGTGATCCGGTTTTGCTGAATCGTGGCTCTCAATCACGTCCAATGGCAACATATGGTTTCCTCTATGGAACTCTGTCAGTTTTATTGCTGGGAAAAGGTTTGAAGCTCTCAAGGGGATCTCAGGCTTCGCTCAGGTTAGGTCTCTACTATCGGTTTAGTCCTAAAGCCTCTAACCATGACTTTATTCCCTCGTAAGGCAGCATTTGCGATCGCAGGCCTAATCACTGTCTCCATGCCGCTGTTTACCACTGCAGCCTGTGCCCAGACAAGTATCGAGCGGCTACAGCCAATGACCCTGGGGCGACTAGAACAAATCCTAGAGTCGGAGGTTGATAACGTCGAAGGTGAAAATGGCCAGTGGCGCTTTAGCGTAGCGGGACGAGCCGTCATCGTTTTGGCTGATGCTAGCAATGATCGAATGCGGGTATTTAGCCCGGTCGTACCTGTGGACGAACTAACGGCACAGCAAGTGCAGGCAATGTTAGCCGCTAACTTTCATACTGCCTTAGATGCTCGCTATGCTGTTACCGATGGAGCTGTTGTAGCAGTATATGTGCATCCGTTAGAAACACTTCAGGCCGACAACTTTCGTTCCGCGCTTCGCCAGGTTGTGAGCTTAGCTGAAACCTTTGGTACGTCTTACTCCAGTAACGAATTGAGCTTTGGCCTACGACAGCGGCAACAGCCCAGTGATTTAGAACAAATTTAGTAGGCTCTATCCTTTCACGCAGATAACCTGTTTGAGAGTGGCAACAACTTCCACCAGATCCTGTTGGCTCGCCATCACCTCATCAATAGGTTTATAAGCGGCCGGAATTTCGTCGATGACGCCTTTGTCTTTACGACATTCCACCCCGGCGGTCTGTTCGATCAAGTCGTCTAGGGTATATCTATCTTTCGCTTTGCTACGGGACATGACCCGACCGGCACCGTGGCTACAGGAGCAATAGCTGTCGTGGTTACCCTTACCCTTAACGATGTAGGATTTGGTCCCCATGGAGCCAGGGATAATGCCATAGTCTGTGGTGCGAGCCCGCACGGCTCCTTTACGAGTAACGTAGACATCGTTGCCAAAGTGTTCTTCTTTTTCGGCGTAGTTGTGGTGGCAGTTGACGGCCAACAGTGGTTTAAACGGTTTGCCACCACCCAGATGCTTTTCGATGATGTGCTTAAAGCGGGCCATCATTTCTTCGCGATTTTGCAGGGCATAGGCCTGGGCCCACTGTAGGTCGTTCCAATAGCTGCGAAACTCTTCAGTACCGGCGACAAAGTAGGCCAAATCCGCGTCTGGCAGTTTTTCATTGGCCAGCTTTCGTAGGCCTTTGGCGGTGCTGATGTGGTGTTTGGCCAGCATATTGCCAATGTTGCGCGAACCGGAATGAAGCATTAGCCAGACGCTGTCTTCGGTGTCGATGCACACTTCGATAAAGTGGTTGCCGCCACCGAGGGATCCCATTTGGCTGAGGGCTTTGTTCTCCAAGTGTTGGACTCCTTTATGCAGATCTTTGAAACCGCGCCAGCCCTGCCAGTTGTAGACTGATTTGCCAACTTTCTTGTTGCTATCAAACCCGGTGGGGATGGTAGCTTCAATTTCTTTACGGATTTTTTTGAGTTTACCGTCTAGCTTTTTACCTTTGTAAGGTGTTTGGATGGCGCACATGCCACAGCCGATGTCGACACCGACTGCCGCTGGGACAAGGGCATCTTCGGTAGCGACGACGGAACCGACCAGGGCCCCTTTGCCCAGGTGGACGTCAGGCATCAGGGCGACGTGCTTATAGACAAAGGGCAAGGAGGCGACATTTTTGGCCATTTGGATCTCTCGGGAGGCGAGATCGTGGTTTGCCCAGGACAGGACTGGCTTGTCGGTTTTGAAGGGAACGTTTTGGTATGGCATATTTATTGAGCTATGAATAAGTCAGATACTGAAGTAGACAATGCCCACAGTCTTTAGGGAGAATGGTTTTAGGGGGATGATTCGTACCAACGATCATGATCCTATCCATGTTCATGTTCTCCAGGACAACAATGAAATCCATGGATAGCATTATCAACAATACTGAAATTCAAGCTGCTGAAGCTGCTGGCCAAGAGTCACTAGAGCATGAGCATCGGGCAGTTAGTGCAATTTACGATAGTGATAAGCGGAAGCTGCATATTATTTCTAGTTTGGATGCTGAGTTAATTCTATCTGTGGATAAGTTGCAGGGACTTGCGGGTTCGTCTGATGATGATCTATCAGATATTGAGTTATCTCCGTTTGGGAGCAATTTACATTGGCCTAGATTGGATGCAGATCTGGGTGTTCATAGTTTGTTTTGTGGAGTGTACGGCTCTAAGGACTGGATGAAAAGGCTCATAGCTAATTGCTGTCAGGCCAATTAATAATCTCATCGAGTGACATTGCTTCTAAAGCTTGAAACTTCGTATCGGGATATTTGCGTTGGAGTCTTCGTAGGGCTTTAGCTTGTTGGGCGGCAAAGGTTTCTTGTTGTTGGAATCGATAGCGGATAGAGCCGCTGATGATGTCATCTAGGTTGTCTTGGAAGGCTTCGATTTCATCGCGCCAGTGTTCAGTAGCCTGATCGTTTGGAAACGCCTGTAGTTTGAGGATATGGATAATGATTTGACGGGTTAGGGATGCGGTTTTGTTAAACTGCTCGCGTCCCATATCGCTGATTTCCTCAATTAAATTGGCTAAGTCTAGGTTGCCGAAATCCTGCGATCGCAACGCCTCAGCCTGATACTCACACCAGGCCATAAAATCATTGTCATACAAAGCTCCTCGCGACGTTGATGCAACGGTCACCGGAGTAGAAGCATGCTCTGTTGCAGGTGCTTGATTAGTCGGACTCGGCATGGCGATCTCTTAGCAATTGTCTACAGTGGCGTTGACCCCTATTACTTGTATACCTCGTTCATCCAGCTTTGGACAAAATCACGTCGTTCCACATCGGTCCAGGTTAGCCAGGTTGCTTGGGTGACTTGCCTGGTGACCGCATCCACCAGGGGCCAAAAGGCTTCGTCCAGCTCCTGCTTGAATCGTTCAGGTTGGTTATACATGAACTTACATTTTTTCGGGTTGAGCCGGGCTAGGAACTTGGTGCGTAGATAGTAAGGACTCTTGAGCTTGAGGGCAAAGGTCCCGTCGCTGGCCAGGCGGATCATAAAGCCTTCGTGCTCGACGTGGTGGGACTTAGCAATGGCATCGGCAAAGGTACAGGGGAACCAGGTGGGGCGGGGTGTTTGCAGTGTGGTTGCGATCGCATCCAATCCCTCCTCACTCTCAAACCCACTGCCCAAGATGCCAGCCCCAATTAAATGCAGGCCATAATCCTCCGGTCTATACTGAATAATATGGGGATCTTCAGGATGGATCGCTTCCCATAGCAAGGTGGTCTGGCGCTGCTCTTTTAGCCAGACCAATACCCGACCATAAAGCCCATCTTTAAAGAGTAAGGATTTGGCATAGTCCACATAGTCCCCTTTAAAAGATCCAGAACAGGTCACAACGACCTCGGTGGGCTCATAGGGATGTAAAAACGTACTGACCAAAAAGCCATTGAGCTTTTCCACCGCGATCACATTTGTCTCGGGCGGTAATGTAGTATCTCTCTCAAGATAGTTGAACGTCCGGGGAAAGGGATGACTGACGGGGGTGCCATCAAGACCGACCACCACACCACGGGCCAGCTTTAGCTCAGGGTGATCATCCCAGGCAGAAGGGGTATAAAAGGCTTTGGAACTGTATTTGTATAAGGTAAGGGAGCCGTTGATCACCCGCTTTGCTAGTTTTTTAGACACGAGGGCGTCCATCTGCTGAGCAAAGCTGGGGAGACGCTGGCTATAGTCAAACTCGCAGGGAATTTCCACCCGCTCATGTTCTGGCAGACGCATGGCGGCCAGGGGACCTCCAAATCCGGCCCCCATTTCTAGGGAATAGGTGCGTTCTCCTGGGGAGGTGAGGGGAATGTGCCCCCGCACTACGGTAAGGTCACTAGTCTGGCGAAAGATACCATCGGTGTCGTGGGTTTCATGAATCCGGCAGCGACCATATACTCTTTCATGGGAGGGTTGTAGCAGCGGATCAAACCATTCGATATCACCGTGACACAGGACATAATCACGGTAGCGATAGAACGATGGCAGAGAGTGGATAAAATCTCGTACTTTATCCTGGTAATCTTGATCACGCTGAAGGGCTTTGTGCAGGGTTCCCCGCGTAGACTTGCTTTTGATGTTGTCGCCATGCAGGCCCCGTGCCAGGTTGTTATCGTGGTTGCCTCGCACACAATAGTGTCCCTTGGCAACGGCTTCCATGACTAAATCAAGGACTTCTAAAGACTGGGGACCCCGATCGACTAGATCTCCGAGAAAGCAAAGCTGGCGTCCGTCGGGATGGGTCAAATTTTTGTCATAACCCAACGTTTGGAACATTTTTTCCAGGGTATCGGCCAGGCCATGGATATCGCCAATGACATCCAGCTTGGTGTCGTTTGGAATGGTGGGAAGGTTGATGGATAGGGTGATGTCGCCTGTGGTGAGGGTGAAGGGCCATTGGGAGGTGGTCTGGATGCGATCGCAAAATTTAGCCACCACCTGCTCCGGCACCCGACATCGTCGCTGCTTATTCTGCCGCTGCACTTGCTCCACTGGTGGGTTAAAAATCACCACCTGGATGGGGATACCCAGATCCTCAGCCATAGTGGCAAAGGGTTTACGTTCCTTATCGCTGATCAAAGTCGCGTCTACAATCGTGGTCAGTCCAGCTTTGAGCCGAGCCCGCACTAAATTTTCCATCGTAGAAAAAATTAGTCGGTCATCCGTGGCTAAGGGGCGATCGGCCACCTGGCCATCCACTAACGTTTTCGCTGTCCCAAAAAAAGTTTGCCGCAACGCATCACTAGACAGCACCAATTCTGATGGTAGATGCTGACATGCCGTAGTTTTACCCGCTCCAGGCGCTCCTGATAATAGGACTAAGCTGCCAATTTGAATCGAAATTTGAGTTGTCGAGGGACCCATAATACGCGGTTGCTGAGGTAAGGAATGACGCTGTCTAGATTGGTCGCTTCTGAGCAAGACTTCACAGTTCAATCCATGCTGGGGATCAGCAACGCCAATATTATTTTATTCAAGCAACTCTAGCCGGATTTCGGGAGCTGGTGGTCTAAAAAAATCCCATAAGAAAGTCCAGAGGCAATGCATGCCTCTGGACGGGGTGTTTTCCTAATCTTTGTAAATGAACCCTGATAACTAGCGGCGACGACGATTACCTCGGTTTTCGCGCATTTCCTGCACCTGAGCCAGTTGCTCGTCAGTCAAGACCTCATCGGCGGCGGCGCGGGATGATTCACGAATTTCCTGGATCTGAGTCCGTTGCTCTTCGCTCAAATCCAGGTTCCGCATAGCTTGTCCCCGCTCACGGCCAGTTTTGCCTTCTAGGGCAGCTAGCTGATCGTCACTGAGAATAGCTTCCACCTGAGTCCGGGCATCTTCCTTAATGGCATCTAGCTCAGCCTGTTGGTCTGGGGTGAGGTTGAGCTTTTCTGCAAAGTCTTCCCGGCGGTTTTTTTGACGATTTTTTCCGCGCTCACCATGTTCAGCCCGCATTTCCTGTAGTTGAGCCTGTTGTTCCTCTGTAAATACTTCACTGGCCGCAGCGCGGGATGTTTCACGAACCTCTCTCAGTTGGGTGCGCTGTGCTTCGCTCAGGTCTAGACTACGCATGGCTTGGTGGCGTTCACGTCCAGTTTTACCCTCTAAAGCAGCCAGTTGATCATCGGTAAGAATAGCTTCAACCTGGGTGCGAGCATTATCTTTAATGGCCTCTAGTTCAGTTTGTTGCTCTGAGGTGAGATTTAGCTCTTCTGTTACGTGAGGCGGCAGGGCATTCGCTCTATTAGTTTTAAGGATGGCTGGAGTCGCAACTAGGGCAGTCAACATTAGAGCACCGCTGAGGCATTGTTTCATGGTTGGAAATTTCATTGGGCTGTGTGTCTTAACGATGGCCTTATCCTAGCCAGGGTGTGGGGATGCTGACTGCTAGCGTAAGTCACCTCTGGGAAGCACAAAAGTCATGGTTGGCAGCATGACTTTTGTCACTAATCGGAGAAATGCCTTGGTCCGACTAGAATTTTGGGTAAGGTGATGGAGGATATTGGCCTGAGAGTGGGACAACCTGGTAGGGGCATCCCCTTGTGGGTGCCCTGGGATAACAAATTGCCTATCCTTTGGTATATCCATATCAATTCCAAACGTCCAGAACCTGTAACCATGACCCGCGCCATCCAGTTCCATAATCATCCGTTTCGATTTCTGCTCTACCTGGAGTGGGGACTGCTGGCGGTGGCGATTATGGGCATTTTAACTACGCCACCACTGCGGGAGATGGCGCGCCGTGGTCCGCCTAATGTCCCAGTGAATACATTTACCCAATGGCCGTTGTTTACCGTAGGTTGTATTTTGTTGTTTGGGCTATTGGGCCTTTATTTGCCAACTCAAGGGTTTTGGCAACGGTTAGGTCACATTGCCCTACAGGTGGTTTTGATTTTGGTGGCGTCAGGGCTGATGTTGCGGGGAGCACGTCTATTTCCCTTTATTTATTTGGTGTTGGTAATTCGCAGTTGCTTGATGGTGGGGCTGATGGGTCGGGTTGCGGTGACTGGACTAGCATTTTTGTTGTTTATGACCACCCTCGGGCTTAAGTTTAGAGGGCTGGGGGGGCGTATTCCTAGACCCATTCGGCATTTAATCGGTAGCCTACAGATGAATCTAATTGTTTTCTTTGGCTTGTCGTTGGTGTTTACCCTATTATTAGTGAATGCTCTGCTCAATGAGAGAACGATCCAAAATCGCTTGCAGAAGGCTAATGAAGATCTGCAGCGTTCTGCGGCTCAGGTAAAACAGTTGGCCACGGCCCAGGAGCGAAGTCGAATTGCCCGTGAGATTCATGATTCTCTGGGACATTCTTTAACAGCTCTGAACATTCAGCTAGAGGGAGCAATAAAACTCTCACGGCGAAATCCTAAAAAATCTCAAGCATTGTTACTAGAGGCAAAGCGATTGGGCTCAGTCGCGCTCCAAGATGTGCGTCAGTCAGTCGCCACATTACGAGATAAATCGCCTGCTAAAGATTCTCTCCATATCAGGTTAAATGCTTTGATTGATACCCTACGGACCAGTACGGGGATTGCTCCCAACATTAATCTTCAACTTTTAACCCCACTTCCCGAGGCTACCAACTTGGCTCTCTATCGTATTGCGCAAGAGGGGATCACCAATATTGTGAAGCATGCCAATGCGACGGCTGTCGACCTGAGTCTGATCGCTGATGAATCAGGGACACGGTTACTGTTACGGGATAATGGTCGCGGGTTTGATATGAGCCAAACATCTACAGGGTTTGGGCTCCAGGGCATGCGAGAACGAGCCCAGTCTATCGGAGGGACGCTGACGGTCAATAGTCGATCAGGGGAAGGTTGTGAGATCCGATTGGTGGTGCCAGGGTGAAAAGACGTTGTTCCGTTTTCGTTGTAGGGGCGTCGTTGTAGGGGCGTTGTATGCAACGCTCCTACAACGACGAAAATAGGCGATAAGGTGTGGATCATAGAGAAATGAATCAATCTTCTCAGCAACAAAACAATTCCTCAATCATTCCTGTGATACTGGTGGACGACCAGCAGATTATTCGGCAAGGGTTAAAGACGCTGTTGGACCTAGAAGAAGACATTACGATTGTTGGCGATGCGGATAACGGTAAAACAGCCTTGGCACTTTTAGAGCGGCTCCAGCTAACTGACCAGTTACCGGCGGTGGTGCTGATGGATATGCGGATGCCGGTGATGGATGGGGTGGCGGCGACGGGTGCGATCGCAACCCGTTACCCTACCATCCAGGTCCTGGTCCTGACCACCTTCGACGACGACGACCTGATCGCCCAAGCCATGGCTGTCGGTGCCAAAGGCTACCTGCTCAAAGACACCCCGTCTGAGGAGTTAGCCCAGGCCATCCGCTCCGTGGCCAAGGGCTACAGCCAGTTTGGTCCCGGCATTTTAGAAAAAATGCTAGCGAAACAGCAGCAGCCTGATGTGGAGGTACCAGCAGGGTTTGATGAACTGACACCACGGGAAAAAGACGTGCTGCGCTTGATTGGTACTGGGGCTAATAATCGGGAGATTGCGGAAGCTTTGTTTTTGTCTGAGGGGACGGTGAAGAACCATGTGACTAGGCTTTTGGGGAGATTGGGCGTGCGCGATCGCACCCAAGCCGCCCTCCTAGCCGCCAAACTCTCCGGAAAATTAGGGTAGAGGGACCGTCCCATGGTAGAGACGTTCCATGGAACGTCTCTACCATGGGACGGTCCCTTCCTACAACCTCCACTCCACCCCAATCCCCAACCGACTATCCGTTGCCCCCGGTGCAAACTGCCACTCCACATCCGTCGCCAACCGCAATCGCTCCGTCAACCCATAGCCAAATTCCAGCTGAGTAATCATCACCGCATCCTCCTCCGTAGGACTCACCCAGCTCTGGGTATAGGCAAAATCAGCACCCCCACCCCGTGACGGAATCACCTTCACCTGAAACCCCACCTGGACACCACTTTCGCTATAGTCCACCGCCTCCACATGGCGATAGCCCACAATGGGAGCCACATTCACATAGCCCCCCAAGGGCAATAGGTAATAACGCAGATGAGCCCCATAGGCCTCCCGGTTGTTATCATTGCCATCAAAATTAGCAACATAGTCCGCATTTACCGTCAGCGGCAGGTTGCCGACAAACACATCCTCTACGCCGATGGCTAAACCACGCTGATCACGACTGGAGGGAAACAGGGCATAGCTGAGCTGTAGGCGAGACGGAAAACTGGGATCATTGCGGATAGCGTCCAGTACATCTGGCGTTTCTTGCAGCCATTCTTGCAGTACAGGGCTGCTATTTACTGTGCCTGGTTCTAGTTCTAGTTCGGTTTCTACTTGTTCATGGGATATTGGTTCTGCCAAAGCCACTTCGATAGGGACGAAGCATCCAATAACGGCTAGAGTTAGCAGTCGGCTGAACTTGCTATCAACATCAGCCATAGTTTATCCAGCCCATCATGCTCTGTTCTTGCCTGGTCATCATCCTTTTCGATTGCAGTACCCAATACCTATAACCTGTACCATCCCAACGTTAAATTTTCAGGATTAAGGACAGCTCTATAAGAATCTCATCGGATCGATCGGGCTACCATTACGACGCACTTCAAAGTGTAAATGTGGTCCGGTCGATAACCCTGTTGACCCCACTGCTGCTATAGATTGCCCTTTTGACACAGATTGGCCCTCACGCACAGTTAGCCGACTGGCATGGGCATATAGCGTCGTCAGTCCACCCCCATGGTCAATAATCACCGCGTTGCCGTAGCCGCCGTACCAGCCCGAGAAAATCACCTGGCCGGAGTCAGCGGCAACGATACCCGTGCCATAAGCCGCGCCAAAGTCCACCCCAGCATGAAATCGTCGGTAGCCCAGCACAGGATGAAACCTGGACCCAAAGCGACTAGTAATACTCCCCGCTGTGGGAAAGCTCATTTGACCTGTACCCAGTACACCACCGCTAGCCGCTGCTATGCGCTGCCGAATTAAATTTCCCAAACTTTCAGAATCGCGTACTAACTGAGCTTGGGCTGCTTCTAGAGCGCTGCGGTTATCTTTTAGCCGAGCAATCAGCTGATTTTGCTGACCCGCTTGGGCTTCAAATTGATCGCGACGGGCCAGCAGCTGTTGCCGCAATAGGGCAATAGAATTTTTCTGAGCCTCCACCCCCTGCTGTTGCTGCACAATCAGATCAGCCTTGGACTGCACATCGGCCATCACATTACTATCGGCCTCATAGACCTTACTCAGCAGATAGCGCCGTTCCAAAAACTCATTCAAATTTTCACTTTTTAGCAGTACGGCCCAGCCTTCTGCATCCTTCTGCCGTTGCATAAACTGCAGGCGGCGGACAGCCGCGATCCGGACAACTTCATATTCTTCCTGTGCCCTACCCAGTTCATTCTCTAACCGTTTGAGTCGTTCCTGGGCCTGGGCAATCTGAAACTCCGTATCCTCAATTTTGAGGTCTGTGATGGTAATACTGTCCTGCAGACCGTCCAGCTGCTTAGCTGCTTCTTGCTCTAGCTTTTGCAGCCGGTTTTGCTCTTCTTGTAAGTCTTGCTGCTGCTGTTCTAGATTTTTCTTTTGTTGCTCCAGTTGTTCCAGCGGTGCATTATTTTGGGTTTGCCCTACAGCGATAGGGACCAAAAAACAGACGCAAATTATGATGCTGGCAAAGAGAGATAAAAACCGCTTTGTTTGTCTTACCGTCATTCGTCTTGTCAGGAACTCGCTGAGAATACTGCCAGAACACACGACTGACATAATAGTCTGACTTTGCGATTTCAAAAACGAAGTTCATCTATACGAATTAGGTATATTCCGAAATTCTGGTTACCTGCTCCCAAGAACACAGGGCAACCACAAGGGATTGCCCCTACTTTGAAATTCTGGTTACCTGTTCCTAATATCGCGGGGCAACCACAAGGGATTGCCCCTATCAGGTTGTCCATTTTCAATATCAATCAGGTCACTAAGTAGGCAAGGGTAGAAAAGCTCACGTATGTCTCAAAATGTAAATCCTGCTGAATCTTATGTTCAAAGAGGGTTCAGCTCAAGTTTACAAAGTGAAACATAGCTGATTATTTCAAGCCCGACCTACTTAGCTCTCCATCGGCGCGATACAGTCCGGCACTTCATTCCGTGGACTATTTACCAACGTACTGACCGGATACGCTTCCATTTCATCCGCATCGTAAGGTTTCATTAACCCCTTTGCCTGAAATGGTGAAGCCGTTAACCAGCGGTCATACTCAGCCTCAGGAATAATCACTGGCATCCGATTGTGGATCGGCTCCATTAGCTCATTGGGCTCTGTCGTCAGAATCGTGCAGGTTTCCAGATAGCTGCCATCGCCCCCTTCCCATTGCTCCCACAGTCCACCAAAGGCAAAGAGCGGTCTATCCCTGAGATGAATGTAAAAGGGCTGTTTCTTTTTATTGCTGGCGGTGCGTAGCCATTCGTAGAATCCGTCAGCGGGTATCAGGCAGCGACGACGTTTGAAGGCAGCTCGAAATGAGGGTTTCTCGGCAGCGGTTTCTGAGCGGGCGTTGATCAGCTTATAGCCGATTTTGTAGTCCTTGGCCCAGGAAGGGACGAGGCCCCATTGAAAAATACGATACTCACGACCAGCGATGATGGCGGAGACGGGTTGGGCTGGGGCGATATTGTAGCGCGGTGGGGGCTCGGGCTCTGTGGTGAGCTGGAAGGCTTTGGCTAGGTCTGTGCCGGAATGGGTTTGGGTGTAGCGGCCGCACATGGGGGGTAATGTGAACTGAGACAATTGTACTGAAGAATTCTAGGGAGGATACTGCGATGGAAATGCTGTACCGCATTGCGCCAGGGGCTGATGTGCAGATGGCAGAGACTCAAGGCTATTTTGAATCGGCGGACTTAGCGGCGGAGGGGTTTATCCATTGTTCGTTTTTGCACCAGGTGATGGGGGTGAGTCGGCGTCACTATGCGGGGCAGCAGGGGTTGGTGTTGTTTAGCATTGATCCGGCGGCGGTGGATTGTGAGATTCGGGTGGAAAATACGTCGGGGGGGACGGAGTTGTATCCACATATTTATGGGCGGGTGCCTTGGTCAGCGGTGAAGCAGGTCTATACAGATACCTACGATCAGGCAGGTATGTTTGCTTTACCAGCAGAGTTGCGAGTGTATTGAGATGTTTACATTAAGCGCCAACGGGTTAACCCCAGCCATAAATTCTCCCAAGAGGAGAAAGCTTCTGCATAGATCCCCGGTTTCTAGGCAAGTCAAGGTATTTAGCAGTAAGCCAATCCTAGAAACTGGGGATCTGTCGGGAAGGTATTTACACGGCTACGCCACTTAAGAGGCCTGACTTACCTTCCAACGCCAGGAAGGAGATGGATTCGGAGGTGTGGTTGAGCTCACTATCGAGGGACTTTTCTTCATAGACACCCACACCAAAGCTCTGGCGGGTGATATCGTCAATTCGGATATTGGCGGTGTCTCCACCATAGAATGAACCCAGCTTAGCGATGAGTGAAGGTGCCGCATCAAAATCTGACGTGAAATTGACTTTAGAACGATTGTGATCGTAGCTCCGATTGGTAGTTCCCCCATGTAATAATGTGTCACCGTCATTAGCCGTGCCCTGCTCAACGGCCAGCCAGCCTAAGGTTTCAGTGACATGTCCTCCCTTATTCAGGGCTTCTTCTTCTTGCATTGCCAGTTGGAAGCTTTGGGCAGATTGTTGCTTGACGCGTGTGGTCACCCAATCGCCACCGTTTACGGTTTGTACCTGGGACAATACGGTGGGAGTTGTGTCGAAGTCCTGCAGCTTCTTTACATCAAAACCTTGGGAGGTGAGGCGGCTGGAGTTGTAAGTTCCAGCTGAGATGCGAGTGCCATCGGCCAGTGTCCAATCGCCAGCCTCCATGACGAGATAGGAGAGAGATTCATTGGTATGGGTGCCGTCGCTGTAGTTGGGTTCCTGAAGCCTGATTTGGAAGGACTTTTCACCCACATTACGGAGGCGTATAGTGACTGGGTCTGACCCATTTAATGTGGGGTCAGAAACAACGACAACTGGGTTTTTGTAGGTGTCATCTAGGGAAACAGTTTTCCAGTTATGATTGAGCGTCAGATTGCCGTATTCACCAATAGTGTTTGCTGATTTTTTCGGGGAAGTCGAAAAGGTGCCCTCAAATGCACCAATATCGATGCGATTATCTCGCTTCACACCGCGTTGATCGATTGCAGGGGCTCCGGCTCGAATACCTGCATCTATAGCGGGGCTATCGGAGCGCAGAGGATGAACTAGGGTACCGTTGCTTTGTTTCAGTGGTGCTAGTTTGGGGTTCGCAACCAGGCTGTTTTTTAGTACCCGCAGGGAGTTGCGATCGCTAGAAAACTCAAGATTGCCGCCGCCATCAAGGGCCTGAAAACCCACTTGATTCTGGCGTTTATCTTGGTCAGCCGTGTTAAAGGCAACGATGGAGTTCTTCAAGGTTACCGCATGATTCTTTCCATACCAGAGGGCTCCATTGGCCCGACCTGCCGAGTTATAAGCAATGGTTGAATTTGTGATGTTGACAGGTGTGGAGCGATTATTTAGGAACATTGCGCCGCCAGCATCGTTCAACACTCGATTTCCAGAGAAGGTGCTATTGACGATATTGGCGGGTAATGTGGACTCTAACCATAGACCTCCTCCTTGTTGGGTGGCGGTGTTGTCGGCAAATGTCACATTCTGAAAGTCAAGGCCCATTTTGGCCCAGACGGCCCCCCCTTTGCCCGTCGCTTTGTTATCAATAATGACAGTGTCTTTTATAATGGCTCGATCCTTTACAGACGGTTGCTTACGGATATAGCCCCAGAGGTAGAGGGCACCGCCATCACCTTTGGTTTGATTGCCTTCAAAGTGACTCCCTTGAATAGCGATGGTGCCCTCATTAACAGGACCGAAATAGTTGTTGGAACTCACACCATCGGTGAAGATGGCTCCCCCCTCATTGGTTGAGACATTGTTGCGAAAAATTGAGTCTTCGACTTTAAAGGAAACGCTTGAGAAACTGTAAATCGCCCCTCCATTGAACCCTCGATTGTTTTCAAAGGTACTTCCCTTAATGTTTAGTTGGCCGCGCGATTCGTTGTGGGAAATTGCCCCAGCACTAAAGCCTTTATACTTGTCTGTCAGCAAGCCATCATTATTTTTAAAGCGGCTGTTGATGATGTTTGCCTTGGCGAGATGTCCGACACGAAGGCCACCTCCTAATTCTGAGGTATTGTTTTTGAGTTCAACGTTGAATAGGTTGAGGGTACTTTCGTGGCGTGTATCGATGCCGCCACCGGCACCTTTGGTTTTGCCATTGGCGATAATCAGGTTTTTGAAGGTGACGTTCTGTTCTCGCTCCACTTTGAAAACACGGCTAGCGTTATTGCCGCTGATGGCTAGGCCAGGTGCCTTTTTCCCGTCAATTGTGATGGATTTATTGACTGAGAGTTGTCCGCTGGTCAGCTTAATGGTTTTCTGAGAAAGGTTCTGAGCGAACTGGATGGTATCACCTTTTTTGGCGTTTGCGATCGCATTTCTCAGCGATCCTGCTCCCTGGTCCGCTGTAGAGGTAACAGTAATAATAGCCATAGCGAGTTTTTGAAGGTTGCTGGTAATACTTGCGCAGGGAACGTCCGACAGGTCCAATCGCTGTCGGAGTCATGGTCGTAAAGTCGGTTGAAACAGCCTGGAACGCGGTATTGATTGGCACCCGGAAATACGGATCGCTGGTTGCGATCGCCTGGTTCAACCCACTTCTGAGCAGGCTATAAACTAGAAATATCGTTTATCAAGAGGAAAGACTTTACCGTTAACCCCCTCTTGGGGTTAAGAAAAGAATGTTCAGGGAACTAGAAAATGTGTAGGGAACTTATTTTTGGAAGATGCATATTCAAGAAGGAGTTATGCAAGCCCGACCTTCTATACTGCTTTGTAGCTTCCCTGAGTGTTCTATTATTAAAACTTTTTTGATGAGTGGTTGTCAAATCGATAGCCCCTGTCCTGTGTTGGTGGAGCTACGATAGAGGAGACGCGATAGGTTTGTGAATAACGATAAGGCAAATGACATCGACAGTTACCTTAACGACTCAAAATCAAACTAGTTTTGTAGAGTGGCGACGGGCTACTTGGCAGGATTACGTTGGCTATCGCGATAACTTAGCCTCGGAGCAATACCGTTTATTTTTCCATCAAGGCTATCTACTAATTACCGAAATGGGTTGGGAAGGGATTAACCACGCAACGATTTGCGATTTGTTTACGGCGATTTTGTATGTTTGGTTTAGCCTACATCCCGATCAGGTGGCCAGTTCTATTGGTCGATGCTTATTGGAAAAAAGTCAAAATACAGCGGGTGCGCCGGACTTGGTTTTGTATTTGGGGGATGATTATCCTCGATGGCAGGCTGGGCAGCCTCGGCGAGTTGATTTGTCTCAATGGCGGATACCTGACTTAGTGGGTGAGATTTCGGATACGATTCTGGCGAGTGATTTGGATGAGAAAAAGCAGTTGTATGCGGCGCTTGGTATTCCTGAGTATTGGGTGATTGATGTGCGGGGTAGTCGTGTTTTTGTGTTTGTGCTTCAGGATGGCAAGTATCAGCTGACGGATACGTCTGAGGCTTTGAAGGAGTTACCTGTTGATCTGTTGGAGCAGACGATTGCCAAGCTGGAGACGGATAGTAATATTAGTGCGGCCCAATGGTTTAGTCAGCAGGTTATGGAGCTGAAGGTTTAAGGATTGCAGAAGTTAGACTGCAAAATTCCTAGCCCGGAATGCGATAACTTTTGTTTTACGGTGTGGAGCGAATGCGGAGCAGCGTAATACCTCACCGACCAACATGCGAGCACCTTGAGCAGTTAGTCTGTAAGCCTCTTGTGCGAGGGGTGTGGGGACGTTGAGGAAGCAAATGCCTCAAGGACTTCACATGTTGATCGGCATCATTGCCTTTGCGAAAACGTCCCACAACGATGCGTTGCATTTTGGGCAGTAGGCGTACGATGCACCAGAGGTGTAGCTTGGCTTGGTAGCCGTTGAGGTGGGCGGGCCGTAAGCAGGCAGGTTGAACGGTGACCGCACTGGGCGGCGGTTGGACTGATATCATTGGGTTATCTCCGAATTTGTTTCGGTCGAAAGGACAGTCGCCCTTCAGTTTCTGAGGCCGGGGGGCGATTGTTTTTGGGAAGTGATGCCAAAATGAGTATTCATTTTGAGCACCTTCAAATATTAGAAATGAGTATTCGTTTTTGTCAAGTCTGAGGCGATGGGTTTAGTTAAGCTGCGAATTCGAGAACTGGCTCAGCAGCGAGGCTGGAATTTAAAGGACGTGGCAGCAAAGGCTGATGTGCCGTACTCGACAATTACGACTTATGCTCGTTCGGAAGGTATGGCAACAGCGGATATCACAGCTGTAATGAAGCTAGCTAAGGCATTTGAAATAACGATTGAAGAATTAATTGAGGTTGTGGAGGAATAGGCACACAAGCCGATACCTCGGTACTCGATCATTCTGAAGCTTTTGCCAAAATGCTCTTTACCCAGGCAGTTTCTGCTTCACCAAAGGTAGGTTTCAATGGCTGCTCGTAATCGATGGATAGATCAAACCGAGCACGGGTATAAATGTCGTTCAGCAGTGCTTGTAAATCGACGACTGGCTCAGTATCCCCCTTGAGCAATGGAATGGGAATGGTCGGTAGCGGCTCGGTTAGGCCAAAGGCATATAGGTCGGCAGCGGGGCGGTTATGACCGCGACTGACCAAAATGCGATAGGGTGCTTCGATCGATGCCAGGATAGGCATTGGTTCACCACCTCGTAGCAGATCAATTTCGATCAGGGTTGTTTGGGATTGCAAAATCTTTTGGCGTTTGGCTTGATAGGTTTCTCGACCCACACCAGACCGTTTGTTCTTTGGGGATAGTACTTCAATGACACAGACGATATCGCCTGACTGGGTGAGGCGTACTTCCAAGAATCGCTCGGTAACCTCTGCTGGCATGGGTACCTGGACGGGGATGGGCTTGGTGGCGGTGGCTGTCGTGATTGTGGTGGTTGAAGTTTGTCTGCCAGCAACGGCGACATCGGCAATGCCGACCAGTAGGCCATCTTCTACGCTGGTGTAGATCCGTTCTTCAATGGAGACTCGATATTTGGGGGCTACCTGGGGGGTGATGGCATCGGCAATAGCGACAATCAGGCGGTTATGGACCTGATGCCAGAGAGCCGGATGCTCTAGATAAGGATTCATGCCAGGGAAGGGGTTTTTCATGGGTGATGATCTCCACTGGTTTCCAGTTTAGATCGTTCACATTGAAAGAGCCCTGGTCTCTTGCAATATCAGGATTTTTGCAATATGGGGTTTGTGAAAATGGATTCTCACTGATGATTTGCTCGCTTTAGGATGTCCTTAATGGGGTTTCTTTGTCACGATGCGATAGATTCTGCCTAGATCCCCGGTTTCTAGCCAAGGCCGGGATCTTAGCAATACGGGATCCCTAGAAACCGGGGATCTGTCGGGAGGCTTGCTAGAAATCGAGGATCTTCCGAAGGGGGCTAGTCCAGCATCAATTGCTTTATTTCCGGAGTTTCCACGATGTGTTCTGTGTTGGTGAAATGTTGATAGGCATCGGCCGAACCGACCTGAGCTAGTAAATTTTTCATCTTTGGTAAGGTGCCTTGCCTTAGCCCCACATAGTCCACATAGCTTGAAAACTCCCAATCTTCAGGGCGTTTTACTAAACCTGCTTCCACTGGGTTTAAATGGATGTATCGCGATAGGTGTAGCAAGTAGGCATCACTATTCACCAGAATTGCTTGAAATCTACCTTGAAAAATGGATCCGCAGCGGCGATAGCGTTTATTCATTGCCTTGGTGTAGGACAGGGTGAATGCCTGCATCTTTTGTGAAAAGTCTTGCTGGCATAGGTGTACTAGGAAGTGGTAATGGTTGGGCATCAGGCAATAGGCGTTGACATTTAGGGTGCTATTCACTAGGTAATGGCGAAATCGTCGTAGGAAGAAGAGATAGTTGTCGCGTTCGAAGAAAATCTTTTGGCGATTGTTGCCTCGGTTGTAGAGGTGGTAGTACTGTCCTGGTAGGAACGCTGTCTTGCGCCGTGGCATTGTCAGGCCTGATGGGTTTATGGGTCTAGAGTTCCCTCTAGGCGAAAACTTCTGCCTAGATCCCCGGTTTCTAGCCAAAGTCAGGAACTGAGCAATAGGAGAACCCTAGAAACCGGGGATCTGTCGGGAGGCTTGGTCCTAGATCCCCGGTTTCTAGCCAAGGCCAGGATCTTCGCAATAAGGGATCCCTAGAAACCGGGGATCTGTCGGGAGGCTACTCTGCTGGACAAAGCTCAGCTACAGGAAGATTTGTTGCCTGGGCAGACTCACGGCATCTTTGTTGATAATCCTCTTCAGAGGTAGTATTTTTAATATCTCCAAGTACGTCTTGAATCCATGCTTTCACGCGATCGCTTCTAAATTTGAGACCAAGGGATTCATAAATATTAAAAGCCTCATATAGAGGAGGTAATGCTGCAATATAATCCCCTTGTTTAGTCAGAGTATCCCCAATGTTCCATAGAGTTAAGCCTTCACCCGCGAGATCGCCCACTTGGCGACGAATCGCTAAAGATTGGGTGAAATAGTCCAACGCGTCCCCATACTGCCCTTGATTTCGATAGACGCCGCCAATGTTGTTGAGGGTTAAGCCTTCACCCGCGAGATCGCCCACCTGGCGACGAATCGCTAAGGCTTGGGTGTAATAGTTCAACGCATCCCCATACTGTCCTTGATAGTCATAGACGGTACCAATGTTGTTGAGGGTTATGCCTTCACCCGCGAGATCGCCCACCTGGCGACGAATCGCTAAGGCTTGGGTGAAATGGTCCAACGCGTCCCCATACAGCCCTTGATTGTTATAGACTAAGCCAATGCTGTTGAGGGTGGAGCCTTCACCCGTGAGATCGCCCACTTGGCGACGAATTGTTAAGGATTGGGTGAAATAGTCCAACGCATCCCCATACTGCCCTTGATTGCGATAGACGGCACCAATACTTCTGAGGGTTAAGCCTTCACCTGCGAGATCGCCCACCTGGCGACGAATTGTTAAGGATTGGGTGAAATAGTCCAACGCGTCCCCATACTGTCCTTGATTGCGATAGACGGCACCAATGTTGTTGAGGGTGGAGCCTTCACCCGCGAGATCGCCCACCTGGCGACGAATCGCTAAGGCCTGGGTGTAATAGTTCAACGCGTCCCCATAGTGCCCTTGCCGCCAGTATGTCTCCCCTATTTCATTTAAGCTACTTGCCTCACCACTACGATTTTCAATAGACTGATGAATCTCCAGTGCTTTCTGATATTCATTCAGTGCAGCAGGATACTGTCCCTGAATTTCATACAGTTGTCCAATGGTCAAGCGCATCTCTCCAACACCAGCCTTATCTCCCACCTCAAAAAAATCATCTATAGCCAGACGATAGTACTTTTGAGCATCATCATACTGATACTGATCCGCGTAGATCTGTCCTATGCCCTTGCGGCTCTCACCTAGCCCCTTATCATCCTGAATCTGTTCAGCAATGGCTGTGGTCTCGTCATAGAGAGTCAGAGCCGCTTCATAATTTCTTTGGCGACGATGGATGTCAGCTATTTTTTTCAGACCATCTGCCCTGCCAAATCTATCGCCAATCGCTTCGGCAATTTCTACCGCCTGAGCATATTTATCCAAGGCCTTATCTGTCTCATCTTGAAAGTCATACACATCGCCCATATAGCTAAGGATCTGTCCTTCCCCTAACCGATCCTTGATTGCTATGGCAATGTCTAAACTCTCCTGGTGAGTGTTTAGCGCTTTTTTCGGATCACCTGTGGCTAGGTACACCCGCGCCAGATTCATTAGGGCCTGACTTTCTCCTAGCCGATCTTTTGTCTCACGGGTAATGGCTAAATGCTGTTGATGAAACTCTAAAGCGTCTGGATATTTACCCTGGTTATAGAGCACTTCTCCCTTATTCCCCAGGGCCTGTCCTTCCCCCTGTCGATCTTGAATTTGCTTAGCAATAGTTAGATGCTTTTCATGGGAATCTAATGCATCAGGATACTGACCGAGAATGTTATAAACTTCTCCTATATTTCCGTGGGTATAACTTTCCCCCCTTTTATCTTGGGTCTTTTCAGTTTTCTCTCGTCCTTCTTCTAAATACCCAATCGCGTTCCTCAGTCCACCCAGTTCATAAAATGTATTTCTAAACCGCTGTAACCCCAACGTGCCAATCGAAAATCGTAGGGCTTCTCGAACTCGTCTTGCACGCCTTGACGTGTCAGCTAATCGTATTTCTGTTTCTTGTAGATTGTCTTCCTGAATAATTCGTTCTCGTTCTAAATCGTTAACACTCTGTTGTAATGTGCCAACATTTTGTTCTAGTACACCTAGTTCAGACTGAGCCCCTGTTAACTGCGTTTGAACATTTCCCAACTGATTATTTTTAGCTACTAAGTCTTGATTAAGCCCTGCCACTTGTCCACGAATAGTCTCAGCCTGTTGTTTAGCTGTTGCTGCTTCGGTTTGTGCAGCTTGTACATCTTCTGCAGATTGCTGATTAGCCTCCTTAAGTTGCTCGTTGGCGTTTCCTAAGGTTTCATTGTTTTTCGCGAGTTTATTGTTTTGAAATTCTAGTTTTTCAAACCTGGTTTCGATAGATTCTAGTTTTTGTTCTGCGCTTTCAACTTGTTGAGCGGCCTGACTGGCTCTTTCGCTTTCCGCAACTGCATGTTTACTAGCTAAGACCGTGCCAAAGATAGCTGCACTCACAAAACCAATACCCAATAACGAAGACAAACGGGTCCGTTTCCGCACCCGTCGCAGATCCGCTTTCGCATCGGCCAACTCATCATCAGCCCGCTGAATCGCCTTATTCTTCGTATTCAACAAATGAGTCTGCTGCGCCACCGTCGCCTGTACTGCCGCCAACTCCGCCCGCAACCCCAGCTTCTGACTCTCCACCAAATACTCATAGTCCTGCTTCCCCAAACTCCGAGTCTCCGACCAATCCAGAGCCTCGATCAACTCCTCCCCCTGCAACAACAAACTATCCTGCGGATCCGCCACCCACGCATTCAACTTCTCCCCATAGGGCCGAATGCTCACCAAAGACTCCCGAATCCAATCCTGAGTAAACACCGCCTGATAAATCGGGTTATAAACCTGCAGTGCTCCCCCCTGCTCCACCACCAGCCCCGACAACCGCAATGCCATCTGCTTCGAGCTACCATCCTGGGCAATCTGCCCCCGCTCCACAATCTCCTGATACAAACTCAGTAACTGCCCCGCCCGCACATTATTCCGCAGCCGATCGCGAATCGTCTTTAAGTGAGGCGGCTCATCCTGGATCTCCCAGTTATCAATAATGTGACTATGCACCACCTGGGCCACCAGCTCACTCCCATCACCCTGACCACGCAGCGGCTGCCGCTCCACCGCTTGCATCACCAACTGACATACCTTCTGGGTCAAAAAAGGCTGTCCCCCCGTCCAATGCAGCACCGATCGCAACACCGCCGCCGGATCGCTCACCCGCTTCGCCAACCCCGGCAACAGTGGTGCCGCCTCATCCAACTCAAACCCCGTCAGCTGAATCGCGCGACCAATATTAAACGGTGTCCGCTCCTTGGTGCGAATCAGATCCGTCGGTGTGGCCACCCCCAGCAGCGCAAATGTCAGCCGGTTAAAGTCAGGATTATCCGCCCGGTTGTTATAACACTCCCGAATCACCGCAAAGAAATCATCCGCCTCAAACTCTAGGCTGAGAACGCTGTCGATCTCATCCAAGAAAATAACGATGGGCTGAGCAATCGTCCGCAGTAGCACATTGCTCAGAAATTTACCAAGCCGCCGCACAGGAGGCAGATTGTGATTTTTCTCCCACCAATCATCCAGGTCAAAGCTGGGAGCAATCTGGTCGATCTGCAACCGATCCACCAGACTATCGATCACCCCGAAATACCACTCTGCCGGTTCAATAGTAGTCGTCCCCAATCCACTGATATCTAACGACGCACAGACCACCCCCTCCGCCTGTAATCGATCAGATGTGCGTACCCGCAAGCTAGATTTACCCATCTGCCGAGAGTTCAGTACATAGCAAAACTCCCCAGCCTTTAGCGCCTGGTAAAACTCCGCATCCGCTACCCGCTCAACATAGGTTTGTGCATCTGGCGGCAAGCTACCGCCCACTTGATATCGATACTCAGCCATGATCTTTTCCGAGGGGGTGCATCAGATATGAATCAACTTATAACCGAGATTGGAAATATTGCCGGTACAAACCACATAGCGGCACCACCGCATTGCCGTCATATTTCACCAAGCCCATGCTGTGCAGCTTAAAGGCCTCCGTCGAACCGATTTGCACTGGACGATAGGTGGGAATCACTTGCTTAAAGGCATTAAGTAGATCCTGATCAGCCTCTAGATTTAGCAAGTGTCGCCGCAGATGATCGCTATATAAACCCCCTTCCGTGGGCGCTTCTTCTAATAACTGGGTCAGGCTGATGCGGCCTCGCGCCAGCTGGTATAGTGCAGCCCTGAGTAAATAAGGATGACCGCCCACCAGCTCCACCAACTGCTGCTTTTGATGAGCCGTCAAACTAAGCTGATGTCGAGTGATTAAGGCTTCAATTTCATCCTCATTCAGCTCCCGTAGCTCAATGGGTAGGCCCACATTAAAGGGTGAACGATTAATGCTTAGGGGCACATACACCTCTTTAGAGTGGACAATCACTAGCTGCAGCTTGCGCCAAATCGGGTTGGTCTTACCTTCTTCATGCCACACCCGCAACATGCCAAAAAAGTCCGTGGCAATTTTCGGATGTTCAAACACCTGGTCAACTTCGTCCAGACCCAGCACTAACGGCTTGTCTAACTCAGTTAAAAGGTAACGCTCAAAATATCGCTGACAGCGGCGTACGATCCCCCGAGCCCCTTTCCAGTAGTCTGCCAGCCGATCTTCCAGGTCCAGTTCCTCAGTGACACTGCAGCAAAACCACTGTAGAAATTCATCCAGGTCATTCAGCGTGTCATTGTCCGATGTTTGAAAGCTTAGGCGCACTGTTTCAAACCCCTGGGATCTGGCATGGGCCAGGGTGCGTACCAGCAACGATGTTTTCCCTAACTGTCGAGGCGCTTTGATCCGAATCAAAGAACCCGGTCGTACGACAGTTTCATAGCAGTCAGTCTCAATGGGTAGGCGCTCCATATAAAACCGTGATTCTAACGGGACCAGGCCTTCAGGTTCCTCAAGGATGACGGGTTTATTAGTAGATTCTGGAGGCTGGTCAGGTTTAACTTGCTTGATTTCCGGTGTCGTTGCTGGCGATACTGGCGATTCAGCAGCTTCTTCTAACCCTTTGCGTACCTTCAGAATAGGGGTGGCGACTTCATCAATGCCTTCTAAGGCAATGGCCGATAGCCCGACTTTGTAAGCAAATGGCACAGGATGACCGTAGCCCAGCGCATCATAAAAACCGACGGCAAACTCAATCGCTGCCCGATCGCCCATGGCATGGGTCATGCCGATGACATAGTCAACATGTTCGACAACCGCCTCTGCCTGTACCTGAGAATAGCAGGCATTAAAAAGCACGCATTCTACACTGGAAAAAAGGTCAAAGAGTTGTGCCAGAGCCAGGCCACTAACAGGCTTCGCTGCGCCAGTATCACTTTCTAGCAAGAGCCCTTCGGTGCCAGCACCGTGACCGGAAAAATGAACGATCTGTGGTTTGTACTTGAGCAGGGCACGGCGTAAATCATCGGGTCGGGTGGCCCACTGCGATACCACATTAAAACTGTCGCGTTCGGCTGACAGATTTAAACCTTCTTGGATTTCGCGAACTTCTTTGTCTAAACGCAAACGGCCAGTATCCGAAGGATTAGCCGTGAGGATCAGGATCGTTTTTGCTGCCATGGCACTTGGCAAAATTGGGGGGCATGGGGCTGGCGATACTCTGTCTTTACTCTAGTCTCTGAAGAAAAAATATTCCCAACAGCTTAACTAATTATCTTGATATAGTCTGCCGTTGACTGTCTATTACCCATTAGGGTGAGTTTTAGAGGATTATGCAGAGCTTTTTGCCTTGATTTATAGCGATTCCGGATTGATACCTAGCTCCCGCAACTTTTCCTCTAATGCCTGAATGCGCTGCTGATCTAATTGTCTGAGTTCTCGCTCAGTCGTTAGCTTGTCTCCCAGCTCTACATAGGTTAAAAATCTTTCTCCGTCTGGTCGATAAATTTCCAATGTCTCTGAAATCAGCTCAAACCGGATGTTTAGTTGAGGACTCACCCAACCCTGCATTTCACTTACTAGCTGTAATGACCTACCCGAACGCTGAAAACCTGTTAGTTCATTGCTATCTGGATCGTAAATATAGTATTCCGTCACCCCATACTTCTGATAGAAATTCAGCTTCCGCAGCATTTCCCCAGACCGATTTCCCGGCGACAAAATCTCAAACACCACCTGGGGTGCAATCCCATCCTCTAACCATTGTCGATAGGAAACTCGATCCCCCTTCGGACGGTCAAACACCACCATCACATCTGGGGCCTGCCGCCGTTTGGGATCACCTTCCACCGGATACCACAGCAAATCTCCAGCGATAAACACATTGGCATCATTAGCAAACAGCCGTTCCAGATTTTCCTTGATCACCACGATCCAACGGAACTGCTGCGTGTTGTCGGCCATGGGTTGCCCATCGCTATCGGGATACTGCTCGGGTTGGCTATCGGAGATTAACTGCTGAACCATAGGTGTGGCCTCAAAGTAGCCTCTCTTTAAGTTTAACCGCGCCAGCTCAAAGCAATGATGCCAAAGGCTGTAATCAAAACGCCAAAAACACGATTCACCCAAACCAACCGCCCCGGTGTCAGCCAGTGCCGTAACCGTGATACCCCACTACTCAGCAGCAACCACCACAGCGCTGATCCCAAAAACACACCGCCCACCATTACCACTGCCTGACCATAGCCCAGTCCCGCAGGTGCAAACCCAGCAAACAGCAATACAAAAGACAGAATCGTTGCCGGATTCGTTAGCGTCAACCCAAAGGTGGATAGATAGGCTCCAGCTAAGCCAGTTTTGCTAATCTCAGCCGATTTCTCCGCAGGCTTGCTCAGAAATGTAGTGATGCCTAAGTAACAGAGAAATAGCCCACCGATGATGCCTAGCCACTTGGCCTGATCGGTGAGGAAATTCGAAACGAAGGCAAGACCGAAGGCAGCTACTGCACCATATACCCCATCCGCTGTCGCTGCGCCTAATCCTGATAGCAGCCCTGCCATTGATCCATAGGACAGACTCCGTCGAATACATAGCAAACCGATGGGACCGACGGGGGCGGCAATGGCCACACCTAACACCAACCCCCGAAAAAATAAAGAAATCATGGTGATACCCCCATAAAAATTGTCAAAAAAAACGTAGGGGCATCCCCTTGTGGGTGCCCTGTGCGAAAGGGGCTACGGTGTACACACAAGTACTGAAAACTAGCTTTCGCGGTTGCCTAACCCCCTCTAACTCCCCCTTCGTAAGGGGGAGAACTGGATCTTCCCCCCTTACGCTACGCTTTAGCGCATGCCCGAAGGGCTTTAGGGGGGATTGAGGGGGGTAATGCAGGATTTTGAGCTCTCTTCCAAGACGTGTGTACACGGTAGGTGCAAAGAAGAGGGCTCCACCAGGGATTGCCCCTACCTAATGTTGCTAAACCGCCAATGCCGTCGTCTCCTTGACTGTCGATAACGCAATTGATGTCTTCGTTTGTAAGACTCCTGGCAGTCCCTTGATCTCCTCACTCAGAAGCCGTTCCAAGTCCGCCATCTTGCCGCATCGCACCTTCAGCAGATAGTCCCCATCACCCGCCACATGGTGACATTCCTGGATTGCCGGTGTCGCTTGCACATAGTCCAAAAAACCTTGACGGTATTGCGGATGCTCCAAAATCACGGCTACGAAGGCTGTGATGTCATACCCCAACGGCACCGGATCCACCACCACTCGGTAGCTCTGGATAATGCCGCGCTTTTCTAAGCGGCGGACGCGATCGCGAATAGCGGGAGAAGACACCCCAAATCGGTTGGCTAAGTCTGACCAGGCGACTCGGCCATCCACCATCAGTGCTCCTAAAATTTGACTGTCAAGGTTATCCATAAAAATATTTTTTAATAACCTATATCACGCCAATAAGTTATTTATTAAAGATAATGTCCGTATTTTATCTTAAAAAATAATCTATTTACTGAAATAAGTCTTAAAAAATTAATTTATACTATTAGCCTATGTAGGGTCTCCCCCCCCATTGAGGGGTGTGATCGGTAAGAATTACAACTATCAAGGCAGGGTCTTAGGCGCGGGGGGCTACTCGCCTGGTCTGCACTACCAAAAAATGTCGTTGCTGATTTAGAGTGTGCTCCGATCTGCTCGTTTGGCTCAATTACCAGTCACCTGAGCAACCCTGATGGTTCGGATCAGCAACGCTGAGGAATTATATGTTTAAGTTTCTTTCAGACGTCGTCACTACTGCGACGGTATCGGCCGACTGGATCGGCATTCGAGCCGTCAAAGACACTACCAAGGCTTGTGCTATTCGAGACGCTCATCCAGAGAGTAATACTCAGCGATTTGGCCATGGAGCTATGGTGGAAGTTTTGGCCAACGGACAGTTTGGCTACAGTGCAACTAATAATCTGAGTGAGTCTTCTCTGGCAGCAGCGATTGTGTCTGCCTATGGCCAAGCCATAGCCGCCAGCGACTGGGCGGTCCATAGTTTTACCGTTGCGGCCCGCCCTAAGGCTACGGGCAATTACGTATCGCCCCATCGCAAAGGGCTAGATGCGTTATCCCCGGCGGAGTTAAATCAGATTTTGCTGCGGATATGTGATCAACTCAAGGTCTCTGATAGCATTGCCCAGACCACTGCGTCGGCTCGGAGTCACGATATTGAAACCTGGTTTGTCAGCAGCAATGGCTCGGAGATCTATCAACGAGACTATGTGATAGAGACCCACTTTGGCACCATCGCCCAGGACGGTCCTACCACCCAGTTACGTACCGATCATGGCTATTTGGCCCATAGCTACCAAGGGGGATGGGAGTTATTTCCTGGTTTAGATCTATGGCAGCGGGTGCAGCAGGTGGGTGAACAGGCGGTGGAGCTACTCCATGCGGACAATTGTCCCGATCTGGCAACTACGTTGGTACTGGCTCCCGATCAAATGATGCTGCAAATCCATGAGAGCATCGGTCATCCCTTAGAGCTGGATCGCATTTTGGGCGATGAGCGCAACTATGCCGGGGGTAGCTTTATTCAGTTGGAGGATTTTGGCTCTCTAGACTATGGCTCCAAGCTGATGAATGTGACGTTTGATCCGACGGTGGCTGGGGAGCTGGCCAGCTATGGATTTGATGATGTGGGGGCGACTGCTACTCGAGAATATTTGATCCGTGCAGGCAAGTTAGAGCGAGGACTCGGTGGTCTAGAAAGCCAGCAGCGATCGCACGTACCTGGAGTGGCCAACTCCCGTGCCTCTTCCTGGAATCGTCCTGCGATTGATCGGATGGCCAATATCAATTTGGAGCCGGGCGATCGCACATTTGAGGACATCATTGCCAATATCGAGCATGGCATCTACATGGAGACTAACCGCTCCTGGTCCATTGATGACCAGCGCCACAAGTTTCAGTTTGGTTGTGAGTACGGCAAGCTGATCGAAAATGGTCAGCTCACCCGCACCCTTAAGAATCCTAACTATCGCTCTGTGACACCTCAGTTTTGGCACAGTTTGTCCCAGGTAGGCGATCGCAGTACCTGGGAAATATATGGCACTCCATTTTGTGGCAAGGGGGAACCCAATCAGTTGATTCGAGTAGGGCACGGAGCGCCGGTCTGTGCATTTGAGGCTATTGAAGTGTTTGGGGGTGCGGTATGACCAGTGCGGTAGTAGTAGCAAAGCAGTTAGCAGAAAAGGTCTTTGGAGAACTGGCGGATGCCATTGCATCACATCTGGCTGGGGCCACTGATTTCACCTTGAGTCTGAGCGGCGAAAATAGCCAGTTCACTCGATTTAACCGCGCCCATGTCAGACAGAGTGGTCAGGTAAACGACGGTAATCTGCTGCTGACGCTCATGCAGGATGATCGCACAGCGTCGGCAACAGTGCCCTTCGTGGGGGAGTTTGAGACGGACTGGCCCCTGCTCAAAACGGCATTAGCAGAGTTACAGGGGATGGTGCCCCAGCTGCCAGTGGATCCGTTTTTGGTGTTGCCCACAGGCTCGGCTACCAGTCGTACGGTACATCAAGGCGAGATTTTGGCAGTAGATCAGATCGCATCCACCCTCCTCTCCCCTGTGAACACACTGGACTTTACGGGTATTTACGCCGGAGGCCTCATATTTCGCGGCTATGCTGATTCTGCCGGTCAGCGTCACTGGTTTGAGAGCACTAGCTATAGCTTAGATTTCTCCTTATTTGATCCTCAAAATCGAGCTGTGAAGGGCACGTTTGCCGGTAACCAATGGCAGCAGGCTAAGTTTCTTGACAAAATCGATCAAGCCAAACACCAGCTAACGATGATGGCTCGCCCAGCGAAAACCATTGAGCGAGGTCAATACCGCACCTATTTAGCACCAGCGGCCGTGGCTGAATTGCTCCATATGTTTTCCTGGGGCGGTGTAGGGGAAGCTGATTTGCAGCAAGGGAATAGTGCTTTTGGGTTGCTGCGGCAAGGACAGCGGCAGCTATCGCCCAAATTTACTTTGCAAGAAAACTTTGAGCAGGCGAATATGCCTCGTTTTAATGGCTATGGTGAGGTGGCTCCCTTACAGTTACCCATCATTCAGCAGGGGCAGTTGGTAAATAGTCTGGTGAGCTCCCGCAGTGCTAAGGAGTATAAAACTCCATCGAACTACGCCAGTCGAGGCGAACATTTGCGGGCTCCTGAGATTTTGACTGGATCGCTGACAGCTGACCAAATCCTACCCAGGCTAGAGCGGGGACTGTATTTGTCTAATCTGCACTATTTAAATTGGAGCGATCACCCCAATGGGCGAGTGACTGGCATGACTCGCTATGCTTGCTTTTGGGTGGAAAATGGTGAAATTGTCGCACCGATTGAAAATCTACGGTTTGATGAAAGCCTCTACCACTGTTTTGGCGATGGCCTTATGGACCTGACAACGTTTCAAGAAACGATTCCTGAAATTGATACCTACGATTGTCGTGGTCTGGGGGATAGCCGGGTGCCTGGCATTTTGGTGGATGACTTTACCTATACGCTTTAGACCCAATTTCCCAGATGCATTTGGTACCCTGCTATAAAGGTCAGTAGACTAAGCTAGAGGATCCTCTATTGCCAATTTATGGCCAATGACCCCTGGGCGGAGACTTCGCCTAATGACGCATCGCAGCGGGTGACTATATCGGTGAGCAGTGTTTTGCTGCTGATCGCGGTTATTCCATTGCTGGTGCTGCTTTGGCAGCTCAAAAGTTTGTTACTGCTGGTGATGATTTCGGTCGTCTTGGCCTGTTCGATTGCGCCCGTGGTGGATTGGGCGGAGCAATATCGCGTCCCCCGTTGGCTGGGGGTGGTTTTGGTCTACCTCACCCTGATTAGTGCGTTGGTAGTGCTAGGCCTATTGATTGGACCGACGGTATTTGAACAGCTAGAGCGACTGATTCGACGTGTTCCGGTTTCTCTAAGAGGGTTACTCAATGAGGCCGATGCCTGGCTGACGGCGTTTACAGATACTCGTTCATTTACGACTAATGAGCTTTTTACCCAGCTGATTGATGTGCAGAGTCTGATCAGTTGGACCATTAAGTCTAGCCAGCAGCTGTTGGTGCGCTCCTACGGTGTGACGGCCGGTATTTTGGGGGGAGTGCTGAGCTTGGTGTTGGCTCTGTTTGTCTCGGGGTACATGGTGGCTGATAGTCGTACCCTGGTGAAAAATCTAACGCGGTTGCTGCCGAGCCCATGGGATGAACGTCTTTTGGCCCAGGCTCCTCCTATGGGACAGCGGATTGGTGGGTATTTGCGGGGGCGGTTTATGGTGTCTGCCCTGCTATCTATAGCGACCACTGTGGGTCTGAGTTTGCTGGGGCTAAAGGATCTGGCGGTGGGGCTAGGCGCGATCGCAGGTGTCACCAACCTGATCCCATTTTTAGGCCCAATTTTAGGTGCTGTTCCTGCATTGCTTGTGGCGATTCCCCAGGGGGGATGGACCTTTTGGTGGGTGCTACTGCTCTATGTCGTCGCTCAAAATCTTGAAACCTATATCCTCGATCCCTTACTCGTAGGTAGCTCCGTGGGAGTGCATCCGCTCTATCAGCTATTGGCAGTATTAGGTGGGGCTCAAGTGTTAGGCATCATTGGGGCACTCATCGTCCCACCGTGGATTGCCGGTGGAGCTGTACTGCTGGAAAACCTGTATCTACGTCCCAAGCTGATCACTGAACGTCGGCAGCGACGTAACGGTATTTTGACGGGACTAACCAGTTTTCAGCCAGATAGCTAGGTAGGTTACCCCAAATAATTGCTCCTGTAGGGTGCTGTTAGGCGAAGCCGCAACGCACCGTATGGCAAAGAATTGATGCGTTACGCTACCGCTAACACACAAATAATTATGCTCACCTACTTAACCGTGATTCTCAGCGTTTCAGGCGGATAGTCGTTTGAAACCGTTGTAAGTAATGTCGGACGTGGTTAATGACAACCTACCTGGGCGGCTTTGAGCAAGGGCTGTTCATACAGATAGGTTGATTCTTTGGCTGACTGAGCATGCATTAAGTTAATGTGATGCAAAGGCACGTGAATGTCTTGGTAAATGGGGGCATTAGGTTCGATGATGACAGTTCCCTGGTGCGACAGTTTCTTTGTGCGGTTTATGGAATTTATTTCAATTGTTTAGGAGAGATGAACCCGCTATATCCTTAGGGCAAAAGGATATATAGATGTCCTAATCTATGGGGATATTTGCACTTTATTCTGGACTTTTTATAGCTAAGTTAAAATTTTTGCGCTACGACTTCCTACCGCAAACCTCCGATGGATTCATATCTGATGTACCCATCAGACGTTTGCGTGTCACATTGGCGTTGTTATTCAATGCGTAGCCACAGCTCAATCCCATGTGACTAACGGTATATTTATTGGTCTGGCTAGCGATATATGACTATTGATATTGATATTCTTATGACCCTTGGGGTGACTGCTGTTGCCCTAATTCTATTCGTAGTAGAGTGGCTACCGGCTGATATCACTGCCTTTGCGGTGATGGTATCGCTGATGGTGTTAGGGCTGGTAAGTCCTCAAGAAGGCATTGCTGGATTTAGTAATTCTGCCACCATCACCGTGATGGCCATGTTTATTTTGAGTGCTGGTATTGCCCGGACAGGGGCGTTGCAGCAGGCTAGTAACTGGTTGCTTAAGTGGGGCGGGAAAACCTGTCGCCGTCAGATCTTTGCTCTGGGGCTGATTGTGGGGCCGATTTCTGGCTTGATCAATAATACAGCGGTGGTTTCGGTATTTTTGCCGATTATTGAAGACTTTTGTCAGCAGCATCGTCTATCGCCCTCAAAGCTACTCATGCCCCTGTCCTTTGCCACGATTTTGGGGGGCATGCTGACGGTGGTCGGTACCTCCACCAGTGTCTTGGCCAGTGGCCTTTCAGAGGAGCTGGGGCCGGGTGATTTTTCGCTGTTTCAGTTTATAGAGTTGGGCGCGATTGTATTTGTGGTGGGATTGCTATATCTCACGTTTATTGCCCCGCTCCTATTGCCCAACCGCGATGTGCCTGGGAATAGTCTGAGTCAAGAGTATGGCCTGAAGGAATATGTGAGCGAAGTGGTGGTCACGCCACGGTCTAGCCTGGTGGGTCAGACATTGCAGAATAGTCAGCTGCAGCGTCGGTTTGACCTGGACGTGCTCGAAATTATCCGCAATGGTAACCATTTCCCCCAGCCCCTGGGGGATAAATCCCTCTGTGCGGGGGATATTTTGCTAGTGCGGGGGGGGCGTCAACATCTGCTCAAAATCCGTGATGGCGAAGGGATTGAGATTTTGCCTGACGTCCAGTTTGGGCAAAAGTCCTGGCAGGCGGACTTGAGTTCAGGCCAGGAAGGGGTGGCCGAGGTATTGGTGATTGCTAACTCTAATTTGGTGGGTTCCACCCTCAAGGACCTGCGATTTCGACAGCGTTATAACGTGACGGTGCTGGCCATTCGTCGGGGACAAGATCTGGTGCGGGAGCGTATGGGTAAAGTCCGACTTAAGTTTGGTGACTTGCTGCTGGTGCAGGGGCCTAAACAAAGTTTGCTGGGTTTGCAAACCAGTCGTGACTTGCTGGTGCTAGAACAACGCGATCTAGAAAGCCTTCGTTCTGACCGGGCCAATATCGCCATGGGCATTGGTGTGGGTGTGGTTGCGATCGCAGCCTTTACCCCAATCAATATCCTGGTATCGTCTCTAGCGGGTGTCATGCTAATGATCCTGACGGGCTGTCTTAAGCCCGGAGAACTCTATCAAGCTGTTCGCTGGGACGTAATTTTTCTATTGGCCTGTTTAATCCCCTTGGGAACAGCCATGGAAAGTTCTGGAGCAACCACCTGGCTGGCTCAGCAACTTATTACGGTTGGTGGACGTCTATCAGGGTATGGGTTGCTGAGCGCGTTGTACGTCCTCACAACGGTGCTATCTAGCATCTTGTCGAATAGTGCAGCCGTGATACTACTTCTGCCTGTGGGCTTAAAAGTGGCTAGCGAATTGGGGCTTAACGTGTTTACAGTAATGTTTGTCATTACCTTTGCCGCGTCTAATAGTTTTATGACCCCCATTGGCTACCAGACCAATACCATGGTCTACACTGCAGGCGGCTACCGGTTTCTAGACTTTGTCAGGGTAGGAGGTCCGCTGAGCCTATTACTGGCTCTGGTCACACCTCCCCTTGCTATCTGGCTTTACGGACTTTAAGCATGAAGCCGTTTTCAATTTTGGTGGACGGTGGGCTATTTAAAGCGGGTCATCTGAATGGTTGACTTCCTTTGAAGTTTCTGTGAATAGCTAGGGCACGGTGTGTTACTGATATCACCCCTCTGTGAAGATTGGTAACGTATAATAATGCCGTGTGAATATACGTAGCGTTGAAATATAGTTTTTAGGAGTATCTTTATATGCAACATCGTGGCGTAACCGTTTGGTTTACTGGTTTGAGCGGTTCTGGTAAAACTACTATTAGTCAAGCTCTAGAAGCAAAGCTGAGAGCTGCTGGTGCGAAGCTTGAAGTGTTGGATGGTGATATCGTCCGGACCAATCTCACCAAGGGGTTGGGGTTTAGCAAAGAAGATCGTGACGAAAATATTCGCCGCATTGGCTTTGTTTCCCATCTATTGACTCGCAACGGTGTAATTGTATTAGTCTCGGCAATTTCTCCTTATCGCGAAGTACGTGACCAGGTGCGTGCTCGCATTGGTGATTTTGTAGAAGTTTATGCCAACACACCGGTTGAAGTATGCGAGCAGCGTGATGTTAAAGGCCTTTATAAAAAGGCTCGCTCCGGTGAAATCAAAAACTTCACTGGCATTAGCGACCCCTATGAAGAGCCCCTCAATCCTGAGGTTAACTGCGAGACTGCGAATGAGACTCTTGATGAGTCTGTGAATAAGGTCATGTCTAAGCTCGAAGAGCTGGGCTACCTATCGCCTGTCGCTGTTTAATCACTGCCGCATCAGTGTGAACTGATTTTAAATAGTAAATTGTCTCCTTTGGGATATAGAGGGATAAAGAGGCATTAGTCTCTTTATCCCTTTTATTATGTTCTGTTCTCTCCCTCTGTTTCCTTGGTTACCTTGAGTTCTGATTAGTTAAACCAACTCCGAATGCCTCAACCCCGATTCAAAATAGACAATTCTGTAGGGGCACTCCCTTGTGGATGCCCTTCTATACCAGGTGCTATCAGTCAGGATTGCGTATTAGAGTCTTGGTTTCCCGTTAACCCTAAGTTTTCCAAGGCCCATTGGGCTCTTGCTTGTACAGCTGCAGTGTCATCATGATGACTCAGCTGACTTAGACATTGGATGATGTTGCCAGTTTCGGTCAGCTTTAGGGCAAGCGCTTCTAACCCGACAACTGCAGCATATCGGACCACCCATTCATCATCCTTGGTGACCTGGAATAACACGGTTTGAGATTGCATCATGGCACCCTCGCGTTCGTTGTCGGGGATATCATGCCAGCGGATGGTGCCCAGTCCTCGGGCGGCGGCTCGTCGAACACTTAGGGAAAAATCATTGGCGGCTGCGTTTAGTAATAGTGCCTGACCTCGTGGATCACCGATGCCAGCCAGTGCTCGGATAGCCCATGCCCGTGCACCGTAGTTATAACCATCCAGCTTATCTAAAAGAAGAGATACTGCTGGAACACCAATTTGGATTAGTCCTTCCACTGCTGCAACTGCTGCTCCTGGATTGTTAAATCCTAGGACTTGGATCAATGTAGGAATAGCGCGCTTATCGTTTAACTCGGCTAGATCTTCTACTGCATCTAATAATCCCTGGGCCGAATCTGCATCGTTGACGGCTTGCAAACAAATTTCAAAGGTTTTTAACACAGGGGCCATCACAACAAACCATCCATTAGGGTCATGACTCGACGGCTATCAGCAGACAGGGAGACTGGTTGTTGTTCAGCCTGATTTTGTCCAGCTTGATCAGTGAGCTGATGTTCAAGTACCCCCTTAAGGGCAATCAGTTTCATGCTATTTTCAGCCAGGGTGTTTGCGATCGCATCCGCGCCTGCTAAATATCCTATGGCTCCTAAGTCCATCAATGCCGCCCGCCGCAGCTGTAGCTGGTCATGACTTAATACAGTTACTAATCGCTCAGCATACTGAGCTTCTTCCGTAATCTGATACATTGCCCGAGCTGCCGCATTACGCACCTGAGGCACCTCATGGCCTAAAAAAGGCTCAATAATGGGTACAACCTCCCCATCTGCCAATGTGCCCAATGCTTCCAAAATAGCGTTGTATGGCTGTACTAGATGAGGTTTTCCAGGGACTTGTACCGCTGCTTCTACACTGCCATCAAGTAGTGCAACGAGAGCTGGGACAGCGGCTGAATCATTCAGGCTTTCAAGGGCCTGGGCGGCTGTTTCTCTCACGTAATAGTCATCACAGCCAAGACAAGTCACTAACGCAGGTACAACTCTTGTATCGTTTTGGCCAATTTTTCCCAAAGCCCGAGCTGCATTGCGCCGCAATGGATAGCCACCGTCCGGCGATCGATCAGTGGCGTCCTCTAAAGCTAAGAGCAATGCATCTACAGCTTCTGGCTGATTACTACGCATCTTACCTAGCCACCAAGCTGCGTAGTAACGTAAGCCTTTATCTGCCACCTGGTTAATATTTATCAACGCTTGGTCAACAGTTAGTGGCTTACCGTCTGGATTATGGGGAGCCGCATCACTCACAAATCACCTCATAAGCGTAAAGATACGTAGGCAACACCTGATCTAAGTAGCCTATATACAACAAACCCCAGAGGTAGAAACAAACACTAGTAAACTAGCGATCGCAATACCTCTGGGAAGAAATTAAAATTTAACCAATGGCATAAATAACCACAGGCTAAAATTCCAATTTAGCTTAAAGCGTTGATAGCATAATCGATGTAAGCATTAGCTTCAGTACCAGCCTGACCACTTAAACCATGGTTAGCCTTGATATACTTCAGCGCTTCAATAAACCAGCTAGGAGACAACTCATAGGCACGGTTGATCTCATCTAGGCCAGCTACCAGATACTCATCCATGGGACCAGTACCACCAGTTACCAAGCAGTAGGTAACCATACGTAGATAGTAACCAATGTCACGAACACACTTGTCCTTACCAACCTGGTCAGAGGCATAGGTAGGGCCAGGAGTAGTGGTAGTGAAAGGGAACTTAGTGTAAACGGCTTGGGCCGCACCAGAACAAAGACTAGGCGCATTCCCAGTCAATCCACGAGCAGCTTCTAAGCAAGCACTAGCACGCTGGAAACGACCAAAAGCGGACTGAATTTCTGTGGAACTGAGGAAACGACCTTGCGAATCAGCAGCAGATACTGCCTCGGTCAGAGGGGTTTTCATTGCTTGAGATATCTCCCAATGTTTCTAAACAGACATACAGAAAAAAGAATCAGTTGATTAAAGAACTCTCTTTATCTGTCATAGACCAACCTCGCTAAAGAAAAGCTTAGGAAGTCAAATTATTCAACAGCTGCTGCTGCACGATCAAAGTAAGTAGACAGTTCAGCAATCAGATTTGAGCAGTCACCAGTAGTGATGCCACCTCCATCGTTAGCAATGGCGACGGCAGCTGCCTTCATTTTCTGAACGCCAACAGCAACAGAAGCGCCGGGAGTTCCAAGAGCAAGATAGGTCTCACGCAGACCGTTCAAACAACGATCATCGAGTACGCTAGCATCGCCAGTGAACATCGCATAAGTTACATAGCGCAAGACGATTTCCATATCGCGCAAGCAAGCAGCATTACGACGGCTAGTGTAAGCGTTACCACCGGGAGCAATGAGTGAAGGCTGCTCGGCAAATAAAGCCCGAGCGGAATTTGTCACGATAGCGGATGCATTACTAGTTATACGGTTAACTACATCCATGCGCTTATTGCTGTCAGCAACAACTGCTGACAAAGCGTCTAATTGAGCACTGCTGAGATATTCGCCTCTTGCATCAGCCTGGGAGACGACCTTAGCAAACGCATCAAACATAGATTGACTCTCCTAAATTTGATTCGTCGAAGTAAGTTTCCAAAAAAGTGGGGACGAGAACCCGTCAAGCAACTGCATTAAAAAAACAGTTTCAAAATAGATAGGCGAGTGCAGACAATTTGAAACATTCTTCACAGAAGCCATTAATCATCTCAGCAAACTTCGCTTTCCCCATATTGAAGATTAAAGCGAATAGGGTATGAATCTAAGGAAGTTAAAGAAACTTTACCCTGTGCAATAAATGTTGCTGGCACCTTGTGAATGAGGGCTACAAGCCTGTCTGCTAAAAGCCATCAGTCTATTTTATATACTGCGATGGGGACGCAATATATTACAAATTATAAGGGTTATGGTGGTTTGATAACGGACAGAATTATCAAAAATGCGCTATTTAAGTGAGTTGTCTTGAAGCTGACTCCATAGTCGACGAAAAGGCCACTCACGCATGTCTTTGGAGCTCTGTCAATAAAAAAGTGTTCAGCAAAAATTGAGGAGGCAACAATCCTGTTGTTGCCTCCTCAATTCTGTTGTCCAGCTATCTTTGGGTCTCGGTTTCTGGAGTGTCTAGGCCGTCTGTAAATGGCGCTCTAGGTCAAATAGAAAGCCATGGATGTATTCTTCGGTCCACTCAGCACCGTAGTAACGGGTGAGCATCCCTCGGGCCGGGTCTTTCTCGGCTCGATAGCGGATATAACTGAGCTGGGCGGTTTCAATGGCTTTGAGTTGCTCGGGATCAGTTATGGGTTGCGCTTGTTCTACAAAGCCTATGTAGGCATTGAGATAATCCTTAAAGGCATTGAATACGTGGGTGGTTACATCCTCTAGCTCAGTAGGACGGGTCCACAAAAATGCAGGGGAAAAGAAGGGCTGGGCCTCTTCTGGAAAGTCGCCGCCCCAAGGTAAATGCTGCTGATAGCGATTGAACATGGGCATAATCGGCTCACTATAGCGAGCTTGATAGTCCGGGCTATCGCGAAATAGAGGCTGCATATCAATGGCGATCAGATGCCCACCTGGCAATGTCACCAGGTCTCCGCCAAAAAAGGGTAGGTCGTACTCCAGCCGAGGAAAGATGACAAAATTGAGTACCTGCAAACTGTCGCCAGCCTGGACATGGGCAGCTCGAATTTGTCTGAGCTTAGGAGAACAGTAGCCATGGCTGGTCGTATGCACGGTTACTTCACGTTTGCCCTTACCAGTGGTGGCTGTGTTGCTCTCAAAGCCAGCAGGGATAGGATAGGGAGATAAGTCTAGACGATCTTGAAGAGTTGCGATCGCATAGTCTAAAAATGGTTGATATAGAGTCATAGGAATAATCACCAAAGGGCATCGCTGATGGATGCCCTTTGACATAAGTTATGTAAGTTGGTTTACATCTAGTGAGCCTGGACCGCCAGGGGAACAGCATCCTCAAATAGAAACTCATAGAGAAAGCGATCAGCCCACTCTGAGCCAAAGTAGCTGGTAAACAGACCATGGGCCGGGTCACGCTCAGCACTGTACTGGTCATAGTCAATCTGAGCTTGCTTGACCCGCGCAACCTCCACATCGGTGGTTAACGGCTCAGCATCTGCCAAGATCCGCCAATAGAGATCCAAATAATCTTTAAAAGCAGCCAATACACGAGTAGACACGGTTTCAGTGTCTGTTTTTGCAAACAGCAAATACTTTGAGAAGTACTGGTTTGCATCGTAAAACTTCATTTCCAGCCCCTGAGCCAGCTCCGCATAGTTGTCGCGGAGTTCTTTTAGCGGCATCAGGTACTTGGCTTCATAGGCCTCATCCTGGAACAAAGGTTGAAAATCGAGAACAATTAGATTTTTAACCTTACCAAAGGATAAAAAGTCAATTCCTAATAAGGGCACATCGTAGCAATGGTTGGGGTAGAGAACACCGTTAAATATTTGTGCGCCTTTGCCACCGTCAATATAGGTGTAGCGAATCTTCCTTAGTTCAGGTGACTGATAACACCAACTTTGAATCGATGCCGGATTCCGCCCTCGCTCGCTGAGCTGACATTCCAGACCCTCGGGAATGGCTCGTGGTTGAAGTTCAAATCTCTCTTTCAAAGAGGTTTCTAAATGCTCTAGAAAAGGGCGGTACATTTGTCTTCGCCTTAATTTATAACGGTTACGACAGATACCCTCTGCCATTTGCAGCATAGGAGATATCTGAGGACCATGTCTCCATTGTTAGAGACAAAGACACATTCCGTTACATCATGCTGACTGCAATCGAGAGGCATTTGCCTGCACCATTGCTGTTAGGTCATCTTGAGTGACAAAGCGTCGTTCTGAGCAATAGGTCATCAGATTGATGCCATTGGCAAGGCGAGCGGTGCTCACCCGTACGCGGAAGTCATCGGAGAGAAACCAGCAGCGTTCTTGACCCTGGTTTTTGTCATATTCATTGTCAATGGTGAGAACACCATCCTCGGCAAAGCCATAGCGCCCGACCACGGGCATATTTTCTACATAGCCCCGATCCCTTAATAGCTGGCCTGTTCGTCCCTGATCATCGTTGGGAATATCAACCAAAATAGCGGCGTAATCAGAATTGTAGATGAATTCTTTAGTATTAGATTGCCAAGAGAACTGGGCTCCGCCAGCAGCTTTACTTGGATCCACATTCTGGCTTTGACAAATTTCCACAATACGTGGGTCCTGAGCTTGGATTACATCCACAATGAGATTGGATTCTCCCGATTCATCGGCAACTGAGTCAAAGTGGTGTACAGCACGCTGAATAAACCAGATGCCTTCGCTTTTGCGAAAGAAGTCCATCATGGTCATGGGAGATTGAAATGGCATGGGAGCTTATCCGTATTAAATGGCTGCTTACATTCAGAATGGTGTTCAGTGGCGCTGTTACACTAAGCCTTAAAGAACACGGTTTAATTACAAAGTTTAGCTACCTATGAGCCATCTCGAAACTCCAAGCTTAGATGCGTCTTTGCTAGAACGCTTGTTAGTTAACCATGAATTGTCAGGAGTTGATCTCTCCGGTAAAGATTTGCGTGGGTTTGATTTGTATCGAGTCGATTTATCAAAGGCAAATCTGACTGGCAGTTGTATTCGGGGGGTGACTCTGATTGGTGCAAACCTGGCGGGTGCAAACCTGGCGGGTGCTCAGCTTCAACAGGCCGACTTGCGCGGGGTAGAACTCCAAGGTGCAGATTTAAGCGGTGCTGATCTGACAGGAGCATTTCTTCACCGATCTGATTTGCGCGGGACTAACTTAAGCGGAGCAGTGTTAGCCGAAGCCAAATTAAATATTGCTCTCTACGATGACCATACCCAGTGGCCCGAAGGCTTTTCTTACAAAAGCTCTGGGGCCGTTGGTCCAGGAGCTGTGCTCAATGGTGCGTTTTTAAATACTGCCTACCTGCGGGGAGCCAATCTACGAGGGGCAAAACTTTTAGGGGCTTATCTCAGTGGTGCGGATTTGACCGGTGCTATTTTGGATGACACCAGTTTAAGTGGGGCTAATTTGCAAAAAGCGTTTCTTACGGGAGCCAGTCTACGCAATGCAAGGGTGAGTGGCACCGAGCTGCAAAAAGCTGACTTGCGGGCCGCAGACCTGACGGGAGTGGATTTTGACATGGTGGGCAATATTGCCGGAGCTGACTTCACCCTGGCTCAGGGGCTGACCCAAAATTCAAGAGGGCAGCTGTTGGGCCGTCCTGCTAGTGAATTGGATGTGTGGAATGGCCTAACTCGCAATACGACGCGACGGAGCTTAGAAAATGGAGTATCTGAAAGCTAAGGGCATCACTTGTCTAGAGTACCTTCACGTCTCTTGCTGATTAGACTATAGGCATGTTGGGCGCAGCCTTAGCAACACGATAATGCATAGCTAGATTAGGAAATGGTGATGATGGTTCAAACAACGGCATATCGCTATATTGTGCGAGATGATGAAATACTTCATGGAGAACCTATTATTCAAGGTACTCGGACACCTGTAAGGGCCATTGTTGAAACTTGGCGCATGGGAATGGCACCGGAGGAAATTCCAAAAGGAATGCCCCACTTGTCACTAGGTCAAATTTTTGGGGCCTTAACTTACTACAGCGATCACCAGGATGAAATTAATCAATACATTGAGAAAAATCGTATTCCTGATGAACTGCTTGACCCACTCGTTAAAGACTTGTGAGCAGACTATTTATCAGCCTATATCTGGATGAAGATGTTAATGTTCTTGTGGCAGACTTGCTGCGAGCAAAAGGCTTTGATGCTATTACCGCAAGGGATGCAAGACAGCTTCATGCAACTGATGCAGAGCAACTGGTTTATGCTGTGGGGCAATGTAGGACATTAGTGACCCACAATAGAACTGACTTTGAAGAGCTTGTCCAAAGCTATTTTGATTCAGAGCAAATGCATTATGGAGTAATTTTTGCTGTGCGTCGTTCACCTCAAGAGATTGCACAACGATTGCTTGCCATACTTAACCAAGTCACCTTTGATGAGATGCACAATCAAGTTCGATATATTTGAAACTGCTCTTAAACCCGTGTCTCTAAATACTGACCGATCATAATCTCCTGCCCGGCTCGCGAAATAATGGTCTGGCGGGTTCGGTGGCTATTGCCGATCAGCTTTAGTTCTTCGTCAAAGGAGGAACCGCTATATTCGGTGTGCAGTTGCATCGTGTTGCGATCGCGCATTTGATAGGTGGCTACAACCGGTTTGGCTGTGGCAAAACCGCGATCGCGATAGAGCATATTGCCTTGAATGCCAAATATCGTGGAACCAGTAGCCTGTTTGCGACTGGGGCTGATGTAGTTACTTTCCCAGGAGGATTTCACTCCGCAAATCATGGCCAAATCTAAGTGATGCATGGCTGCTAAGGCAACTAAATCAGGGTGATTAGCCTCTAAAAACTCGATTTTTAGGGCGCTTACAACTTCCTGGGCCTCACCATTTTTGAGGGTGTAGTAACGACGTTGGGATGTCCATGCACCGACAGAATGCTTAAAGAATTTAGCAGCCAACGTTTCCAGGTTTTCAGTAGGGGTGGTAATCACAGACAATGACATAGAGTTTAGGACCTTAATTTAAGCGATGCACCTGAAATCAAGCTATAACGAAACAAGTCTATATTTGTTTACATTCAAGATAGCGAAAACCCTAAGAAACGGCAATAAAGCCTTTGTTAAGGATGGCGACCTTGAATACCTAATGAGTTTCTCGTTAAGAGAAAAATTAACAGAGCTACCGTTTCCAGGCTGTAGCCATATCTACAGTTCTGTGGCTAGGCCAAACTGTAATACGAGGCTAGTAGCTACAAATCGGTGAGGCCGTTTTCCGTAAACCTGATTCAAGATAGGTGCTTAAGGAACCAGGTTCTCCAGGGTTGCTGCTACCACTCGATGATTGGGGTCTTGGCGAAGTTCTAATAAAGCTGTTTGAGCTGCTGGATGCTCAAATCGTTTTAGGGCGATCGCAACTTGTCTACGGGTATACCAGCTTTTTGCGGTTTTGAAGGGTAGTATTGCGGCCAGGGCGGCCTCCGCTTGGTCGGTACTGGCCAGGGTAGAGAGATGGTCTATGCCGGCATTGATGACGGTCAAATCTTTGTCCTGTATAGCGATCATGCAGATTTCGAGCATGTGGGCTGGGCTGTGAAGATCAATCATGGCAGCAAGGATGCTGCGTCGTACCAGCCAGTGGCTATTGTCTTGAAACGTTTGCACCAGATGAGGGATGGCCGGTGCACCATACATGGCCAGAGAATTGGATGCCTCTGCTTGAACGTTGGCATCACTATCCCCTTGCATCATGGTTAATAGTGCTTCAAACCCGGCATTGCTGCGCTTGCGCCCCAGGCCCATGGCTACAAATGAACGGACTAAAAATGCTGAGTCGTTCTGTTTGCTGAGTAGTAAAGGACCGGCTACATCAACGTCATAGGCTTTGAGGGCAACAATTCCCTTGAGCCGTTGTTGAGAATCACTGTCTGCCAGTAGGGTTTTAATTTCGGTAATGTCCATGGGGCGTAAAGGCAGAATAGAGTTTTATCGGTCGATTAACTGGGGGCTCATGATCTGATGGGTAAGTCTCCTGCCACAATGGAGGCATAATTCATTGGAGTGATTAGGAGTTAATGGCTATGGCGGCTCAACTCAGTCCCAGGGTCAAAGAGTTGATTGATAAGGCCAGGATTGTTAGTTTTGAGGGCTGGCAAGAACAATTCGGAGAAAGTGCGATCGCAACTCTTCAAGCTGCAGATGATGAGCGTGTCTATCTAGACGATGCAACTCTAGGGAGTATGCCTGCCGGGGTCATTGCTCGCAGTCTGCGTGATCATGCCAGCACTATTGTGGATACCGCCCGCGCTCAAGTGCTGGCTCAGTTTCCCGGTATTACGGAGCCGGGAGGCGGTTTGTATCCCCCTATGCGGGCCGAGGCCTGCTGGCGTGATTTTTGGCACTTTCTACGCTGTATTACCTATGGCATTGCGGCTCAGCGCACTGATTATACCAGTGCCGTTGGTCTAACCTATATGGAGCAGCTTTATCAGGAACTGCAAGTCCCCCTAGATGCCATGGTCTTTGGGCTCCAGTCCCTCAAAACGGCTAGCAAGCAACAGCTCACTCAGCTCGATCTGACAATCAGCGACGCCCAGATCGAGCCTCACTTCGATCATTTGATTACGGCTCTTAGCGAGTTCCAATCCAATTAACTCCGATTAGCACAGGGACTATTAGCACAGGGACTATTACCCCCATTAAGCATTGCTGACGTTATCAGCACACCCTGAGTCAAGCGCGATTAAATATTCCAGAATTAGCTGGTTAAGGCCTAAATCAATAATTTCCATAAAATTTTTAGTATTCTGTCCAAGAATGTCTCAGATTTGACGGCTTAATGTGTACTTTTGTAAAATCAAATAATTGTTAGGGGTGATTGGATGCCCATGTCACAGGTTGTTGATTGTTGGTTGGAAGCTCTTTCTGGTAGGGGGATTGGGTGTTTTTTTGCGGCTGTTAGAAGCATTGGTCTTTGCCCCAGAGATTACCAGGGCTCAGGAGTTTATAATTCTTGACGATTAGAGGCTGCTTTTATATACGAAGATAAATCTCAGCGAGTGTTTATACTCAGTTTTGGTCAGGCTTAATCTAAGCTGTCTGCCTTGAGTCCAAATAATCTGCGTCCTGCTGATTTGGGGTTCGCTTTATAAGGTTCAGCAATGCTTGATAGACATAGTCGATCCTAAGCTTCTTAACATTCCGAGATAAAATTATTTAGACCATTGTTGTCATCTAGGAGATAGCATTAATGGCTTTTGGACCAGCTTCACGATTGGGCGTCAGCCTTTTCGACGAGACCCCTCCAGTCGAGTGGGTTCCTGGCCTCGATAGTGAGGGCCTCGAGTCTATTATCAAAGCCGTCTACAGACAGGTTTTGGGTAATGCCTACGTGATGGAAAGTGAGCGCCTAGCGGTGCCCGAGTCTCAGTTTAAGCGCGGTGAGCTTACCGTGCGAGATTTTGTGCGTGCAGTTGCAAAATCTGATATGTATCGCTCTCGTTTTTTTGAGAGTTGCCCCCGCTACCGTAATATCGAACTCAATTTTCGTCATTTACTAGGTCGTGCCCCTCAGAGTTTTGCAGAAATGAAGGCCCATAGCGCCGTTCTGGACACTGAAGGTTTCGAGGCTGATATCGATTCGTATATCGATAGTGATGAGTATCAGACTGTTTTCGGTCAAGACTTTGTGCCCTATATCCGTGGCTACAAGACCGAGGCTAGTAATATGGTTGGGTTTACCCATATTTTTGAGTTGGTGCGTGGTGCCTCCAGTAGCTCCTTGAAGGGGAGTGTCAACGGCAAGAAGCCTCGATTGAATTCACTGGTGATCAACTCTACGGCAACACCTGTCGTATCTCCATCTACTGATGGTGGGTTGTTCCAGGCTCCTGCAGATTCTTCTCGCACTCGTCATGGTGTGGGTGCTAGTTCCAACGGTAAGATTTATCGTGTCGAAGTTACTAGCTACCGTTCCGCCGTATTTAATCGTGTGTCCAAATTCCGTCGCTCCAACAAAGTTTATCTGGTTCCCTTTGATAAACTATCTGATGAATACAAGCGTATTCATCGTCAGGGCGGCGTAATTGCCAGTATTACCCCTGTTACCTAAGCGTCGATTTAGGTTCGGTTCTGTTTAGGCATAGGTTGATTGGCTTTTGCCTTTGGGTTTTGATTTATCTAGTTTGTTGAGAGCGTTTTAGAAAATCAGTAGGAGATCTCCGATGACAACGTTTGAGTTGTGGCCTGGTAGTACGAATGAGGATAAGCAAGCGATCATTCGTGCTGTATATCGCCATGTTTTGGGTAATCCCCATGTGATGGATAGTGAGCGTTTAGTAACTGCTGAGTCTCAGCTCTGTGATGGCACTCTTTCTGTGCGAGACTTTGTTCGGGCTGTAGGTAAGTCTGATTTTTACCGCAGCCGTTACTTTGAGAGCTGTGCTCCTTATCGCTTTGTTGAGCTGAACTTTATGCACTTTTTGGGGCGTGCTCCAGAAAGTCAGGCTGAGCTATCTGAGCATATCCGTCGTTGCGTAGAAGAAGGCTACGACGCTGATATCGATTCCTATATCGATAGCGATGAGTACCAGGCCAACTTTGGTGAAAATGTGGTGCCTTCATACAATGCCAATGTGACTCAGGTTGGCCAGTCTCAGGTGAGTTATAACCGTATCTTTGCGATCGATCGGGGTCCTGCTCAAGTAAGTAGCGCTGTGAAGTCGGCTCAGCTACTTTCTCAAGTGGCTGGTGCTGAGAAGGGTAATAAGGTCAAGCGTGCTGCGACTAATCTGAATTCAGGTACGACCAAGCGCTTTAAGATTAAGACTACAGCGGCTAAGTTTGATGCTCCCCGTCGTGTCAGTATGAATGAGTACATCGTATCTGCTGATAAGATGACGCCTCAGATTCAGCGCATCCATCGTACAGGTGCCAAGATTGTTAGCATTACTGAGATTGTTTAATCTTCTCGTGATGTAGGCTTCGAAACCAACCTTGTATACCAGGGTTGGTTTTGGAGCTACTACTTTTCAACATTGTTGTCTGAGTAGGCCGGACTAATACTTGGTAAGTTAGCTATATTTTTCCGGTTGGGGTCTCTCGGTTTCTTTGCTGTATAGGGAGAGATCCTATAGTTTCAGGTGGGTTAAAGACAGCCATATATGTGGAATGCCAATCATATGTGGTTAGTTTAATTAAGACATTGCCGTTCTAGAGGAAGGAAGGTCCTGACAAGTTCATGATCAATAACACTTTGTTCCGCCCTGCAGCCATAAAATCCAACAGGAAGAAGTTTAATCCTGAAGGGTTTGATTTAGCGACAGCTCTCAAAAAGACAAATTCTGCCGAGGCTGAAGCTGCTAGGATTGTGGCCCTTCCTCCAAAGGCTGACTTTGATGTTACTAAGAATTATCTAAGTCCTTTTTCAGATTCTCAACCTGTAGAACTGGTTGGCACAACATCAGTTACCGATACAGATATTGTTATTCGTGCTGTATATAAGCAAGTATTCGGCAATGCTCACTTAATGGAGAGTGAGCGTGCGGTGGAGGCCGAGTCCCAACTTCGTAGTGGTCAGATCACCGTACTGGAATTTGTCCGTCAGCTAGCAAAATCAGATCGCTATCGCGCTGTATTTTTTGAGAGCTGCCCTAACCTCAGAGCCATTGAATTAAATTTCAAACATTTGCTAGGGCGCGCACCGGAGAGTAACGCAGAAATCTCTGAGCATATTCGTATTCTTGCTGAGGGTGGCTTTGATGCTGAGATTGATTCTTATCTTGACAGCGTTGAATATTTACAAACCTTTGGCACTGACCTGGTGCCTTACTATCGAGGTCACAAGACTCAGACAGGTAAACCAGTATCCGGTTTCACCCATTCATCTCAGTTAGTTCAAGGGGCTTCTAGTAGCGACAAGTCAATCCACAATAATAAGTCGCCACAAATCCAAGCCGGTTTGCTAGGGGGGACTCCAACGAAAATCCAACCCCTTGAAACGCTGCCGTTCTCAACACCAATAATTCCGCCTCAAGAAGTTACGGTTGAAGAGGAACCAGTCGTTAGAGCCACCTATGTTGTTCCTCAATACAAGACGTCAGAATTTTTAGCAGCTCCTGCCTCCCCCACTGTTTGGTTACAGCAGTATAGAGCTCGTGAGGCAGCGGCCACTTTCCCTGCCGCCAGGAAGAGCCAACCTGTTCGATATGGTTCCGACGATATCGATCTTGTTATCCGCGCGGCTTATAAACAGGTTTTTGGCAATGTCCACTTGATGGAGAGCCAACGTTTATTAGCCGCTGAATCAAAGCTAAAGAGAAAAGATTTAGATGTCAAAGGCTTTATTCGGGAACTGGCCAAGTCAGATGCCTATCGCGCTCTGTTTTTTGAAAGTTGTTCTAACGTCAGAGCGGTTGAGTTAAACTTCAAGCACCTTTTGGGCCGTGCTCCTGATAACTTCCAAGAAATTTCTGAGCATATTGTTACCCTGGCAGAAAAGGGCCTTGAAGCTGACATTGACACGTATCTAGATAGTGAAGAGTACAACATTAACTTTGGCTCAAACACGGTTCCTTACTATGTCAGTTATTCGACACGAACTGGCAAGCCTACCGCTGGATATAACCGCATCTTCGATTTAATTAAGGGTGATTGCAGCAGTGATCGTTCTATTGCTGAGACCATTGGAGATAGTCAGAAAACGTCTCTTAAGAAGTATGTGTCGGGCAAGGTAAAACTTAAGCCAACGCCCCCTGTCTTCAACCCCAAGGGATTTGATTTAGCAAAATCAATCGGAGCACCCATTGCTGTAGGTGATCAAGATGTTGGTTCACCTTCAATTACAGGCTCCTACACTCAGGCGTTTGATGAGAGGCCATTAGTAGAATTGGTACCTGGTGATTCTGCTGGTAGTGTCAATGTTGTGCTTGAGGCTATTTATAAACAGGTGTTTGGTAACGCTCACTTGATGGAAAGTGAGCGATTACCTAAAATCGAGTCGCAACTCCAGAGTGGAGAGATTACGGTTCAAGAATGTGTTCGACTATTTGCGAAGTCAGATCTTTACCGTTCCCTATTCTTTGAAACTTGTCCAAATTTGAAGACGGTAGAACTGAACTTCAAACACCTACTGGGGCGTGCACCTGAAAGTCATGCTGAGATCTCTGCGCATATTACGATTTTGGCAGAGCAAGGGTTTGAAGCTGAGATTGATTCCTATCTTGATAGTGACGAATATTTCCAACGATTTGGTGCTCAGATTGTTCCTAACTATCAAGGCTATAAAACTCAAACAGGTAAAGCTCTGGCTGGGTATACCCACTCTTTCCAACTTTTGCGTGGTGCTTCCAGTAGCGATAAATCGGTCAATCGATATTCTTCTCCTGAATTAGATCAGGCTTTGCTCAGCAATGGCTGTAGTGCAATTACTGATATTTCAGAGACTCCGGCTCTATCTGTGTTTGCTCAGGAAGCCTCTTCTCTCCTAGATGTGGAAACAACAACATCCACAACTCTGGAAACATCCTCCTCAGACTTGAAAGGGGAGCGTTATACCTATGGTCTTAATGCAGATAGTGAGCTATCTGCAGCTCAACGAGCTGTTATCTGGCAAGGCCAATTTAATGTCCTAGCTAATGCCGCTCCAGTGAAGTTGATTCCTGGTGATTCTGTTCAGGATAAGGAAATTGTCATTAGGGCTATTTACAAACAGGTTTTGAGTAACGCCTATGTGATGGAAAGTGAGCGTTTGACAGCTGCTGAAGAGCAGCTATTCAATGGCAATTTAACTGTTCGTGAATTTGTTCGTCTTCTTGCTAAGTCGGACCTCTATAAGTCTCGCTTTATTGACAACTCTCCTCGCTATCGTTGCCATGAATTAAACTTCAAAAATCTGCTAGGTCGCGCTCCTGATAGTTACCAGGAGACTGCTTATCATAGCGATATCATTGATAACCAGGGCTACGATGCTGATATTGATGCCTACATCGATAGTGATGAGTATGAAGAAGCCTTTGGTGAAAATGTAGTTCCTTTCTATCGCGGATATAAAACTCAAACCGGTAAACGGTTACTCGGGTATATCAATATGTTTGACATGCTCGAAAGCGTTTCATCTAGTAGTGTGGCCAGCCCGACTAATAAATCTAGATTGGAATCACGCCTATCCTATTTAAATCCTGTTGATCATCAGCCAATTCAACCTCAAAAACCGATTGTTCGTGATAGCACTACGTTGATTCAGAAAATTCTTGGGCTTGTTTGATAGCTTATGCGTTGAGACATAATTAACTGGATACTTTCCATTGACCCTGTAGTCCGCTTTAAATCACTGGGCTGCAGGGTTCGATTAGGGTTTATCCCTTTTAGAGTTGAAAATCAGCTTATTGTATGGATTTTTTAGTGGCTCTGGTTTGCTGATAGTTTTTCAATATTGCCAATAATTTGGTTCAAGGTCTTTTATGCCTGCCCTTTAACAGCTCACCATTTGGCGAGTTGTTATTTACATTACCTTTTGTTTACATATGTTGCTGCTATATCATTAAGAAAATCAAAGTTGTTCTCATTTGACCCTCGAAATCCGATATTTGTACTAAATAGGATACTTTGATCGAACTGTGGGTTTTGGTGATCATAGCTTGGTCCATATTCTCAGATTGAGGCTTTCCCTATTGATGCATAACGGCCTAGGGGCGCTAGTTCTAAGGATTCTGATAGCTAGCCCGTTGTCTAATGAGCACTGTTCGTTACATTGGATTTGGCGGTTGCCCTTTAACAAGCTCAAACTATTTTTTGGAGGATTATTGATCCATGGCACTTTGGGTTGCAGATTCAGCAACGCTTGAACTTCGTCCTAATGCTACTGAGGACGAAGTTCAAGTAGTCATTAATGCAGTTTATAAGCAAGTTTTAGGCAATATGCATGTTATGGACAATATGCGTCTTACTAGCGCTGAGTCTTTTTTGCGTAATGGCGACATCACCGTTAGAGGTTTTGTCCGTGCTGTAGCTAAGTCCGATCTTTATCGCGCTGCATTTTTTGAAACATCGTCTCCTTACCAGCTTATTGAGCTTAACTTTAAGCATTTGCTAGGTCGGGCTCCTCAAGATCAGTCTGAAATCGCAGAGCATGTGGCTATTTACAATGGCCAGGGATATGACGCTGATATTGACTCCTATCTTGATAGTGCTGAGTATCTTGGCAGCTTTGGTGAAGATGTTGTTCCCTATGTGCGCGGTGCTCAAAGCCAGATAGGTTACAAGAATGTCAACTTTAATCGTACGTTTGCTCTAGTACGAGGTGATGCAACTAGCGATCGCGGTCGGTCTGCTCGTTTGATTGGCTCTGTAGCCGGAAATCTCACTAGCAAGATTTCCGCGCCTCGTGGTGGTTCCGGTACTTATAGCAACACTGGCAAGCGTTTCCGAATTAAAGCTTCCACATCCTCTGCTGCTGCTGCCATTAACCGTGTTAGCAACCAAGAGTACTTGGTTTCCTACGGCCAAATGTCCAAGACCATCCAAAATGTCTTGAAACGTGGCGGCAAAATTGTCAGCATCACTGAAGCTGGTTACTAATGCCCTGAAGACAGTTCTCTAATGCATTGAGACTGTCTACTTTTTTAATACTTAACCATCACTAAATTAGGAGACATAACATCATGGCACTTTGGTTAGAAAGTTCGGCTCCCACTGAACTGCGTCCGAATGCAACTGAAGATGATCTACAAGTTGTGATTAGAGCCGTTTACAAGCAGGTATTGGGCAATAGACATATGCTGGATGGCCAGGGGCTCTCCAGTGCTGAATCAATGCTTAGAGATGGGGATATCACCGTTAGAGGGTTTGTCCGTGCGGTAGCCACATCCGATCTCTATCGGGCTCGTTTCTTTGAGAATTCTTTTTCCTATCGGTCTATTGAAGCCAATTTTCAAAATCTGTTAGGTCGGGCTCCTCAAGATCAGTCTGAAATTGCAGAGCATGTTGCCACTTATAACACCCAGGGTTATGACGCAGATATTGATTCCTACATCGATAGTGATGAGTATGAATCAGCCTTTGGCGAGAATATTGTTCCCTTTATCCGTGGAAACGTCAGTCAATCTGGGCTGAAAAACGTTGCGTTTAATCGCACCTTTTCTCTAGATCGGGGTTATGCCGCTAGCAATGCCATCAATAAATCACTAGTAGGTGATATTGCTGGTAATCTTGGCACTAAAATTAAGACGCCAGCTGCTGGTTCCGGTGCCTATAGCAATACAGGTAAGCGCTTCCGCATTACCGTTTCTAAGGCTAATTTTGGTGCGCGGGTTACCCAGAGTAACTACAGCATAGACGTCGGCTTTGCTCAGCTTTCTAAGCGTATTCAGAACGTTCAACGCTCTGGAGCTAAAATCGTTAGCATCTCAGAAGTTGCTTAGGTGTTAAGTCGTAGCTCTAAAGTGGCGGAGTCGTTTGTCAAGCTCTGATCAACTCCTCTCTTAACTAGTTAAATCTCCGGTAGGGATATCCTGTGAAAACAGATAACCTCTGCCGGAGTTTTTTATACATTGCCCTTTTAGTTTTGACAAAGTTAAGCGTTACTTTAGGATAGATAGCAACATGATTCTGTTGGATGCTCGTTTTATAACTAGATGGATATTGAAACCTTTGTTCAACGCTCACTCGGCGAATGGAGATCGCAACGAAGTGCCCATCACTTAGCATTTGCTCATTTTGAGGAGGTCCGCTCTACCATAACCATTGAGCCTCTAACAATCGATGAGCCAGGAGTATTGGAATTGTGTAAGCGCTATGATGTTGGCCCAGAGATCGTGGTCAGCCCTTTCAAAATGAGTTGGGAAGGGGAGTCTGACTGGGATGAAGATGAAGTCATGGCAGGGTCGACAATTTTGGTGCCAGTTCCCGATAGTGCAACTACGGGCAAGTTATTGCGAGAACAGGGCTATGCGGAAACCATGGAAGCTGTGGGTAGCTATTGTTTAGGGGAGGATGGCACCTTTGTTTTGACGACATCCTACGATCGGGCGGCAGCTGAAGAAAAAATTTGGTTTGCCACACCTAACTTACGCTTTCGGGTGTCATTGATTAAAACCAGTGATGGCAAGGGCGTCACCACGGCTAGTTTTTCGTCAGAAGTCCGGCGTAATCCGATCCCATAGATGGACATTCCCTGACAAGTAGCGAGTCATCAAATGATGATACGTTGAGGCTCTATATGGCTTTGATGCTAGCGTTTTGCCCATTGTCTGCGTAAACTAGTTTAAGTGGGTGATTTGGTTGTGTGCGATCTCAAAGGATCAGTAACACCTCAACATAAAATTGTTTCCTAGTTTTGCTAGGGGCTACGTTAGAAAAATAAGTATTTATTACAAGAATGGTGCTTACTGGCAATGCTGACGCCTCTTTAGATAAAGAGGCTTATTCCCAAGAATTTATAACGCTTGCCCGGTGGATGTCTGGGGATTTTAGTAATCAGCAACAGGCCTTTGACGAGCCCACAAAATTTGCCCATATTCGTATTTTCTTTCGGCCATTGCCTTACAGCTTTTTCGGTGGTGTAGGCTTATATTCGGAGCAAACCTATGACTATGATCTCTGGACGCCCTATCGGCAAGGCATACATCGCCTAATTGATAAGGGAGATCATGTCTACATTGAGAATTATGGCTTGAAAGATCGTTTACTTTATGCAGGTGGTGGTCATAATCTAGATATCCTTAAAACGGTTACCCCTGACTGTATTGAGCGTCGAGAAGGATGCTCGATGGTATTTAAACGTGAGGGGGATACGTTTATTGGTAGCGTAGAGCCTGGGAAAGCTTGCATTATTCCTAAGGAAGGCAAGATAACCTATCTCACCAGCCATGTGGAAATTACTGAAAGCACCTGGATGAGCATCGACCAGGGTATGGATGTTGAGACAGATGAATATGTGTGGGGGTCAACCGAGGGCATTTTAAAATTCCGAAAGCGTACCGGTTTTGATAATGAATTACCTTTCTGAAAAACTTGAAGCAGACTTAAAAATAGACCTTGACACGATTCAGATTTCTATGCTTCCGCCTCAAGCACAAAAGAAGATGAAGTCGTGGATCCGCAGTCGGCACCTAATTCGCTCGGGGAACTTTTTCATTTTTGAAACTGTAGAATATTCGACGATAGACAAGTTTCAAGACTGCCTGAAAGCTTTGGGGGGAACTTTAATTTGTGTCGATCCTGTCAAAAAGATTTGGATCGGTCAGCATCGGCGTGTGGTTTTATATCGAGCCAAAGCTAGCTTGCATACGCCCCATCATGATTTGCAGCAGTATTGGATCAAGTACGGTAGTTTTCACACCCGTTTTGACGAGCGAGTCTAGTGCTTTTAAGCGTCTTGTTAGGTGTTCTTTACCTTTGTTGAAATGTGGGTTCAGCGGGGCCTGCGTCGTCAAGCTGATGGCTAATTTGGGCTCATCTACTGGTTATTTTTAGGTGTTCTGTGCCTTTTGTAACGGATTATTGCTTTCTTCTCACTAATTGAGACATTGGTCACCATCATTTTTTATTGTGCATATGGTGATTGAACTAAAACGAACTGGGTTCGACACCAATAAAAGTTTTTAACAAAACAAGGAGAGCTCCATGCTTGACGCTTTTTCTAGAGCGGTAGTATCCGCTGACGCCAGCACTGCACCTATCGGTGACCTGTCTGCCCTTAAAGCATTTGTTGCTAGCGGCAACCGTCGCCTAGATGCAGTAAACGCTATTGCATCCAACGCTAGCTGCATGGTATCAGATGCCATCGCTGGTATGATTTGCGAGAACCAAGGTCTAATCCAAGCTGGTGGTAACTGCTACCCCAACCGTCGTATGGCCGCTTGCCTACGTGATGGTGAGATCGTTCTTCGCTACGTCTCCTACGCTCTATTGGCTGGTGATGCTTCCGTTCTAGATGATCGTTGCTTGAATGGTCTTAAGGAGACTTACGCTGCTCTAGGCGTACCTGCAACTTCCACTGTACGTGCAGTACAGATCATGAAGGCACAGGCTGCTGCTCACATTCAGGATGACCCCAGCGAAGCTCGTGCTGGCGCTCGTCTACGTAAGATGGGTTCCCCTGTTGTTAACGATCGCTGTGCTTCCCTAGTTGCTGAAGCTTCTAGCTACTTTGATCGCGTTATCTCTGCTCTTGGTTAGTCATCTACTGACTATCTAATACGCGAGACTAACTCTTCGATATTAACGATCAAACGATCGAACTAACCACTGGAGAAATAACCAATGAAATCTGTTGTTACAACTGTGATCGCTGCAGCTGATGCAGCTGGTCGTTTTCCTTCCACTTCCGACCTAGAGTCCGTACAAGGTAGTCTTCAGCGTGCTGCTGCACGTATGGAAGCTGCTGAGAAGCTATCTGGCAACTTGGATAACGTAGCTAAAGAAGCTTACGATGCTTGCATCGCTAAGTATCCCTACTTGAACAATGCTGGTGAAGCTAACTCTAGTGAGACTTTCAAGACTAAGTGCATGCGTGATGTCAAGCACTACCTTCGTCTGATCAGCTACAGCCTAGTTGTTGGTGGTACTGGTCCTCTTGATGAGTGGGGTATTGCTGGTCAGCGTGAAGTTTACCGCGCTCTTAACCTACCTACTGGTCCTTACGTAGCTGCTCTTAGCTTTGCTCGTAACCGTGGTTGTGCTCCTCGTGACATGTCTGCTCAGGCATTGACTGAGTACAATGCACTAGTTGACTATGTAATTAACTCCCTTTCCTAAAGGACCCTTTCCTAAGGGACCCTTTTCTAAAGGACTCCTTTTCTAAGGATTTGCTTACATTAAGCATTTGACTACATTTAGTTAGTCTGAACCTGGAGACTCGTAAGAGTCTTCAGGTTTGTTTTCGTAAACGGCTTATATTTCTTAGGCCATTCGTTATCTTTTTGTGTTTTTCGCTGTTTAACTGTCCTATGGATAATCGTTTTGCCAATATTTTTGGTTTAACAGAAGAACAGTCTATTGCTCTGTTGGATACACCTCCTGAGCAAGCGACTGATGAGAGTGAGCGATATATTGCAGCTTCTCAATTGGCAAATTATCCATCAGAAGCCTCAATTAATGCTCTTATTCGAGCCGTAAATGTTACTTACGATTCATTGGATAACCGCATTACTCGACGTAAGTCGGTGGAGTCTTTAGGTAAGTTAAAGGCGAAACAAAGCTTAGAGGTTATTCGTCCCTGTTTATCTGATACGGATCGATACACCGTAGAGGCTGCTGTCTGGACGATTGGTGAGATTGGTACAGAAAATACCGAGATTTTAGAAGAAATTACCCAACTGTTGTTGAAACCGGATCAGGCGTATCGGGTGATTATCCATACTCTGGTGAAACTGAATTATGTGGCAGCTGTGGACCGAGTTCGTCCCTTTATGGACCATGAGGATGAGCCGACGGCGAGTGCCGCGATCGCAACCGTCTGCCGTTTTGCTCAAGATTTCAGTCAAATTGATCGGGTGGTCTCTTTTCTCCAAAGCGATAGTGTAAATGCTCGTCGAGCTTGTCTCGAAGATCTAATTAATGCTCGGTATTATGCGGCGATTCCGGCGATTGCTCGCTGCCCTATTTCCCTGATGTTTCGATTACGGGCTATTCGCAGCTTAGCTGACAGTGGTATAGCCGCTGGAGAAGTGAGCATTAATGAGGTGCTACCCGTAATCGAACAGATCTTGCTCGATCATCCTAATGACCTGGACCTGGTGCACGAATATGATCAGCCACCTGTGCTTGAATTTCTGATCCGAGAACTTTACCACACTGACTTTGGCCGTACTTATTTGGCTACTCAGACTCTGATTGAACAACAGAGTGAGGCCGTGCCGACCGCTTTATTTGAAACCTATGAGGCCGAAGCCCATAATGACTATGGAGCCCATTACCATGTCATGAAATTGATGGGGTGGCTCAAGCATCAGCCTGCTTACGATTTACTGTTGGAGGCACTGACTAATACATCACCCCAATTTATGAAATCTCGTGCTGCTGCTGCCCTATCCTTAGGTTATCTGGGTGATCAGCGAGCGATTGCCCCGTTACAAACCAGTGCCCAAAGCAATATTTGGATGCTGCAATATACGTCTTTAATGGCTTTAGAAAAACTAGGTGACTATAGTCAGCATAAACTGTTATTAGAGGCTGATGACTGGGCCGTTAGAGCCAAGGCTAACCAGGTATTACCAGGTGTTACAACAAATAGTACAGGTTTAATGAATTCGTAGCCAATGCCTTTGGGACGGTGGGCAATGTCCACCCTACGTTACTTTCTTCTTTAGTTAAAAATCTTTCTACCAAGCCATGGACTCTTTCTTTGAGCAATTGAAGCACCCCAATCCCAATATCCGCGAGCGAGCCATGGTGGATATTATTGACAATCGTGACGAAACAACTATTCCCCGTCTAATGAGTGCGTTGGACGCCGAGGATACGGTCTATCGTCGTGCAGCTGTGAAAACCCTGGGAGCTGTAGGGGTAGATGCTGTCCCCGCTATTGTTGAAGCTTTAGGGAGTAGCGAAAATGTGACGGTACGGGGTAGCTGTGCCAAAGCCTTAGCCCAGGTTGCCCTATATTATCCTGACGAGCCATTTCCCGAGATCGGTCTGCAGGGTTTAAAGCGGTCGCTTAATGACCCCAACCCTGTGGTTCATATTGCCTCAGCTATGGCACTTGGGGAAATTGGTAATGCGGCTTTAGATATTTTGCTAGAAACATTACAAACCACTGATAACTTGGCACTATCGGTGTCAATTGTGAATGCCTTAGCGTCCGTCGGTGGAGATCAGGCTGTCGAGGTGCTCACAAATCTAGCTGAAGATGAGACCGCAGATGGCTATGTCAAAGAGACGGCGGTCAGCGCCCTATCGCGAATGGAAATGGTACAAAAATATTCCCGCTCTAAGCAGGAATAGTCAAGAAAAATAGCCCCCCATTCATGCATCTACGAGCAATCCTGGAGGGTATTCTAATACCGAATCCGAATCATTAAGCCCGATTAAAAATAGACAATCTTGTAGGGGCACTCCCTTGTGGATGCCCTGCTATACCGGACGCTATCAGTCAGGATTTCGTATAACAACGTCCAGAACGGTCATTTTACCGTGGGAGAAACTACAGTTTTCAACTTAGACGTGGTTTAGCTCCCTATCTTGGCTAATAGTAAAAGGCCAATGTTAGCTTTTGAGTAGAACCGGCTCGCTGTTGGGTAGTAGTAGTTTGATCCGGTCAGCATAGTTTGCGATCTCAATAATTTCAGTTCGCTGTAACCTCAGCCGCTCTCTAACCTCAGCCGAAGGGCAATGAATACTTAAGCCATTGGTGGCTGTATCCCACTTCAGTTCACAGACAGAAATATCCGCAATATTTGCTTTAAGGCCATGGAGTAATTGATTCATGGCCTTAAATTTTTGCAGCCATGCTGAGCTGTTGAGTTCATCTTCTAGCTGACTACGCAGCGGATTTTGATCATCTAACATGGTGATTGCTCTTAGCGATTTTCCTAGGTCAAGACCTCTATTTTTTTCTGCATAGGTTTTGACCTACAAGGGATTAAGAGACAACTACTCAGCGGCTGTTTCAGGTGTCAGAGCTGCTAACTGAGCCCGAAGCTGTGCTAGAGCAGCATCAATTTTTGCAAGTTCAGGCTCTAATTTTGCCATGGTCTCTTTCTTAGACACTTTTGCTTTTTTAGCTGCATCTAACGTTTCGTTGGTTAAACGCTCACGATACTTCTCAAATTCGGTGATCAGTTCAGTAATTTCTTCAATGGTGACCTGGGGAGCGGCCGTATCGGCAGAGCTAGTCATAACGATAATCCTTTCAGCTTTTCAAAACAATTCATATGTATAGCTTGACGCACATAGCTCACAACGTCAGTGATTGCTATAGCTCAAAAATAGCAATAGTTATGTGCGACGCAATCTGCTAAATACCTTTAACAGATTTCTATATCTCTCTATATATATTAAGGCTGAGCTGTCGTTTGTCATTAGTTATGCCAAAGTTATGGCGATCTAAATAAGCCATATGTAACGGAATATTGCTTTGTTGTTAATATCAAGGACTTAGGCGACGGCGGTTGCCTATGGTGAATACGTGGCAAACCGAACTACTGTGAAGGTTGCCTAAAGAACTTACCCAATGTGTTTTTGAAGTAAGGAGAGCTCCATGCTTGACGCTTTTTCTAGAGCGGTAGTATCCGCTGATGCCAGTACTGCACCTATCGGTGATCTATCAGCTCTTAAGGCATTTGTTGCTAGCGGTAACCGTCGCCTAGATGCTGTAAACGCTATTGCATCCAACGCTAGCTGCATGGTATCAGATGCCATCGCTGGTATGATTTGTGAGAACCAAGGTCTAATCCAAGCTGGTGGTAACTGCTACCCCAACCGTCGTATGGCCGCTTGCCTACGTGATGGTGA
>NZ_JADOES010000032.1 GCF_018739885.1 Leptothoe spongobia TAU-MAC 1115 | reverse complement strand
TGAAATCACTATGATAGTAGTACAATCCCTGCCATATCAGGCGTTCATGCCTTATTTGTCATACTGAGAATTGCTGTAATCGTGGCCGATATCCATCGAGTTCAGACTTCATGCGGGTATGGTGTTCCCATGTATGACTATCAGGGACAACGGCCTACTCTACCGATATGGGCGGAGAATAAAGGCCCAGATGGTATAGCCAAATATCAAGTGGCCAAGGGGCGTACTAGCATTGATGGCTTAATAACTCCCCTTGGCCAGGCTCAGGCTCTTTAAGTCAAGACTCAGTACCTGATTCCTTGATTTAAGACAATGGCCTAAACCTGGTAGAGAAACTCCAGATCTACTTGGTCTGGTGTGTTAGATGAGTCGTAGTAGGGACAGTTTGTCAACCAAACTGACTGATATGGCTTCAGTTTATAAGTGGCATGTAAATCTTCAAAGTGGTCGCCGCTAATTAAATCCATCCAGCTATCAGTATTGACCAAGTTCAGTTCACTCAAACGCAAAGTATGGGGTTGGTTGCTAAGATTATGAATTGAGAAAATACTCTGATCGCGAGCAATACTCTGACGCCAGAATGCAAAAATCGCTGGATTGTCTGGATGCAACGTATATTGGGTTGCGTTCGGATGGAAAGCTTTTTGCTGACGACGAATTTTGATCAGTCGTGACAGTTCGGCTAGGACGATGGATTGAGGTGTTTCAGGATCGTTTAAAAGAGCATCTAAACGTCGTTTCTCCCAACAATGCCGATTTATGGAGCGGTTATGTCCCGTTGCTGCTACATTTTCTAAATCGTTGGGTGTGGCCAGCAGACTATGAATATAGAAAGCCGGAATCCCTTCCAGGGACATCATTACTGTTTGGGAGCAAATGAAACGCTCAATTTGCCACTGGTCAGGCCCTTGGGCCGTTCCTTGCATTGCATCAAATAGAGAGATATTGATCTCATAGGGAGACTCACTGCCGTCAGCTTGACTGCGCATACTGATTTTGGCACCAAAACTGCGCATGGTTTCGATCAGTGTCTCAAATTCCTGAGCTTCTAAAAGACCTTCTGTGGGGCGCATACCAATGCCATCGTGAGATGCAGTGAAGTTAAAGTAGGCGCAGCCAATGGGAGCCGGAGGCATACTCATCATCCAAGTTTTGAGATGATCCGCTCGTCCTTGCATCAATGCATTGAGCAGTAGAGGTGGCAGACTGAAGTTGTAGATCATGTGTGCTTCATTGCGCTCCCCAAAGTAACTTAGGTTTTCGCGATTGGGCACATTGGTTTCGGTGATCAGTGCGATTCCGGGATCTATCATCTGTAGAATCTCACGGAAGGTTTGGATGAGCGCATGGGTCTCAGGCAAATGGATACAGCAGGTACCTAGGGACTTCCATAAAAATCCGACTGCATCTAAGCGAATATAGCGAGCGCCATGGTTCGCGTAGGCCAGCATGATATTGATAAATTCTAGAAATACATCTGGATTGCCGTAGTCTAAGTCAACCTGATCGGCGCTAAATGTGGTCCATACATGCTGTACCCCTTGACTTGTTTCTACTGGTGTCAGTAGCGGACTACTGCGTGGACGTACTACATCTGCTGTAGGCGTATCATCTGGCAAGCTAATAAAATAGTTACAACCGGGTAGTTCGTTTTGCTTGAATTGTTGGAACCATTCACTTTGGCTTGAAACATGATTGGCAACTAGATCAAACATCAGGTTAAAGTTGCGCCCGATGGCTTCCACATCAGCCCAATTACCTAGACTGTGATTAACTTCTAAAAAGTCAATCACAGCAAATCCATCGTCAGAACTGTAAGGAAAAAATGGCAGGATATGCACACCTGTAACAGTTTCTTCTAGGCGAGTGTTAAGAAACTGGTGAAGTGTTTGAAGGGGCGATGCATCATCACTGCAAATGCTATTACCGTAGGTGATTAGCAAAATCTTATCTTGATCCCACTTACCCAAATCTTCTTGGGAATGCGCTTTCAGCTGGTCTTTGGTCAAGTCGTATAGCCTAGGGAGTAGATCATCAATCTGCTGCTCAGTATAGACACGACTCAATAGAGGGCGAATTTTAGCTGTAAATCGCTCCAAGGTGATGGTGGCTTTAGACGTTGTCAACATGAATAATTAAGTCTTGATGTGGAGTATTTGTGGGCGGGCACTAGAGGTGCAGATGAGCAAATGCATACAAATAACCTTAGGGCTCAAGGTTAAATCCTTGCTCCCCAAAGTTTTCAAATATTCCTGATGGGTTGAATGTCTAGCGAGTTTTTGAATAATTAGATCAATTAAGGTCTATTTGGGACAGCTTAACCCAGGTGGCTAGATAATTCACTACCAGACTTTGTCTGGTTAGCTGGATTTATCAGCAAGACGAATAACTGTAAGATCTTAATTGTGCTTATGCGTACCTAGACTATCACCGGTTTTTCGGAAAGGTCTTGATCTAAGGACAAATATCGGGTGTGCTTCACATCTCTCAATAAACTCTGAAGCCTATATGAATTTGTAGAGTGTCTTGACTACTATAAGGAATTAAAAATAAGAAATTGAAAATAGTCGTTTCTGAATCTTTGATCACAATTAAATAGTGAAATCTATATCAATAATAGTTGCAAGTTTATGCATGTTGAACTCATAACGTGAAAAAAGGTATTTGGCATGCTGCCAAATACCTCAATCTCAATGAAAGAAACGGCTTTAATTGAGCATGCTCAAGGGCAGAATCAGATAGCGTTGATGGACTTTGAGCCAACCCTCCTTGCGAAAGTCTCTAAGTAGGCGTGTGACAGTGACCCGAGTCGTACCAATGGTTGTTGCTAGTTGGTGATGGGTTAAACGTATTGTTAGTTTTACGCCTTGGGTTTCTACCTGTCCAAAATCTTGAGCCAGCATAATCAGTAGCTGTCGCAGTCGATCTGCTACTAGGCGCTTACCAGACAGTGCTAACCATGCTTCCGACTGTTGTAGGCGTCGGGATAAATGGGCAAATAATCCTGCCATCAATGTAGGTGAATTTTCGAGTTCTGCCATTGGTAGAGGCAAAATATCTAACGATGTTAGAGCGGTTGCCCAGTATGGACTCACACCGGTCAAGCTGAGACCAAAGGGCATAGACGGTCCAGCTAGTCCCAGTAACGTTTCGCTACCGTCTGGATGAATAGTATGCAGTTGTACAATACCTCGACAGATGACGTAGATTTCATTATGTCGTAGAGGAATGCTATGGCCTGCCGTGAACTGAGTTAGGTTGCGTTCATGATAGAGCTGTTCGAGCAGAGCAATATAATGGTCTGATGTAGGAGGTCTTTGGGGTAGCTGGGATACTGACATAGAGAAGACTAGGCCTCTGTGAATGCTGTGTGAGCAATCGGCTTTGTAAGCAATCGGCAGCAGAGATGTATTTTAGCTAACGGCAATGCTTGAATAACTCTGCTAAATATAAAACTGGCTATTCTTTCGGACATACGCCTCAGTCGGCAAGCATAACCTTCATGTATTACATTGATGATTAAATCTATACCTTGACTGAGCAGTGTTATCTGGTTCGCTTAATTGATATTACCGACATGATTAAAGCAAAGGCTTAACGTCAGGTAATCAAAAGGTTAAGAAAATCGAAACCTTTGGACCTATATTATTTGTATTTTTCCGGAGTTCAGTTAGTTCACAAGGCTGCGCACATCGCTCACCTGTCCATTGACGGCAGCCAATGCCACCATGGCTGGGCTCATCAATAGAGTTCGTCCAGATGAGGACCCTTGGCGACCTTTGAAGTTTCTGTTGGAGGATGAGGCGCTGATCTGGCGGCCTTGAAGTTTGTCGGGATTCATGGCTAGACACATAGAGCAGCCGGGTTCGCGCCACTCAAAACCAGCTTTCACAAAGATTTTATCTAGCCCTTCGGCTTCGGCCTGCTGTTTTACCTGTTCTGAACCTGAAACGACAAAGGCCTTAATGCCTGCTGCTACATGACGTCCCTGGGCAACTTTAGCAGCTTCTCTCAAATCGCTAAGACGCCCATTGGTACAGCTGCCAATAAAGCACACATCAATTGGAGTGCCCAGCATGGGCTGACCAGGAGCCAGGTCCATATAGGTATAGGCTTCTTCGATTAAGGGTTGCTCATCGGGAGTAAATGACGTCAGTCTGGGAACAGCTTCATCGACACCAATGGCCTGATCGGGACTGATGCCCCAAGTGACTGTAGGGGCAATTTCTTGAGCATCAAAGATGACAACATCGTCGTATTGAGCATCAGCGTTGCTACGTAAGCTTTCCCACCAGTTAATGGCTTGATTAAATTCATCTCCTTGGGGTGAAAACTCTCGTCCCTTAAGATATTCGTAAGTGATTGGGTCTGGATTGACATAGCCGCAACGAGCACCACCTTCAATAGACATATTGCAGATGGTCATGCGTTCTTCCATGGACATTGCCTCGATGGTGCTACCCGCATACTCATAGGCGTAACCGGCACCACCCTTGGCTCCGAGGGTGCGAATAATGTGTAAGATAACGTCTTTGGCATAGACCCCAGGAGCAAGGGTGCCGTTGACTTCAATACGTCGTACCTTCAGTTTTTCGAGGGAAAGAGTTTGGGAGGCTAGGACGTCGCGTACTTGACTGGTACCGATACCGAATGCGATCGCACCAAAGGCTCCATGGGTAGAGGTGTGGCTATCGCCACAGGCAATGGTCATGCCAGGTTGGGTTAATCCCTGTTCGGGGGCAATCACATGGACAATGCCTTGGCCGCCGGAGCCCACATTGAAAAAGCGAATGCCGTTAGTTTGAGTGTTGCTTTCGAGGGCAACAATCATATCCTCGGCGAGATTGTCGGCAAAGGGTCTGGCCTGGTTTTCGGTGGGAACGATATGGTCTACTGTGGCCACTGTACGTTCAGGAAACATGACCTGGAGGTTGCGATCGCGCAGCATAGCAAAGGCCTGAGGACTGGTAACCTCATGAATAAGATGCAGACCAATAAAAAGCTGAGTCTGCCCAGATGGCAATGTGGTGACCGTATGCAGATCCCAAACTTTATCGAATAACGTACCCTTACTCATGCTTTGCCTCTATGTGCCCTCTGTTTACCAAAAACTATCTGCCAATAAAATAGCTAGGCTCTTTATTCTAGCCTTAGAGGTTCACATTCGATGCTGTATCCAGGTAGGTATCGAGCCACTGTCTGCGACAAACCGTCAGTGAACGTGTTTCAATTAAGATATAAGGCTTTTTTTGTACTTATAAAAAGGAGTTTGGTGATGGCTGGAGCAGTGGTTTACTTAGTGCTTTTATTTGGTGCAGCAGGTGCTGGTCTTGGTATGTACTATGGACTTAAGTCTGCGAAGATTATCTAGAATAGGCTACATTTTGCATTGATAAAAATAAGGGCAGAGAAGCATACATGCTTCTCTGCCCTTATTTTTTGTGTTTGCTATTGATAATTCGATGTTATTGCTGGTGATTGACCGGTTTATTGTTGGCCAGAACTCCGATGGCTGCAATTAGGAACCAACTCAGTACATTAATACGAGCATCAAACAGGGTGACATCAAAGAGGGCGAATAAAATGCATCCAGTAAAGGCTAAAAGATAACTCAGTAGAATCGGGTTGTAGTTAGCCAGCATTAGACGACGGATGCCAGTCAAGTAAGCGCGCCCTATTACCCAGCAAAAGAGCACCATGGTAGGAATACCTGTATCACAGGCTAAGTAGAGCCAAAGATTGTGGGGGTGAAACAGACGCTCATGGTCAGTCACGCTAAACGGTACATATTGATGACTAAACCCCCCCAGTCCCCAGCCTACTAGAGGTCGCTGGTGGATAAGATTCATCGCAATTTGCCAGGCGGCTACACGGGGGTCTTGGGTAAATAACGCCAGATCAAGAGCACGACCACCAAACCCTAACAGTAAAATCCCCATGGCCATAGTGCTGAGGATGGCTAGCCCTAGGAACCATACCCAGCGATAGCGCCTAGCCAGGTATCCAGCCACGCATAGTAAAACAACTTCAGCCAGTAGCCCGTTGCGGGAACTGGTGAAAAATATTCCCATGCCTGCCAGACCTGTTGCGGTTGCAATTGCCAGGGTCAACTGAGGCGATTGCCTTAGCTGTAACCGCAGTTTTCCCAGTAGTAACCCCAGACCCAGTCCGAATACAACGATCAAATAGTTACTCAAAATGTTGGGATGACTCAGGCCTCCATGGGCGCGATGACCAGCGAAACTGACATCAAATATCCACTGAAACATTTGCCAGTCTGTGACCTGGACCGCAATGCTAGGGAATCTGACAATGTATTCAACGAGAGCGGCGAGACTAAAGGGTAAAGATCCGAGGACTAGGGCCTGCGCAATGGTTGTAAAAAGAAGGCTAGACGGTCGAAAACGAGGCGCGGTCGCGAGTACTCCAACCAGCAAAAAATAGGGTAGAAAGTTAGCCAGTTGCAACCATGCATCGCTAGGATTTACGGCAAAACATGCACTGATTAATAGCCCTAAGGCTAACAGACCATACCCCTGTTGCCATAGGGTCTGGCGAATTGGGTAAAGCCTCTGGTAGAGGGCCGTAAGCATAAGCGCCACGAGCATAACTAAACTCAAGTAGCTAGCGAAGGGCAGCATCACCAATGCACTCACCCATAGCCAGTCATCCCAAGGAGCTGAGCGCATGATTGTCAGACATCTTTCCATGGATTGGGCTGAGTTAATATGCACCATCCCCCATTAGGACTACCCATACTGTTCTGATTAAAATGTAGAGATCCAGCCAAACTGACCAGTTCCGTACGTAATAGGCGTCAAGATTTACCCGTTCTTCGTAGGTGATGTTGTTGCGACCTGAGACCTGCCATAGACCTGTAAGCCCTGGTAGTACCTGAGTGTAGAGTTCGAACTTGTCAGCATAACGACGCACCTCATCATGGACGATGGGACGTGGCCCCACTAAACTCATTTCACCCCGTAGCACGTTCCAAAGTTGAGGCAGTTCATCCAGGCTTGTTCGTCGTAACCAACGGCCCAAGCGAGTAATGCGGGGGTCATATTTGAGTTTGCGGTCTTGGTTCCAAGTGTCACGCAGTTCTGGCTGACTGTTTAGGTACTCCTTGAGAACTTTGTCCGCATTGGGTACCATGGTGCGAAATTTCCAGGCTTTGAAGGGACGCCCCCGACGCCCGATACGGACCTGGGCATAAAAAATGGGTCCCGACGAATCGAGGTGAATGGCCAGAGCCGTCAGAACAATCAAGGGTAAACAAACGAGGCCAACGATTATGGTCAAACACTGATCAAGCAGACTTTTGGTGAGTTTGGGGCCTGGTAGTAATAGTTGTTGCCGAGATTCCAGACCGAGAACGCCGCCAAGATCGCGAGCGGCGACCCACAGACTTGCCATGCCAAAGAGGTCAGGGATAATCAGTAGATGAGGAAATGCACGACCGTATCGCTGTGCAACGTAAAGTAATCGGTCGCGATGCACCCCTGGCATGGCCATAATGGCGTAGGGTATATGGTCGCGGTTAGCCAGAGCAGGGGCTTGGGCTAAGTTACCAATCACTGGTACCCCTTCGAGGCTACCGTGTTTATTGACATCATCATCGAGCACCGCCACCGGTTTAAGGCCTAAGGCTGGCTGGCGATGCAATGTACGGATGACAAGGGCTCCGGTTTCACCAGCTCCCAATACTAAGACTGGATATCCCCACCAGGATCGTTTAGCAACTAGGGCGCGCAGTGCATATCGCCCCAGCAGCGGCACAATAATCGATAGCCCCCAGGCCATCAAAAATACTCCTCGGGAATATAGCTCTAAATCCCGAAATAGAAAGATGGCTGAGCCAAGGGTGAGATAGAGCAGTGTCGTGGTTAGGGTTAAGCGTCGCAGTTCTTCCACAGGGCCAATGCCGTGGCCTGGGTAAAGACCTGAAAGGCCATAGCCTAGTAAAAAAAGACTGAGCAGGGGCCATAATTCCCAGTAAAGTGGGGGCTCATACACTCCGTTGAACCATAGACGAATATAAACACTGGCAATACCGGCAAAACTTAAACACAGGGCATCGCTCGCGACTAACGCTGTCACCATGTAAGCAGGGTGAGCGTTGACTTGGAGGGGTGCGATCGCAGGTTTAGTCGGCTGAGAGAGCGTCATGATTATTAAATCTGGCCGAGAGCGATAACCTAACTACTCTAAGGGATTACCTTGCAAGAAGCCTGTATAGGTTTGCTCAATACAGGTACGAAATTGGTCATGAAAGCGTTGGATCGAAAATTGTTCTGCCTGGTATCTTAGATTTTCTCGGTTTAATTCATACATACCCACCTCAAAGGATTTTACGGCCTGTACCAGACTGTCAACTGTCTGTTCCGGAAATAGAATGCCGGTTTTTCCATGGATGACTGTTTCAGTGACCCCCCCTCGACCAAATGCAATCACAGGGCTTCCGGCAGCTTGAGCCTCCACTGGGGTAATCCCAAAATCTTCCTCCGCTGGAAAAATAAACCCCTTGCACCGTTGCATATGATCCGTCACCACCGCATCAGTTTGCTTGCCTAATAAGCGAATATTCGGACCCGCCATGGCCTTAATCCGTTGCCAGTCGGAGCCGTCTCCAATTATCACCAGTGGTAGACCCAACTGGTTAAATGCCTCTACCGTCAGGTCTACTCGTTTATAAGGAACAAATCTAGACACCGTTAAGTAGAAGTTGTCACGGGGATGTTGCCACTCAAATCGCGACACATCGACTGGTGGATAAATCACCGTTGCCGGTCGACGATAGGCACGCCAAATCCGCTTCGCAATAAACTGAGAATTGGCTAGAAATCGATCCACCCGATTCGCACTGACGGTATCCCATAGCCGCAGATAGTGCAAAATCAGGCGAGTGATACCTCCCTTGAGGCCACCTTCTAATCCTGCTTGTCGTAGATATTGATGTTGTAAGTCCCAGGCATAGCGAATGGGAGTATGCACATAGCTGATATGTAACTGATGAGGTGCCGTTAGTACCCCCTTAGCTACCGCATGGTTGCTGGAAATCACTACATCGTAAGCAGACAAATCAAACTGCTCAACGGCCAGGGGCATCAGGGGTAAATATTGTCGAAAGACTCGTTTTGAAAACGGCAGCCTTTGAATAAATGATGTTTGTACAGAACGATGTCCAATAAAATGCCGCTGTTCTGGCGACAAAAAATCCACCAAGCTGAATAGATCGGCTTCTGGATAAAGCTGCAAAATTTGCTCCACAACTTTCTCAGAACCAGCATGGCTAGCTAGCCATTCATGGACAACGGCAACACGCATAGCAAAATGACGACACAAATCGTCCTAAGATTCTAGAGCAGAGCCCTGCAGCATTAAGACCATTAGGGTAATTGAAATACCGTGAGCCAGATCAACATCCCCATTCTTGACCTCAAGCCTCAGTACCAAGCCATTAAAGCGGAAGTACAAGCTGCCATCAATCAGGTCTTAGACTCCGGGCAATTCATTCTAGGACCTGTGGTCCAGGCATTCGAAAACGATGTGGCCAGTTATTTGGGGGTTAAGCATGCCATTGGTGTAAATTCCGGGACCGATGCCCTCGTCATTGGTCTGCGAGCCATGGGCATCTTGCCTGGGGATGAAGTCATCACCACACCCTTTAGCTTTTTCGCAACGGCAGAATCCATCAGTACGGTGGGAGCGAAGCCAGTATTTGTCGATATTCGGCCCGATACGTTTAATATCGACCCACACCTCATTGAGGCTGCAATTACGACCAAAACCAAGGCCATAATGCCAGTGCACCTCTATGGCAATCCAGCCGCCATGGCCCAGATTATGGAGATTGCCGCTAAGCATAGTCTCAAGGTGATCGAAGACTGTGCTCAGGCATTTGGAGCGGTTTATCAAGGTGACAGCAGTGGCTCCCATGAGAACTGTAAGGAAACAACGCGCGAGCAGCTCATGGGAAGCTATGTAGGCACCATCGGCCATGTAGGAGCATTTTCATTTTTCCCTACCAAAAACCTGGGAGCTTACGGTGATGGTGGCCTCATCACCACCAATGACGATGATATTGCTGAAGCCGCTCGTATGTTACGCGTTCATGGGGCTAAAGAGCGCTACAACAATCTGATACTGGGGTATAATTCGCGTCTCGATGCGATGCAGGCAGCTATTTTACAGGTGAAACTGCACCACATAGATGAGTGGAATAATAAACGACGCTGGATAGCAGATAACTATAGTCGGTTACTGATGGATGTGGATGGGGTGATTACGCCTGCTCCATCTGCGGGGCATGTGTTTCATCAATATACGATTCGGGTGCTAGATGGGAATCGCGATCGCATCAAGCAAGTTCTCACCGAGGCCGGTATTGGATCCATGATCTATTACCCCATTCCCCAGGACAAACTGCCCATCTATGTCGACCAATATCCCGACCTAACCATTAGCAATCAACTCGCCCAAGAAGTCCTGAGTTTACCCATGTGGCCCGAACTTAGCCTGAAACAAATTGAGACCGTCGTCGACTCACTTAAAGCATGATCATTTATCCAGAATCCTAATGGCAGGAGCGAATCCATTAGGGCAGGCGTTACTGTAACCATTGTTTGGTAGATTGATGCGGTACATCCGGTAAAGAACTGTGTCTGCACCTATGACTGTCGTATGGAGACCAATCAAGTCATTGTTAAGAGCATTGATGCGTTTAACCGGGCGGCAACTTCTGCGACTGAAGCCCCTAGTGCCATTTAATGAGGCCCAATGGGCAAAGCTAGGGTTGCTAAAGACTTTAGTGCAGCGAGATATGGAGGCGCGCTATAAGGGTTCGATTTTAGGAAATCTGTGGCCATTGCTCAATCAATTGGCCCAGCTGTTGATATATACCTATGTGTTTGCCATTGTGCTGCAGGTGAAACTAAGCCTGAAAGGACTATCTGCAGATAATTCCTTTGTATTTGGCCTATGGTTATTTGCAGGATTGCTGCCGTGGATCGCATTTAGCAGTGGTTTAATTCAAGCCGCTAGCTCGGTGATTGCGCAGCCGAATCTGGTTAAAAAAGTGGTTTTCCCCCTGAGTTTACTCCCTTTGATCCCAGTACTGTCGAGTTTTTTAGAGAGTACGTTTGGGTTAATGGCCCTGCTGGTGTTTGTGGCGTTTTTGGAGAATACATTGCATCCGACATTGCTCTTGTTACCACTGGTATGGCTACCGCAGCTGTTGATAACGGCGGGGCTAGGTTACCTAACAGCAGGATTGACAGTGTTCATTCGGGATATTCCCCAAACCCTGGGAGTAATTATTAATCTATGGTTTTATGCGACTCCGCTGATCTATCCGGCAGAGATGATTCCGGCTCCGTTTCAGCAGTGGGTATTTTGGTTGAATCCGCTAGCCTCTATTGGTGAGATGTATCGGGATGTGATTTTAATTGGTGAGGTAACCCACTGGGGTGAGTGGACAGCGGCGACGGGGCTGTCGTTGATAATTTTTGGAATTGGCTTTTGGTGCTACAAAAAGCTACGTCCAGCATTTGCAGATGTGCTGTAGGGTCAGTGCAACCTTTTTTGTCCTTAAGGGGGATTTCCTCTATGGAGGTGGAGTCTCGATTGCATTGTAGAGTATACGGTGTGGCTCATTTCTGGATATATTAGGACCAGAAAGACGTCCTCTCAGTAATCCAAGGAAGCAGGGTTTTTGATGAGATTAGGTTAACTTGCTTTTTCTATGTCTGACGATATTTCAATTTCTCTGACGAACGTATCTAAGGCTTTCAAACGGTATCACCGCCCGGTGGATCGTTTGAAGGAGATTTTGCTACCGGGAAAGCAGCGGGCGGATGAGTTTTGGGCGCTGCAGAATATTAATTTAGAGATTCCTAAAGGGGAGACAATTGGAATTATTGGGCGTAATGGCTCTGGCAAGAGTACTCTCCTACAGATTATAGCGGGGACGTTACAGCCAACGACTGGCAATATTAAGGTAAATGGTCGGGTATCAGCGCTATTAGAGTTAGGCAGTGGTTTTAACCCGGAGTTTACGGGACGGCAGAATGTTTTTTTTAATGGGCGGATTTTAGGCTTAAGCCAGGATGAAATAGCAGCACGATTTGATGAGATTGCCGATTTTGCTGATATTGGGGATTTTATTGATCAACCGGTTAAGACCTATTCCAGCGGGATGTTTGTGAGGCTGGCATTTGCAGTTGCCGTACATGTGGAACCAGAAGTTTTGATTGTTGATGAGGCGTTGGCAGTCGGGGATGTGGTCTTTCAACACAAATGTATGCGCCGCATTAAGGCTTTGATGGATGCCAATGTGACTACGCTATTTGTTTCCCATGATGCCAGTGCTGTCAAAACGTTGTGTAAGTCTGCATTTATGCTGGAGGCTGGGAAATTTTATGCCAGTGGTGCCCCCAATGACGTTTTTATTGAATATATGAAGCTAGTTACTGAGATTGAGTTAAATCAATCTACTAAAGAAAGTAGTCATGCTAATGCATTGCAACAGGTTTTCCCGGCTGATAATAAAAACAGCTCTCAGGAGCTAAAAGTAAACCCCAGTCGTCGAGGTAGTGGCCGTGCGACAATCGACCGTATTCAACTTTTTCATGAGAATGGTGATTTGGCTATAGCTAGCCCAATCTTTAAGTTCAATGAGAATATTAGCTTCTTAGCAGATGTCTCTATCAATGCTCCCCTAGAAAGTTTTATTCTAGGTTTTTTCATTTGTGACAAGAATGGGAATGAGTTGTTCGGCAGCAATACGAAAGAAGAGAATGTAGCAATTGGATCACTTAATACAGGTGATAAATTCACATTTAAATTTTCCTTTAAATTGCCATTAAGAGCAGGCGGATATAGTCTGACAGTCGCAGGTGCGGAAGATTACACAACAACAACATGCGATTGGTTAGACAATGTCACAGTCTTCACTGTCGAAATGCCACGCAGCGGGAGACTAATCACTGCGTCAGTTGATATTCCTGTAGATATCGATTTAATCGTGAAGCCAAACCGGTTAGATTCCTCCCCTTCTCCAAAGCAGATATAGCAAAACAGAGATAGATTTATTCCGTTTATCAAGAAAATATGTCTAACAAAGAATTCAAAAATTATCCTGATGTTACCAACATCAATAAAAGTGATTTAAGTGCCAATAGTAGCCTAGCCAAAATGCTATCTCTTGTAGGGAGTAACAAGCGTGTAGTGGATTTCGGTTGTGCAACTGGTTATTTTGCCAAGCTTCTACGGGAGGAAGGGTGTGAAGTTGTTGGTGTCGAGTTAAACCCAGAGGCTGCTAAGGTGGCAGAAAAATATTGTAAGGAGGTAGTTGTTGCCGATCTTGACTATGTCAAAATCGAGGATGTTTTTGAAGGGCAGACGTTTGATGTCGCCACTTTTGGTGATGTCTTAGAGCATATAAAAAATCCCTGGCAACTCTTAAAAGCCGTAAGAAGGATATTAAATCCCAATGGGTTTGTAGTTGCGTCGATTCCTAATATTGCCCATGGTGCCGTTCGTTTATCTCTTCTTGAAGGGGAATTTGAGTATAGAGAGGTTGGGTTACTAGATAATACTCATTTGAGGTTTTTCACTCGTAGTTCTGTAGGTCAGTTATTTTCAGAGTCTGGATATGCTATTCAGGTAGAAGACAGTGTACATTGGCCTCTCTTTAATTCAACTCCTTATACACCAAATTTAAACAAAGACGACATACCTTCGGACTTAGTTGATAAGGTTCTTAGTGATAGAGATTCTGAGGTACTTCAGTTTATTATTCGGGCATATCCTTGGTCAATGGCTACTGAATATAATGAACTAAAAGATAAAAATGCTGTACTAAGATCCCACAGTGAGAAGATTTCATTAGAGTTTCAGAAATCACAGGCCGAACTCCAGCGAACGCAGACCGAACTCCAGCGAACGCAGACCGAACTCCAACGAATGCAGACCGAACTCCAGCGAACGCAGACCGAATTGCAACAAGCCCAAAAGAACTGGGAGCATTGTCAAAATGTTATTGAAGCTATGAAAAGTAGTAAGTTCTGGAAAATACGACAAAAATGGATAGCCTTTAAATCCTAAGACCTTTCATTCGTTTCTCCCACTTGAGGTTCATTTCTACAGTTTCATTGATTTTTGGTCATGGAAAATCACATTAAACTCGCAGAGTATTTATCACAGAGACAGATTGAACTCTTAGAAAGACAGAGGCAAATTGATAAGGATTTTGATGAGAGTTCTCAAATAAGACACTTTTGGCAACGCAAAAAAATAGAGACATCACTCTATCGTTCTAAAGATAGGAAATATCAAAAATGGCTACTTAAAAACTGTCCATCTCAATATGATCTAGATTCCCAGAGAAAAGATATTGATGAACTAAATTACAAACCAACTATAAGTCTTATAATGCCTACTTTTAAGACACCTATTGCCTATCTAAAACAAACAATTGATTCTGTAGTTAGTCAAACGTATCCTTATTGGGAATTGTGTATTGCAGATGACTGTTCGAATGATGCGGAGATAGAAAAAACTCTTTTAAGCTATGAGCAGTCTGACAACAGAATAAAAGTCTTGTTTAGGGAAGTAAATGGGCATATCTCTAATGCATCTAATAGTGCATTGACAATGGCTCAAGGTGATTTTGTTGGATTGCTCGATCATGATGATCTGTTGGCACTAAATGCTCTTTATGAGGTGGTGGTGCTGCTCAACAAGCATCCGGATGCCGATATGATTTATTCCGATGAGGATAAGGTTGAGGAAGATGGAAGCTTGTCTGCTCCATTCTTTAAGACTGACTGGGCACCGGATTCCTTGCTTTCTAGAATGTATACGTCTCACTTTGGTGTTTATCGACGCTCATTAGTTGAGAAAATTAATGGGTTTAGGCCAGGGTATGAAGGTGCCCAGGATTATGATTTTGTATTACGCCTGACTGAACTAACAGAAAAAATTTTTCATATTCCCAAAGTTCTTTATCATTGGCGAGCTCATGAAGGCTCAACAGCACGGTCTATTGCATCAAAAAGCTACGCTACAGATGCTGCATGTAGAGCGATAGAAGATGCTCTAGATAGACGTGATGAGCCTGGTCAAGTTCTCCCAATAGCAGGCGGTCATCATATCGTCAGGTATCACATTAAAGAGGCAGGAAAAGTTACGATTATCATTCCTACAAGAGACCTAGGAGACACTTTAAATACTTGTCTTTCTTCAATTTTTGATAAGACAACCTATCAAAACTATGAGGTGTTGTTGATTGATAATGGTAGTACAGAAAAAAGAGCGATTGATGTAATTGATTATTGGTTGAGTAAATACCCTAAAAAATTACGTTGTAAACAGCTAAATATCCCTTTTAATTATTCAAAAATAAATAACTATGCTGTGAGCCATAGTCATGGTGACTACTTACTATTTTTAAACAACGATACAGAAATAATAACACCTGATTGGATAGAAGCTATGGTGGAGCAAGCTCAAAGACCTTCTATTGGAGCTGTAGGGGTCAAGCTTTTGTATCCTGATAATACTATCCAACATGCTGGTGTTATGTGCTTAAGCGGTGGCGTTGCCGGGCATAGTCATAAGCACTTTAAACGCAATGACCATGGCTACTTTAATCAAATTCAAACAATAAATAATTATGCAGCAGTAACCGCTGCCTGTTTGATGTGCCGTAGGACCTGTTTTGAGGACGTGAATGGTTTTAATGAGAAGATTCAGGTAGCATTTAATGATGTTGACCTTTGCTTTAAGTTCCTTGATGCTGGTTATAGGAACATATACGTTCCCCATGTTGAGATTTATCACTATGAATCAAAGAGTAGAGGCTATGAAGACAATCCCCAAAAGAGAGAGCGATTTGCGTCTGAAGTACATTATATGAAGGATACATGGAATAGGATAATAAGCAATGATGCTTACTATAATCCTAATCTTTCACCTTGTAAGGAAGACTATTCTTTAAATATTTGAATTGTTTTTATGCCTTTTCTAGACCGTGATTACACTTTTGACGCTGACATAGATTTATTGGTTGACAAGACTTATAAACGGTTCTGCATTATTTGCCGGTAAGTAGTCCTTATGCACACAACAGACGATTAGTAACACTCCATCTAATGAACTATCGTGATCTTTGTCGACAAATCATTGACCGAAATAAGCTTGGTTTAGAAATTGGTCCTAGTCACAGGCCAATAGCGCCGAAAAAAGAAGGATTTAATGTACATATTATCGACCATCTGAGTAGAGAACAACTTTTAGAGAAGTATTCTCAGCATGATGTTTGTTTAGAGGACATTGAGGAGGTTGATTTTATTTGGTCAGGGGAGTCATTTTTAGACTTATTAAATGAAAATAAATATGAATGGATAATCGCATCTCATGTTGTGGAGCATACGCCTGATCTTATTGGCTTTCTTGAAAATTGTGCTTCAGTGCTGAAACAGGATGGCCTGTTACTTCTGCTTGTCCCTGATAAAAGATTCTGTTTTGATAAGTTTCGGCCTATTAGTGGGTTAGGAAAGGTTATTGAAAATCATCTTTCAAAGAACAGTATCCATTCTGTTGGCTCCATTGCTGAATATTTTCTAAATATTGTTTGTCAAGATAAGAAGATTGCATGGCATCCTTCAGATAAGGGTTCGTATCAGATGCTCCACTCATTGGAGGATGCTACCAGAATGATGGATGTTGCCAAATCACAGAATACTTATGTAGATGTGCATAACTGGTGTTTTGTCCCACATTCATTTCGTTTGATAATACATGACTTGTTCTCTCTTGGTTTTACCCCACTTAAAGAACACCTCTTTTATCCAACCCAGGGATGTGAGTTTTTTATAGGCTTGAGTAAGTCTGGTAAAGGAGTTAATGATGGCTCTGGATTTAGTCGCGTAAGGATGCTTGAACTTATCAATGATGAGCTATTGGAAAAACAGTTCATCCCAATAGATTTTGACAATGAAAAATATTTGATGTTGCATCCTGATGTTGCTACTGCTGGGGTAGATCCACAACAACATTATTTGTCCTATGGAATTCATGAGGGTAGAACTTATAAGTAGTCTGAATAGTCTGAGTTGATTATGTCAAACATCACATGAATCTTACGATTTGTGCACAGGCAATCTAAAATGCTAAAAACTCAAGGCTAGATTCTGAAAATGTGTCAACTATCAACCTCGATCTGTTTGGCTCCCACTTTATGGTTATAAGCATCATAGTTAAGTGGTACTTTATAGCTCTCTGTACATTTCTAACGTGAGGTTCTACCTGTTATGGAAAAGAGTCTGAATATCTTAGATGCTTACGTCAACACACTGCCCAGTCAGCAAAACGTTTTAGACATATTCGATGGTGAATGGGCTTCTAAATTTCCTGAAGGCAGTAGTTTGGTCTCTAAACCTGGTTTCGCGGCGTTATTTGAAGATGCAAGAATAGACTGGATGGCTAATACGTTGGGAGGTCTTGAAGGTAAGACTATTCTTGAGTTAGGTCCTTTAGAGGGTGGACACTCCTACATGATGAGTCAAATGGGAGCTCTTAAGATTGATTCTATTGAAGCTAACACTCGTGCATTTCTGAAATGTCTATGTGTCAAGGAAATATTTAACTTGGACAGCGTAAATTTTATGCTGGGTGACTGTAATGATTTTCTAGAGAATAATCAATATAAGTATGACTTAATTGTCGCAAGTGGAATTTTATATCACATGGTTGAACCGGTAAAGCTGTTGAGGTTGATTGCAAACTCGACTGATAAGCTAATGATCTGGACCCATTATTACGATAAGGATGTTATTGAGAATAATAGTGCACTCTCTAAAAAGTTTACGGCTCCTCAGGAAATGAATATCGATGGATTCTCGGTATCTATAGCAGAGCAATTCTATAATGAGGCACTGGATTGGCAAGGTTTTTGTGGAGGAAGTCAACCAACAAGTAGATGGTTATTACGCCAATCTATCCTTGATGTACTGGAATCATTGGGATTTGCTAGATTAAATATTAGTTTTGAAGATAAAAAGCATCCGAATGGTCCTTGTTTTGCTCTATGTGCTGAACGGATCTAGTTGAGGGCGTCTAGAATGAGGTCCATATTGTTTAGCGATCAATTAGAGCAGAGCATTTACTCTCTAATGCAGGTTAAAAGGTACAATCAACCTCATTAGAAATAGGTTATCTTTTGTATCTGTACTCGCACTGTATGGCCCAATTTCTCCATAAAATAGTCTTTCAATACTTTTGTCTATTTTTCTAATAGTAAAGTATGAGATGACAATCTCTAAGTGAAACTAGCCAACGCATACTATAGTGAAATTTGGCTTGGCGTAGAGTATGCGGGGCAGTAGTTTTTGTCTGCTTGCGTGAGCGTCTGATTTTCTCATTCATTAGTATTGTGAATGCATTGAGTATGTTGTCATGCATGAGCGCATAATTGAAAATGTATAAAATCCTTGCCTATATTACAGCTTACTGCGATAAAAATGCGCTTGATGCATGTCTTCACGGTATTAGTAATCAAAGCTATCCGGTAGATAGGGTTTTTATACTTGATAACTCACCAGAGCCGTTAATTATATCGGATGTTTCTTGTCTACCGTTAACTGTAAAAAATGCGCAAGAGAATCTTGGAATTGCCTTCGGTATTAGTGAGGCGTTAGAGTTGGCGGTTAAAGGTAAGTACGATTTTTTGTGGATGTTTGATCAAGACAGCATTCCTGCTCCGGATTGCTTGGAGAGACTGATTCTTACTTTCGATGAGAATGTCAATAAAAAATGTTTATCTATTGGCATAATTTCGCCAACACCTATCGATTCTAGAACAGGTGAAATCATTCAACCTGCGGTGTTTAAGGGGGATCATTTTGAGGGATTTCCGGTAGATAACTTTAATTCTCCCTATCAGTGTGATTCACCTATCACCTCTGGATCTTTACTCGCAGTATATACGGCTGATTCTGTTGCTCCCCCGGATATAAGATTATTTATTGATGGTGTAGATCTAGATTATGGCTTGCGACTTAAAAATGGAGACTATCAAAATATAGTTGTTCCTAATGCTATTCTTCAGCATACGTTTGGAACACCTGTTGAACTTTGTCTTTTTGGTGTGAATAAGATTTTTCAAAGATATTCTGCTCTTCGTTACTATTATATTTGCCGTAATCATACATATCTGGAATTAAGCTTTTCGAAAGGGTTTTATAAGTTTACTTGTGTTTTAAGACGCCTACAGTTTTTAGGGTCTCAATTTGTTTGGATACCTATGATAGAAACTGAGAATAAATTGCAAAAAATATGGGCATGTTTGCGAGGAACCTACTATGGACTCATGGGAGACCTAGATCAACAGTTTTCTAGTAGGTATAACGTCCTGTCATACTTTAAACAGAGTGAAATTTGATCTTAGTTTTTATGCTGTTATCCATTGAGGAGTAATGAGCTAGGTGGATCTCTTTTTTTGAATTTACTTATGTTTTAAGGTTGGTTGTTGAGTAGAATATTCTCAAAGTTGATGGATTTGTCACCTCTGATTTCTATTATTATAGTCAACTATAATGGCGCAGACGTAATTCTTGACTGTCTGCGATCCATTTATGAACGCTGCAGCAGTGTAACCTTCGAGGTTATCGTTATTGATAATGCTTCTTCTGATGGGAGTTTAGGTCAAATTCATCAAGAGTTTCCCCAGGTATCTTTGTTAACTCAAGATACAAATCTAGGCTTTGGAAAAGCTAACAACATAGGGGTTAGGTATGCCCAGGGAGAATTTCTCTTTTTTCTAAACTCTGATACCCTCATTCCGACTGATATATTGCTTAGTCTACTGACAAAGTTGACTCAATCATCCGATGTTGGAATAGTGGGTCCCCGATTGCTGAATACTGACGGTAGCTTTCAACTTTCTGTATCTAAAGAAATAAGTATTCTTGGTGAATTCCAAACGCTGCAACAAGTTCGACGATATCGTGATCAAGCTACTCGAAAGAGTTTATCCCAATTGTATAGTCATGATCAATTCGTTGATATTGTCGTAGGTGCTGCGATGTTTATGCGACGCTCGCTATTTCAGCAAGTTGGTGGATTTGATGAAACATTTTTTATGTACTTAGAAGAATCTGATTTGTGTAAGCGTGTTCGTGACCTAGGCTATACAATACTCTACACGTCAGATATTTCATTAATCCATATTGGTGGTTATTCAGTTGCTAAAGCATCTGAGACGATGGCAAAAGAGTACCGTCGCAGCCAGCGGTATTACTATAAAAAGCATCGTCCTGTATGGGAGCAATGGTTGCTAGCTGCATATTTAAGCTGCAAATCCTGGTATACCAACTATGCTCGTTAATCTGGCCTATCTACTTAAAAAACCAACAGGGACAACGACCTATGCGTTGAACCTATTACCGGCTTTAGCTGAGTTAGAACCTTATTTTTTAGCTACTCCGGCAAGTGGCTTGGAGCATTACTATCCTGTCCCTAATAATTTAACTGCCGAATTTGGTATACGGGGCCATATGCGTCGACTTCTCTGGACGCAATTTCAGCTTCCAGGGATATGCCGTACGTATAGTCGAAAATACCAGTCTAGTGACTTACTCTTTTCTCCAATTACTGAAGCTCCAATTTTTACAAACTGTCGGTTTGTCGTGACAGTTCATGATTTAACGCCGTTGCGTTTTCCAGGCTTATCTAAAGCGCTTACTTGGCTTTACAAGCATTATGTCCCGCGTATATTGAATGCGGCTGAACATATTATTTGTGACTCCCAGGCAACCGCTAATGACATTGTGGAATTTTATGGTCTGAGTGCTAAAAAAGTCACTCCTATTTTACTCGCCTACAATAACAACTATTTTCGGCCGCTGGCTCTAGAACGCCAGAATTATTTTTTGATTTTAGGACGCCATGCTCCTTATAAAAATATTGGTATGGCTATTGATGCCTTTGCTAGTTTTCTGAAAGAGAATAAGGCTGGCCAGAGTTACGAACTCTGGATTGCAGGGCCTGCTGATACCCGCTACACTCCTGATTTAAAAAGTCAGGTTGAGGCGTTGAGTTTGACGCAGCAGATAAAATTTCTGAATTATGTAGCTTATGACGAGTTACCTAAGTTACTTAATCAGGCTTTAGCATTGGTGTTTCCAAGTCTGTGGGAAGGATTTGGCTTGCCTGCTTTAGAAGCGATGGCCTGTGGTACACCAGTGATTGCGTCTAACATAGCGTCTATTCCTGAAGTGACCTCAGATGCCGCTGTGCTGATTGATCCATATCAGCCTGACAGCCTGACAGCTGCGATGACTGAGGTCGCGAATGATGCAAGATACTGTCAACATCTGAGGCAGGCTGGATTAAAACGAGCCAGTCAGTTTAGTTGGTCACAAACGGGTGAAGCTACCGTTGAACTATTAAAGGATTACCTATAGTCCTACTGAGTGATACAGTGCTTCAGGAGCTTGATATTTTATTGTTTCTAAAGTGAATATTATTGCAACTAATATCCCAGATGTTCTTGTTGTTGAGCCAAAGGTCTTTGGTGATGAACGTGGTTTCTTTTATGAAAGTTTTAATCAGCAAACATTTGCTGATAAGACTGAGCTGACGTTTGAGTTTGTTCAAGATAATCACTCCCGTTCTAAGCGGAATATTCTTCGAGGCTTGCATTATCAGGTGCAGCAGGTGCAAGGAAAATTGGTCCGGGCTGTTGTTGGTGAAATATACGATGTTGCAGTGGATATTCGTCGAAGCTCGAAGACCTTTGGTAAGTGGGTTGGTGTAGTTTTAAGTGCTGAAAATAAAAAACAATTGTGGGTGCCCCCCGGATTTGCCCATGGGTTTTATGTTTTGTCTGATTCAGCAGATGTGCTTTATAAGACCACAGATTATTATTCACCTCAGCATGAACGCAGTATTTTGTGGAACGATGCGAGTCTGGGTATTGAATGGCCTTTGGGAAATCAAGAACCTGTATTGTCGTCCAAAGATCAGCAGGGGCTAGAGTTTTCATCAGCTGAGGTGTTTGATTGATGAAAATTTTGCTGCTGGGTGCTCAAGGTCAAGTGGGCCAAGAGTTAAAACTTGTATTGCCAAGTTTGGGAACGGTAACGGCTTGGGGGCGAGCTGATTTTGATTTGGCAACCTCAGGAGGTTTGATGGCTGCCGTGGTTGAGCAGCAACCCGATTTGATTGTTAATGCGGCTGCCTACACGGCTGTTGATCGGGCGGAAAGTGAGCCTGAGCTTGCTCATCAAATCAATGCTGTTGTTCCAGAACAGTTGGCTCAAGCTGCAGAGTCCTGTGGTTCAAAGCTGATACATATTTCTACTGATTATGTATTTGATGGTAGACAAAATCGTCCTTATCAGATTGATGCTGCGACAAATCCCTTGGGAGTATATGGGCAATCAAAGTTAGCGGGAGAACAAGCGGTACAAAGGGCTACGGATCGTTATGCCATTTTGCGTACAGCTTGGGTTTACGGTGCCAAAGGGAAAGGAAACTTTGTGAAAACGATGCTACGCCTTGGTGCAGAGCGTGATGAACTGGGAGTTGTTTATGATCAAGTGGGCACACCGACTTGGGCCTATGACATTGCTCAAGCCATTGCGGCATTAGTCCCCCAATTGAATGAGCAGACATTTGGCATTTATCATTACACCAATAGTGGTGCTGTGAGCTGGTATGATTTCGCCGTTGCTATTTTTGAAGAAGCAAGGACCTTGGGTTATCCGTTGCAGCTAAGTTCTGTACGACCCATAACCAGCGAGCAATATCCTACGCCAACGGAACGTCCTGCTTATTCAGTATTGGCTGGTGATCGATTAGCTCGGGTTCTCAATCAAACGGCCCCCCACTGGCGTGCCAGTTTGCGAAAAATGCTTAAAGAATATCTGAATATTTATAAGTAGGCCAAAATTATGAAGGCGCTGATTCTGTCTGGTGGTAAAGGAACTCGACTGCGACCATTGACTCATACAGGGGCTAAGCAATTGGTCCCTGTGGTTAATAAACCAATTCTCTGGTATGGGATTGAGCAAATCGTCGCGGCTGGCATTACGGATATTGGCATTATTATTAGTCCTGATACAGGCGATGAGATTCGTCAGGTCACTGGTGATGGAGAGCGCTTTGGCTGCGCTATTACCTACATTCCGCAAAGGAGTCCAGATGGGTTGGCCCATGCCGTCAAAATTGCTCAACCCTTTTTAGGCGATTCACCCTTTTTGATGTACTTAGGCGATAACCTGATTCAAGATAGCTTAGCTAATTTTGTTGAGGAATTTTTAAAGCAATCATTAGATGCCATGATCCTGCTGAAACAGGTGCCTAATCCGACCGCTTTTGGTGTTGCTCAGCTTGATGGGCAAGGCAACGTGTTGAGGCTAGTAGAGAAGCCAAAGGATCCTCCCTCAAATTTTGCGTTGGTGGGGGTTTATTTATTTGAGTCTGTTATTCATGAAGTAATAGCAACACTCCAGCCGTCGGCAAGGGGAGAATTGGAGATTACTGATGCGATTCAAGCCTTAGTCAATACCGGTAAAACTGTGATAGCTAAGCAGCTGTTTGGTTGGTGGTTAGATACGGGTAAAAAAGATGACTTGCTAGAGGCCAATCAGATCATTTTGGATGCGACATTAACCCATGCTATTGATGGTGATGTAGATGACGCTACAAAGATTAGCGGGCGAGTCCAGATTGGTAAGAGATCCAACGTGATCAATTCGACTATTCGTGGCCCAGTTGTTATTGGTGAGGACTGTCACATTGAGAATTGTTTTATTGGTTCTTACAGTAGCATCGCTGATCGGGTGAAACTAGTCGATGTAGAAATGGATCACAGTGTAGTGCTTGAGGGCTCGATTATTGAAGAGCTGCACCAGCGAATTGTGGATAGTTTGATTGGTCGACGTGCCAAGCTGGTGCATAGTCCTCAGCGCCCTAAAGCGTCTCGCTTTATGATTGGTGATGATTGTCAAATTGAGTTGGTATAGCTGGTAACTTTTAACAGAATCGAGGAGAGTAAATTGAGAACTCAAAACGTACTCATTACAGGTGGAGCTGGTTTTATTGGTTCCAATTTTGTGCGTTCCTGGCATCAGGATATCGGAACGACAATTGTTTTAGATGCTCTCACCTACGCTGGTAATCGCGCTACTCTTTCAGATTTAGAAAGTCAGGAAAACTTTTTTCTTGTTGAGGGTGATATCTGTGACTCGGCACTGGTATCTAAACTGTTTGCAAAACATACTATTGATACTGTTATTCATTTCGCTGCTGAATCTCACGTTGATCGATCTATATCTGGTCCTGGGGCGTTTGTTCAAACTAATGTGGTGGGGACATTTACGCTACTTGAAGCATTTCGCAACCATTGGGAAACCCAGGGGAAGCCTGAATATTTTCGCTTTTTGCATGTTTCGACAGATGAAGTGTTTGGCAGTCTGAGTGTTGATGATCCACCATTTAGTGAAAAGACTTCCTATGCACCTAATAGCCCTTATTCGGCATCGAAGGCAGGTAGTGATCACTTAGTGAGGGCCTATTTCCACACCTATGGCGTGCCGACACTGATCACGAATTGTTCTAATAATTATGGACCTTATCAGTTTCCTGAAAAGCTGATTCCGCTAATGTGTTTGAATATTTTGCTGGGTAAATCCTTGCCTGTTTATGGGGATGGGCAAAATATTCGGGATTGGTTGCATGTTGAGGATCATTGTAGTGCGATCGCAACCGTCTTACAAAAAGCTGCACCAGGAGAAACCTACAATATTGGTGGCAACAATCAAGTCAAAAATATTGACATCGTTGAACAACTTTGCGACCTCATGGATGAGCTGTCAGAGGACTTACCCAAGTCACCGGCCAAAGAACTCATTACCTTCGTTCCTGATCGGCCTGGTCACGATCGCCGTTATGCCATGGATATTTCAAAAATTCAGCGCGAGCTGGATTGGGAACCGAGCTATGACTTTGCCACAGGCCTGAGGCAGACGGTGCAGTGGTATTTGTCCCATCGCGATTGGTGGCAACCGTTGTTGTCAGAGGAGTATCAAAACTACTACGCGGCTCTCTATGGTGATCGAGTGACGCTTTGATTAAGTAAACCGTCACAGTAACCATTTCACCTTAGTGGAAGCTCTATTTACAATATTCAGATAGTTATGGGCAACCTAACGATGATTATTGTTGAAAATGTGTATGCTTGGGAGACGTAGTGGCTAAAACCGCACTGATTACTGGATTGACCGGACAGGATGGGTCCTATCTTGCTGAGTTACTCCTGAGTAAAGGTTACGAAGTTTATGGCATGGTGCGTCGATCTAGCTCTAGTAGTTTTGGGCGTATTAGCCACTTTGCGAATAAGGTTCACATTATTTCTGGTGATCTGCTGGACCAATTTTCGCTGATGGATGCCATTGATCAGGCCCAGCCAGATGAGATCTATAATCTGGCATCCCAAAGCTATGTGCCTTTATCCTGGACACAACCTGCGTTGACAGCTGAGTATACTGCGATTGGTGTTTCCCGGTTGCTAGAGGCGATTCGTCGATGTAAGCCGGATACACGGTTTTATCAGGCATCGAGCAGTGAGGTATTTGGTCAGCCAGATGAATCACCCCAGACGGAACGGACAGCGTTTCGACCTCGTAATCCTTACGGTGTAGCCAAGGCTTATGCCCATTGGATGACGATTAATTATCGGCAGCAATACGATCTGTATGCCTGTTGTGGCATTACCTACACCCACGAATCGCCTCGACGGGGTGCGGAATTTGTATTTCGTAAGATTACCCGTGGTGCTGTGAAAATCAAGTTGGGATTAGCGACTGAGCTCAAGCTTGGTAACCTGGATGCTCGCCGTGACTGGTGTCATGCAGAGGATGTGGTCAATGCCATGTGGATGATGTTGCAGCAGGATCAGCCAGATGACTATATTATTGCTAGCGGTGAAACCCATACAGTAAAAGAGCTTGTGGACTGTGCTTTTTCCCATGTGGGATTAAATTGGCAGGATTATGTATCTGTTGATCCTGCTTTTTATAGACCTGATGAGCCGGTTACCCTAGCAGGAGCCATTAATAAAATTAAGCGTGATATCCAATGGCAGCCCAACTATTCCTTCTCTAGGTTAGTAGAATCGATGGTCGAGAATGAGTTGCGGGAACTATCAGCGCAGTCGGACTAAGGTGTGTGGTCATTGTCTAGACCAAGTTGGATGAGTTTGGCTGGGGGACTGGTTTAGAGCGGCCACTGAGAATTATTTCTTGGTGGCGGATGGCTGTATTGGCCACTTCCCAAGGGAAGGTAAATGATTGAAATGACTCTGGTGAGATTCGATCAATATCTAAATCGACGACAACTTTTCTAAGAATTTCAAGGAGCTGTTGTCGTAGGTTTTGCAGTTCATCGAAGTCTTGCGCTTGTTCTATTTTTTCGATGAGGTCGAGAATTTCTAGGTTGTAGCGATCGGCGCGATCTTTTTGGTTGCTGATTAGCCACTGACGACCTTGCCATAGGCTGGAACAGAGAAGAATGCTGATGGACAGTAGTAGACCGATGGGTTCGGCGTAAGTGACTAAAAAACTAGGATTGTCTTGGGTGTAGTAGGCGTGGGCACCTTCGTGTAGGGGAAACCCAAGATTTTGGCTGGCTTCTGGGGACTGAATATTGGCAGTGCGTGGGTTAATGCTAACAAGTTCGTTGCGGTGTTCGTAGAGGATGCGGGTGATGGCTTTGACGACATCAGGATTGACATTGACGTTGGCGATGAGCAATGAGCTAACAGCGACAACGGGGAGGTCTTTAGAAGGAATGGGGGACCCTCCGTCGTAGCTGCCTTTGGGGATAACGGTGGACTTGAGGTAGGGCTGTGTGAGCTGAAGAGCACCGATTTGGTCAATGGGAACTAGCTGAAAGCGGTTATTGGCAAGGAGCTTACTAATACTGCTGTTGCCGAGACCGATGATGCGAAAGACGGCGTCGACGTTGCCTGCTTGTAGTGCGTCATAGGCGTCTGTCGGAGACATGGAGTTAAATTGAAAGTCATATTTGGTCAGGCCATAGTGTTCTGTAAGGGGCCAAAACAAATTGTAGGAGCCGCTACCTTCGGGCATTAGGGCAATGCGTTTGCCTTTTAGGTCGGTTAATGTTCGGATGTTTGCGTCGTTGGCTGCGATCAGATGGAACATCTCAGGGTAGAGCTGAGCTACTGCCCGTACATTGTTCAGAACCGGGGTGTCGTTTTGCACGAGGGCAAAATCAGCGGTGTGGGTGTTGATGTCATCCATATTTTGGTTAGAGCCAGCGGATTCCATGACTTCAACCCGGATTTTGGGTTCATTGGTTTCGGTGACTTGGGCAATGGCTTGGCCAAAGGCGTAGTATTCGCCGGTGGGACCACCCGTGGCTAGACGGATGGTGTAGATGCGATTTTGGTCATAGATGAGTTTGGTAATGGATGCGATCGCAATCCCTATACTGGCAAGAACCACGAACCCTAAACCCCAACGCCCCCACTTTCCCATCGTCCTATCTCCTATGCTCCGAGGCTAATTCTGCCGATAGAAAATCAATAAACTGACGGGCGCTTCTCCCGGATCGGCCATTGTGGCGTGTGGCCCACTGTTTAGCTCGATAGTCCAAATCATCCACCGGTAGATCAAGGCCTGCCTGCTTCGCTAAGTGATGAACTATGTCTAGATAGGTGGGTTGGTCAGCGGCCTCGAAGGTGAGGGTGAGACCAAAGCGATCGCTAAAGGAGAGTTTTTCCTGGACCGTATCCCAGGATTGGAGCTCATCTGCATCACGGGGACGCGGTCGATCGGCAAAAAACTCACGCACTAAATGTCGCCGGTTTGAGGTAGCGTACACCACTATATTCTGAGGTCGTCGGGTCAGCCCGCCTTCTAGAACAACCTTGAGCGCCTTGAATGCGTTATCGTCTTCTTCAAAGGAAAGATCATCGACAAAGATAATAAATTTTTGGGGTTGCAGCTGCAGGTATTCCACGATTATGGGCAAGTCGTATAGGTCTGCTTTGGCAACCTCAATGAGACGCAGGCCACTGGCCGCATATTCGTTGAGCAACGCCTTGACCAGGGAGGATTTGCCAGAGCCTCTACTGCCATATAACAGTACGTTGAGCGCATTAAACCCTGCCAACAAATACTCAGTATTTTTTATCAATGTGGTTTTCGGTTCTTCATAAGCTGCTAGCTGTTCTAGACGAATTGGATCAGGTTCAGCAATGCCCAAGAGCTGACCCTGCTGCCAACGAAAACCATGGAACTGTCCAAACTGCCCAGAGCCTTGACTTTTGTAGTAATCCACTAATTCGGCAATGCTTGCTGACCAGTCGGTCGACAGATTGATCGGCATCGACTCTGGTAATAAGGACCAAACCACCGGTGGTTTGGCTAGTTGGCAGGCGGCTTGTACACAGTCACTAATGTGGCTAGGGGATAAGTTGTAAAGTGCTTGGAGAACTCGCAAATCGTGGCGAACGGCATCCAGTAAGGGGGTAGGCAGCTCAGCCAAGGGCAGGCGCTGAGCGTTTTGGGTAAAGGCGTTATCAGCAATCAGAATTTGCCCAATCAGGTGATCTCCCCAGCTTTTACCCGTGCTTGCCAGGGACTGAAACCATTTACCATAGGCGATCAGGCAGTGGGAGCGTTCATTGGTTAGACCTTTACTGCTGCTGAGGGCCTCTAGTAATGCTAAAAAAGTTTTACCTACTGTATCTTTGAGAACAGCCTGATAGAGTAAGAGCGAGGCTGCCTGCTGTCGGTACTGAGTGATGGTAGCCGTTGTCGCTCCCCCAAATTCCTTCATTCTCAATCCCTTCGCTCTATGTCATTAGCACTTATCATCGCATTGATCTACGGTATTCTGGCCATAGCTGGTGGCATCATGGGCTACCTCAAGGTTCGGAGTAAACCTTCGCTGATTTCGGGGATTGTTAGCGGACTTTTATTATTGATCGGAGTGCTGCGAGCAGCTCAGGGTATTGTCAGTGGTCTGTGGGTTGTCAAAATTGTGACCCTGGTATTGGTACTCGTCTTTATTATTCGTTTAGTGAAGACGAAAAAGTTTATGCCTGCGGGGCTGATGGTCATTGGTGGCGTCATCACATTAATTGGGGTATTTGCCTAGGGCTGATGAGTTATGCCTAACCCCGGCTGCTCATTAGGCATGAGGCGACCTAGATCTAGCTTGGCACCTATAAAAGGATTGTCTTTGAGGTTGAGGTGGCTATCGAGATCCAGATGGTTGGCGAGGGGCGATAGCTGGGCCAGAGCCGTATTCGATAGGGCACTGTCGGAGTAGCAACCAAACATGACGCTGAGACCACAGGCGCGGGCGGTGTGGATCATTCGATAGGCTTCGGTGAGGCCGCCGGACTTCATCAGTTTGATATTGATGCCGTCTATGTAAGGCGCTAGGGGCATGATATCGCGGCTAGTGAAGCAGCTTTCGTCGATGAAAATGGGTAGTGGAGAATGGTGTTTTAGCTCGCCTAGCTGATGATTGGCGCTCACGGGTAAGGGTTGCTCTAGATAGGTGACGTTGCGTTCTGCAAGCCAGGTGGCCATGGTTTTGGCATCCTCCAGGGTCCAGCCGCCATTGGCATCGATACTGATTTTGTCGTGGGGGCGAAATTCGGATTGTAGGGCGCTAAACATGGCTTGGTCGGTGGCGATGCCTGCGGGGCTGCCCAGTTTGATTTTGATGGAACGGAGATCGGGATAGTCGGTGTGCCAGCGGCGGATGCGTGCGATCGCATCCTCAGGGGAGCTTATTCCCACTGTGACTGCTGTTGGCCCAATGCGCTGACGGTCTAAACCCCATAGCTGCCACAGCGGTAGACCCACTTTTTGGCCGAGCCAGTCCCAGAGGGCTACATTGATGGCGGCGCGAGCGGCGGAACAGGGGGCGATTTGGTCGAGACTTTCTTCGATGATTTGGCGGTCAAGGGGATGGTAGTAGGAGATGCCTTCGGTGATGCGGTCTAGATCTTGGGTAATGTTGTCAGTGGTTTGGGTTTGATCGCCGATGGAGAAGGGGGTGGCTTCGCCGTAGCCGGTGATGTTGTCGGCGGTGATTTGGATGAAGAGGTTGGTTGATTGGGAGCGGGTGCCTCGGCTGATGGTGAGGGGGACTTTTTTGTGGAGGGTGATGGGGTGGTAGGTGATGTCCATGGGTAGGTGCTTAAGGGGTTGGAAGATTGTCGCTAATGGTGTGAGAGGCTGCTTGGGGCTCCTCTGAGCGCCCCAAACTCCCTTGGGCAGGGTGGAAAGGCCACCCTACAACCCCCTAAAAATAGTTAAGTTGTCCCGGTGTGTATGGGGGAGGGTTGGTGGAGTGCCTTTTAATTTTCTGTGACACGTCACAGAAAATTAAAAAACATAGGTTATCTACCTTCCAGTGTAAATAGTTCTTGCTTGGAAAAAGGTTTTTGAAGGAGCAAGCGATAACTGACCTTTTACGGTGTGGAGCAAATGCGGAGCAGCGTAATACCCTACCGACCACTGGTGCAAAATTGTTAGCTATTTTCCAGCAGTCCTCTTGTGCGAGGGGTGTGGGGACGTTGAGGTCCCCACGTCATGGAGGGGGTCGGGGAGGAAAGCCCTGAGCAGTCGATTTTGCTATTGACCAATTACTCGGAGCTACTCTTCGGTTCTTAATTGATGGCTCAACAATATTAGTTAGCTATTGGTTCTATCTCAGATGGAAGATTAAGCTTTGTTCTTACTACATCTAATGGCATCGCCCAAAACTCCTCTAATGGTTGAGCAATCACACAAACAGCCTGGCGTCCCAACTGTTTTCCCTTTTCTCCGTAGACCCACAATCGCTTCCACTGCCAGGGTGTAATCAATCGCGTAAACCAGCGACCGATAAAAGCAGCTCTCTCATAGGCAGGACTATAGTACTGTGCCGCAACAAAAGACCAAACGCCTAATTCTCCTGCCAGACTGGTGTCAAATCCCAACAGCACATGGAAAGCATCGTGGAGAATCGGGTATCGGATAGCCAGAAGAGAAGAGTCTGTCAGGGCGTTGCGAGTTTCTGCAGAAAGAGTGAGGGGCTGAAGGTGATTGCTGTGGAGAAACTGAGCAAGGCTTTGACCAAAACTGCCAGGAGGCTGAGACTGTAATTCAGCTAGAGAGATATCTGGTAGAGGATTTGCTAAGGCTGCAAGCCTTGCGTCTAAATCGCCGTAGGCGGGAGTACCTAATGCAGCAGCTTTGTATGCAGCGGTGTCACCAGCCTTGCCAGCAAAACCACATTGAATTGCCTTGATCAGATAGCGCAGGTGCATTATTGATTATTGCAAGATTGTTTTAGAGGCAATGCGAGTTTTCTTTTTCGCTTGCTCCGATAAGTCTTGCCCCGTTTGGAGCTGGGTGACGTTTTCTTGCAGAACTGTGGCAGCGTTTTGATCGCCCATTTGGATAGCGGTTTGGGTGGCAGACTGGAGCATAGTGATGGCTCCGGTGCGATCGCCTGCTTGGAGTTTGGTTTCAGCAATTTGGGTTTGGCGATATTTGGCTAAGGCCAGGATGTATTGCTGTACTTGTGGATCAGGCTGGGCCTGGTAAGCTGTCTGGGCAGTGACGTTGATGACGACTTTATCTGTGGATAGTGAGCTGCCGAGGGCAGGATCGTCGTACTGGATTTCGGCGTAGGCAATCGAGTGGGTGCCTTCGAGGAGTTGAGAAATATATAAGTTGGCGAGGATGACACGGGGCGTATTGGTCATCAAATCTCCCAATCGGACGATGGCTTGTTCTCCTTCGCGACGGACATCAAGCTCGATGGTTTCGGGTAGAACCTGGGCGATGGGTTTGAGTTCGGCAAGACGTACCTGAGGTTGCAGGGTGAGGACTAGATAGGCATTGGTGAGACTGACGGCCTGGGCGCGACTAAAGAGACGACTGAATTCTTGGATAGCGGTGTCAGGATTTTGGATATAAGCCAGACTGCCGTTCCCAGCATCTGCTAGTTGCTCTAGGACATCTTGATTCCAATGATTGCCAAAGCCAAGGGTGCTGACAGTAAAACTATGGCTAACAGCAAGTTTGGTGAGTTTAAGGCAGCGGTCGTTACTACCGTGCTCGTTTTCGCCATCGGTCAGTAGAAAAATTTGGGAGACAGTGCCTGTTTTGCCTTTGGCGATTTCTGTAACGCCTAGCTTTAAACCTTCGTCAATGGCGGTGCCGCCCCCAGCCCGAATACCTTCGATGGCTTGTTTGATAGCTGTGGGATCGGTGGCTAGCTGGTTCGGGACGACGACCTGGGCTTCATGGTCAAAGGAAATGATCGAGATGCGGTCTTGGGGGGACAGGTTATCGACAATTTTTTGGGCAGCGGTACGAACGGTTTTAATTGGGGTGCCGCCCATGGAGCCGCTTTGGTCGAGAATTAGACATAGGTTTAAGGGTGGGCGCGCTCCACTAGTGGCCTGTACGGAAATGGCCAAGTGTCGTTGACTACTGGTTTGAGTAGTGTCTAGGTTGCGATCGCTAATAGACCATTGCACGTTAGCTTTCATAGGTTCGTTTCCCTGCCAATGACATTATCGATATGGTTCTAGATGTTTCATCTAAATGCATCACCCTAATTTGCTGAAAAACTCCCGCTTTAATAGCAGAGTTTCTCCTATGCTCAATGTTCCCATTGGATCGGCAGGCATGCTGTGATGGCAAACATAGGTAATCCGCAGATAGGGTCCTATATAACCCCAGGCAAAATTCTTTAAGAATCCGCAGGTAGGGGCTACACAACCCCAGACAAAATTCCTGACCAGATTGGACGTTGAGATCGCGGTTTCTCTAACCCAAATTTTAACCAGTCGCCATGGGCGGATATCCCCCAAAGGTAGCTGGTCTACGACCTTGTTCACAGCGAGTTACACTATGTAGACTGTAGACGTCAATAGGTCGTGACATCACGAGCTTGTCGAATCAAAACGTTGAATGGTGAACAGCTAACACCACAGAGGGCTAACTGGGTCTATGAGTTCTAATATCAAAGCCGTACAGGCTCCTTACTATGGCGGAGATGCTGCTTTCCGCACTCCACCGCCTGATTTGGAATCCTTACTTCTCAAAGAAAGGATTGTTTATTTGGGTCTGCCACTAGTATCGTCAGATTATAAACGCCAGATTGGTGATGTCACCAAACTCATCATGGCTCAGTTGCTCTATCTAGAGTTTGATGATCCGGATAAGCCCATTTACTTCTACATTAATTCTACGGGTACATCCTGGTATACCGGTGATGCTATTGGCTTTGAATCCGAAGCATTCGCAATTTGTGACACTATGCGCTATATTCGCCCTCCAGTGCATACTATCTGCATTGGTCAAGCCATGGGGACGGCTTCCATGATCTTGGCATCAGGGACAAAGGGTTTCCGAGCAAGTTTGCCCCATGCAACGATTGTGCTAAACCAGTCTCGTACAGGGGCGCAAGGACAAGCTACTGATATTCAGATTCGTGCTAAAGAGGTGATCGCTAACCGTGAAGCTATCCTAGATATTTTGTCCCGTTGCACCGGACAAACTGTAGAAAAACTCAAGAAAGACACAGATCGTATGTTTTATCTGACCCCTACAGAAGCAAAGGATTATGGTCTGATTGATCGGGTATTGGCAAGCACTAAGGAACTGCCTAAGGCAATTCCGGCAGGCATTGGTTAGGAACGTCTTATGCAAGTACCTTACAATCTTCCTGGTAGCCGTCGGTGGGCTTGGATGGATATCTATAGCCGCATGCTCCAAGAAAGGATTTTGTTCTTGAATCAGCCCTTAACTGATGATGTGGCCAACTCATTGGTTTCGTTTCTGCTATATCTGGATTCTGATGATGCAAGTAAACCCATATATCTATACATAAACTCCCTTGGTGATCCAATGATGGCTGGGATGACAGATGCTTCAGCGGGCATGATGTCCATTACCGCAGGGCTGGCGGTTTATGACACCATAAGCTATCTCAAGGCAGAGGTAATTACCATTTGCCTGGGGCAGGCTATTGGCATGGCTGCTGTACTACTATCTTGTGGTACCAAAGGCAAACGCTCTAGTTTGCCCAACTCGTCTATGGCGCTAATGCACTCTTATAGCGGCATGCGTGGCCAAGCTACTGATATCGAGTTGAAGGCTAATGAGGTTTTGGGCAAGAAATCTTTGATAACCAAGATACTCAGCGAAAACACTGGCCAAACTGTAGAAAAAATCCATAAGGATATGGAGCGTATATTTTACCTCACGCCACAAGAGGCTATGGACTATGGCTTGATTGATCGAGTGATCGAGAAACCTTCATGAGCTTGCTTCGCTAGTTTTGAGTTGTTGTTTTAAGGAATTCTTAGCTTAGAGACGTTCTTAAGTAACCTAATTCAAAATACCCTTTGGGACGCTACTGAGGTGTCTTTAAAGCTCAAAACTCTGCTTTCTAAAACCCTAGACATTTACCCCTATTTAGACCTATGCCTATTGGTATCCCTAGTGTCCCTTATCGTCTTCCTGGTAGCACCTATGAGCAGTGGATCAGCATCTATACACGGTTGTCCCTCGAACGGATTATTTTTTTGACCGAAGACGTCAGTGATGGGATTGCTAACTCCATTGTGGCCTATATGTTGTATCTGGATTCTGAAGATCCAACGAAGCCAATCTATTTATATATCAACTCTCCAGGTGGCTCAGTTACAGCAGGGCTGGCTATTTACGATACGATGCAATACATCAAATCGGAAGTCGTTACCATTTGTGTTGGGTTGGCGGCTTCTATGGGCTCCTTTTTACTGTGTGCAGGTGCGAAGGGTAAGCGCTTAGCATTGCCTCATTCGCGCATAATGATACACCAACCCTTAGGCGGTAGCCGAGGACAAGCTACTGATATTGAAATTGAAGCCAACCATATTTTGCAGACTAAGCGTCGCTTAAATGGCTTGATGTCGGATCATACTGGTCAAACCATTGAGAAAATTGAAAAAGATACAGACCGCGATAACTTTATGTCAGCCGAAGAAGCGAAGGCCTATGGCCTGATCGATCGGGTGATTGAAGAACGCGTCTAGCCTAAAAGAACCTTTAATTCGCTGGCTTAGTTACCCAGATTCTGCGTTTTAATGGCAGAATCTGGGTTTGTTCTTCTGAGTGCAATGGGGTTAGCTGATCATTACCGCACATTAGGGTTACGGACGGGGGCCACATTTGACGATGTCAAGGCGGCTTACCGTAAGCTGGCGCGCAAGTATCACCCGGATGTTAATCCTGATGATCAACGGGCTCAGGATCGTTTTATTAGGGTGACGAAGGCCTATGAGTCATTGCTGGATGTTTTCCAGCCAGATGAAAATGGGGAGGATCAGCCTGATGAGTATGACGAGGAAGTCGACGACGAAGTAAGTCCAGTCCAGACTAATCCGGGGCTGTCGGAGCATGAGCAAAAGCTCAAGCAGGATTCCTATAAACAGCTACAGGTCTTGTTTAAGCAGAAAAAGTATCCGCGTGCGATCGCACTCGTCGAAGGACTGGCCCAGCGGATTACCCAAGACCCAGAAGTCCGTCAGTGGCAGGCCATCACTTACCAGCGCTGGGGGCGTGACCTAATCACCCAGGGCCAGTTAGGCAAAGCTCGCATTTATTTAGATAAGGCATTGAAGACTGACCCGCTGAATAAATCTCTTTGGGTTGAAATTAATCGCGACTTTCAATCCATTGAACAGAGGCTTAGATAGTTGAGACAGCTTGAATTTCGAATCTACGTGCCATTATTAAATGGTTAGGGTTCTATAGGTCTAAGTTAAAGATCATGCTCTGATGTCTTTTCGTTGTTTCGGCAAGCTCAAAATCAGCTTTACGATGTGCTAAAAATTCTAAAAGTACTCAAGCAAGGGTTTAACGTGGGTTCTGTCGCCGATTCCTTTGTTCCACAAGATTTTGATGTGCCAGCGGTATTGGAGACCGATGAATATCGCTTGCGGATGCTGACGATTAATGACGTGGTTAAAGATTTTGATGCGGTGGTCACCAGTGAGGAACATCTGCAAGGGATTTTTCCGCCACCCAGCTCTTGGCCTCAAGGATTGAACTTAGAGCAAGATTTAATTGATCTAGGCTGGCACCAAAAAGAGTTTCAGCGACGTACATCTTTTGCCTACACCATGATGAGTCTGGATGAAAGTCGCTGTCTGGGCTGTGTGTATTTTTATCCGTCGGATCGCCAGGGCTATGATGCCTATGCACTGCTATGGGCCAGACAGAGTGAATTGGCCAGTGGGTTAGAGGAGCGTTTGCTGTTAGCGGTTCGGCAATGGCTGGCTGATGTGTGGCCGTTTGAATCGGTAGGATTCCCTGGACGTGATTTGAGTTGGGATGAGTGGTTTGCCTTGCCGGAACGTTACAACTAACACGGTTCATCCATTTGTAGGGGCATTCCATGGAACGCCCCTACGGGTTTAATTCAAAATTACATTTATTATTCTTCTTGTTTCATCTGGAGGCTGAGCTGATAAATCTCTCGTTTGGATAGGCCTGTTTTTTGGGCTAGTTGGCGGCTAGCTTTGGAGGGTGAAATACCATGGTTAATCAGGGTTGCTAACTGCTGGAGTAGATCAGCTTCGGAAATAGTTTGGGGTGTGGGTGTGTGGCCTGCGATCGCAATCGTAAACTCCCCCCTCGGTTCAGTCACCTTAAAGTGTTCAATAGCCTCACCCACGGTCCCTCGCCAAAACTCCTCATAGCGCTTGGTCAGTTCCCTGGCCACGGTGACCTGTCGATCATCGCCTAGGTGAGTTTGCAAATCAGTCAGAGTTTTGAGCAAGCGGTGGGGACTTTCATAGAGCACTATGGTCCGTGGCTCCGTGGCGAACTGGGTTAGTCGCTCTGTCCGGACTTTGCCCTTCACTGGCAAAAAGCCTTCAAAGGTAAACCGATCTGATGGTAATGCTGATGCGGCAATGGCACTGATCACCGCAGCTGGTCCTGGAATTGGGCTAATAATAATGCCCGCATCAGCACAGGCACACACCAGTTCATAACCTGGATCAGAAATACCTGGCATGCCTGCATCACTGACTAACGCAATCGTTTGTCCTGTCTGCAGTTTCTCAATCAGCTGAGGAATCCGAGTCTGGGCATTGTGCTCGTGATAGCTGATTTGTGGGGTTTCAATCTGAAAATGGTGCAGCAACTTCCCCGTATGGCGTGTATCTTCCGCCGCAATTAAGTTCGCTTCTTTAAGCATGCGAACTGCTCGAAAGGTTATGTCTTCTAAGTTGCCAATAGGTGTGGCAACGAGATATAGGATGCCAGCTGTTTGGGGAGTGGTTAATGAAAAATCGGACAAGGAAAAGTTATGGATTTATAAGTGCTTAGTGTTGAGTTTAAGTGGTAAAAATCCATTGGCATCAAATAATTTCAACTGTCCAACATTCAACACTCCCTATGCGTGGACTTTTCGTTGGCCTCATGACTCTAGACTGCATTTATCAGGCACAGCGACCACCCCAGGCAAATGAAAAGCTGGTGGCTCAGGCGGCAATCATGGCGGCGGGTGGACCAGCGACAAATGCAGCAGTGGCATTTGCGACGATGGGTGGCCAGGCTACTGTCATGGCAGCGGTGGGACAGCATCCGGTAACGGCATTGTTGCGAGAGGATATGGATCAGGTAGGGGTATCGGTGGTGGATCTCGCACCACGACGACAGGAACCACCACCGATTTCCTCGATTGTGGTTTCCCTGTCCGGCGACCGGGCGGTGATCTCACGTAATGCGGTCGGACTGCAGGTGGAGCCGCAATTGGCAGATCTCAGCAGCATTGATGTGGTGCTGCTGGATGGACATCAGATGGCATTGAGTCAGCAGATTGCAGCGGCGGCTCAGCAAGCGGGGATTCCTGTGGTGGTAGATGCGGGTAGCTGGAAGCCTGGATTTGAATCGATACTGGCCTTAGCCAAGGTGGTGATTGCATCGGCAAATTTTCAGCCGCCAAATGGGACGGCATTGCCCTATTTGCAACGTTTAGGCATCCCGTATATTGCTATCACTCGAGGGGAGCGGCCCATTGTGGTCAGTGACCAGGGAACTGTGAGCGAGTTACCGATATCTGCGACGACCGTTGTCGATACGTTAGGGGCCGGGGATATTTTCCACGGGGCCTTTTGTTATGGTTGGCAGGGCAACTTTGTGGCGGCTTTAAATAAAGCGAGTCAAGTGGCAAGTCTGAGCTGTCAATATTTTGGCACCCGTGCCTGGATTGCTGAGTATTGCTAACTTAAATCACCATATGTAGATAAATTCATCGATTCTCTGCTGAAGAGATGAGTTTGGTTCGGTAGACTGTACAGGGAAACGTTGTGTCGCCCGTTGCTGCTGTATTCTAATGGCTGTGAAAATCATCGTTATGTGATGAACTAAGGGCGCAAAGCTGTATTTTGTTAATTCTTTATCGTTATTACTATGGCCTACGAAAAGGAAAAGGAAATTGCGATCGCAGCTGTGCAAGCTGCCGCTACTGTATGTGAAAAGGTTCGGGCTGAGATGGTGCCCGAAGCTATTGAGAAATCTGACAAAAGTCCGGTCACTGTCGCTGACTTTGGTGCCCAGGCGATTGTCTGCAAGATGATCAAAGATGCATTTCCTAACGATCCTATCGTCGGTGAAGAAGATGCCGATGACCTGAAAACACCTGAAATGGCCTCTCGCCTGGCTCAGGTTACCAACTACGTGAAAGTGGTCCTGCCCGATGCCACTGACGAGCAGATTCCTGGTTGGATTGACCAGGGCAATGGTGATGTTAGCCCCCGTTACTGGACCCTAGACCCCATTGATGGCACTAAAGGCTTTTTGCGTGGTGACCAGTATGCGGTGGCCCTAGCCATGGTTGAAGATGGTGATATCAAGGTGGGCGTTTTGGGTTGTCCTGCCCTTAAGCTTGGCGATCGGTCTGGCATCCTGTTCGTTGCTATTCGTGGCGGCGGTGCCATGATGATGAACATGGACGGTAGCAATCCTGAGAAAATCTCGGTTACGTCTTCCTCCGATATACCTAACTTCCGCTTTGTCGAAAGCGTGGCCCATGGGGACCAAGATCTGCATGCTCGCATTGCCCAGGCAGCAGGCATCACTACGGATTCTATTCGCATGGACAGCCAGGCTAAGTACGGTGCGGTGGCTTCTGGCAATGCCGTTCTTTACCTACGTCTGCCCTCTGCCAAGTATCCCAACTACCGTGAAAAGATTTGGGACCATGCTGCTGGTGTGCTTGTGATTGAAGAGGCCGGTGGTAAGGTAACTGACATGCATGGTAAGACGCTGGACTTTTCCAAAGAACCTCGCTTTGTTGATACCCAAGGTGTCATCGTCAGCAACGGTGAAATTCATGACAAGGTCTTAGCTGCGTTGGCTAACTAAGTTAAAACAGGTTTATCCTGCATAAACTTAAATCCCGTGCTAGACCAGGATCTAGCACGGGATTTTGTCTGATTCCCCATATCTTTATGTTGATGCCCTCAGGGTACATGGCCATAGCGTATAGGCCGACTTAAACAGATTGTGCGATCGCTATTCCTTCCAAAACTGCGAGACTAACAGACTGGACCTCTGGTCTAAATCCTATCAATCGCCCAGAAGCTGCCGCAAACTTGTCTGGCTCACCACTCACATAAAAATCAATTTCAGGCTGTGATTGAGTATTGCGTAAACCCAGCATATCCAATTCCTGAGTCATCGCAGAGACCAACGAATGAGCCGGATTAACCACTGTAATCGATGGCGGTAAAATCTGGTCCATAAGCGGTGCTAGGTGTGGATAGTGAGTACAGCCATAGACCAGCGTGTCAATATTAGCAGCCATTAAAGGCTTCAAATAGTCCGTAGCTACTGCTCGCGTGTAGGGATCATCAATGCGGCTTTGTTCAATCAAAGGCACAAAGTCGGGGCAGCCTACCTGCCAAACTTCAGTTGTGGGTGAAGCTTCTAGAATTGCCTGTTTATAAGCATTACTCTCAGCTGTTGCTACGGTCGAAATTACGCCAATGCGCTTACCCGCCTTAGCAGCTGCCCTGGCTCCTGGCAGAATAATCCCGAGAATAGGTAAGTCAAACTCAGCGCGCACGGTTTCTAATGCCAGAGCTGAACTTGTATTACAGGCCATCACTACCATTTTGACGCCCTGCCCTTGCATCCAAGTAATGATTTCGCGAACAAACCTTAGCAGCTCCGTCTGGGAGCGATTGCCATAGGGAACGCGCGCCGTATCGCCAAAATAAAGCAAAGACTCATCGGGAAGATGAGTCATAATTTCCCGTAATACGGTTAATCCTCCAACACCGCTGTCAAAAACGCCAATTTTGCCGGTTTGGATAGGCATTTGAAGGAATTTTGTCATAAGGAAGGCTGCTTGCTGCTTTAACTATTTTACGCTGATTAGAGTTTAGTAGAGTTTTTCGTTAGATTTTAGTCTCATACAAAACGTTTAAGCAATTTTACGTAACTGCGAATCTACGAGCTCATAACCTGAAGCCGTCATCATAAATGCGATCAAGGTTTGACGCCAGAGACAAATAGCTAGCCTTCATCAAACCACGTGCATATATAAGCAACATGGCTGGATTTGGAGGTGAATAAATCAGCGAATTGACTAATTTTGAGCAGCTAAGGGTGAGCCCAAAGTTTTTACTTATGGGCCCTACACAAATTGCTGATAAGAGTTCCTTTCTCTGCTGCTGAAGCGAGGCAATAACCAGCGTCAGAACCTTAGTCGGCAGTCGCTTTTGCCATGGCTTGACCGGCATCTTCATCAATGGTGCAACTGGGGTCATCGTCATCGTCTTTAAAGACAAGGCGCAGCAATGGTGGAGCCAAAAACGTTGTAAAGATAACCATGACAATAATGGCTGCATCCAGCGACTCAGACAGAACGCCACTCGCAGCACCGACACCAGCAAACACCAGACCGACTTCGCCACGAGGAATCATGCCAACACCAATTGCTAGGCGATTAATTCCATCTTGCCCAAAGACAGTAAAGCCAGTGACTACTTTACCGATGATGGCAACAATGACCAAAAATGAGGCAATGATTAGCCCTTCGCGGTTAGCTGGATTGAGAGGATTGAGGACGCTGATATCCGTATGGGCTCCAACGGTCACGAAGAATACGGGCACAAGCATGTCGGCAATTGGGCTGATTTGCTCTTCCAGCTCCTTGCGCTTAGTGGTTTCGGCCAAAATTAAACCTGCTGCAAATGCTCCCAAAATGGCTTCTAGCTGAATAGCAGCGGCAATATAAGACAGTACAAATGCAAATACTAGGGAACTGATCAACACTTGACCGCGGGTTTGCATCTGATCGACAAGACCGACAAACAGTGGACTGAGCAGGCGACCAATCAAAATCGAGCCCACTAAAAATACGGCTGCGCCAATAATCAGAAAAATAACATTGGTGATTTCGATTTCACCTGTTTTGGCAAGGCTCGCCACAACGGCCAGGACGATAATGCCTAATACATCGTCGAGAACAGCAGCGCCAATGATGATTTGTCCTTCACGGGAGCTAAGGGTTTGCAGCTCAGCTAATACTTTTGCCGTAATCCCGATACTGGTTGCGGTCAGGGCTGCTCCAGCAAATACGGCGGGAATCGTCTCTACACCAAAGAATGCAATCAGACCAACGGTTCCGGCCACAAATGGGACAACTACCCCGACGACGGCTACAACTGCTGCCTGAGGACCAACACGAATAAGCTCCTTGAGGTCCGACTCTAAGCCAATTTCAAACAGCAAAATCACGACACCAATCTCCGCCAGAACAGAGATCACTTCACTTTGGCTTTTGAACACGGCAAGCAATGATTCCGCGTCTAGATTGGCCGTGAGCTGCACAAAATCCATCAGGAATGAGTGAACGGGTTCGGCCCCTTCTGGAAAGACAATTAGGTTAAGGGCCGATACACCTACAATTACACCGCCCACCAGTTCACCCAAAACTGATGGTAAGTTGACCCGAGCACACAGCTCGCCACCAAGCTTGGCTGCTAAGTAAATAACAATCAGGCTCAGTAACACGCTGGCTAAGACAAAGGGCCCCAGCTCAGCTTCATTGACTTCAGCTAGTAAAGGTAGACTGCTTCCTGACAGCAGATTACCGATGGTGAGATCGATCATGCGAACGTAGAAACTTACTCGTCCTGTTTACTCTACATGAGTTGGTTCGATGCCTTTAGCTCATTATGAGCGGGTTTATCCCTTTCTTTAGGGAAAAAATCCTATGCTAAAGAGGTTTGGATTTTGGTAGACGCTACTACGATTTTCTGCAGTGGGCAATAATTTTTGCTTTGCTAAGTCTTAAAAAAACTTGTCTGCTATCGAATGCTGACTGAAGTTCAGTTTTATAAGATGCTGGCGGCCCTATGCAAATACCCTATGGTTTAGGGATGGCATTTGCTGACGGACTTGTCCTAACCGTGATGGGGTGATTTCGGCAATAGCCATACCAATATCTTGGCCAGCATCCGCTAGGACAATTCCCCAAGGGTCAACAATCATGGCATGGCCGTGGGACTGACGGATACTGTTGTGAAAGCCGGTTTGGGCAGGGGCAATGATATAGCAGGTATTTTCAATGGCCCTTGCTTGGAGCAATACTTGCCAATGGTCTTTACCGGTGTATGCCGTAAAGGCTGCGGGAACCGTTAGAACCTCTGCACCTAGCTGAGATAGGTGTCTATATAGTTCCGGAAAACGCACGTCGTAGCACACAGAAATGCCCAGATTACCTAAATCTTGGGTCGTACAGACCGATGGTAGTTGTTCCCCTGAAGTGACGGTGGCAGACTCCTGGTAGGTATTGCCATCGGGCAAATTTACATCAAATAAATGGACCTTTTCATAGCGAAGCAACACATTACCATTGGCATTCACTAGTAGGGCTGTGTTGTAGATTCTGCCATCGTCCGTAGGCACTGGGTAGCCACCCCCTAAGAGAGTGACCTGATAGCGCTGGGCCATAGTCTTGAGAAATTTTTCACTGGCCGTACAAATTTCAGACGCTTGGGCCAGTTTGCCAGATTCGTCTCCGAGAAAGGAAAAGTTCTCGGGTAGTGTAATATACTCGGCTCCGCGACGAACGGCGAGATCAATCAGCTCTTCTGCCTGGGTGAGATTTTTACCCAGATCAGGGACGCTGGTCATCTGCAACGCTGCAGCCAGATAGGATTTCATGTGGCACTTGCTAGTGAATTGACCTTGGCCCTATATTCTACGAGGCTAATTGCTCACTTGGAAAGCGCTGCTTGGCGAATGGATTTTATCTCGCTAGTGATTTAAGCGATCATTCTGGCCGTAATCATCACGATTTGTTATTACCCCATGGGCTGTTTAGGCGTACTGGAGAGCCGCAACTTCAACTCTATACTTGCAGAAGCGCCAGCTGCCAGACTTGATATCCCAAGCGGTTGAGATGTAATCCATCAGTAGTCAGGTCTTGGCGAAGATTACCGGTATCGTTACTAAAGCTGGGCTGTAGATCTAAGTAATCTAACTGATGGTAGTCGGTAAGTTGAGCGATCCGAGTATTCAAGGAACGCACTCGCTTGCTGGGAATATTTTCCCAACGGGTGGGGAGGATGGAATGTACGACTACACGGGCGGTAGGATGTTGTTGTCGTAGCCTTGCCATGATCTGGTGGAGGTTCGTTAAGATTTCTTGATCGCTGGCTCCATTTTTGAGGTCATTGACACCAGCCATGAGATGAATGGTGTCGGGGTTAGTGTTGGCAAATACGGATAGCCGTTGCAAAATACCGCCAGTCGTATCGCCAGAAATGCCTTGGTTGAGCCAGAATCGATCGCGTGGCAGCATTTCTGGGGGCAGCCACATGCTGAGTGAGTCGCCAATTACGACGGTGAGACGGTTATTGCCTTGACCGGCTGCGATCGCACTCGCCTCCTGTTTCAAAAGTCCTTTCCATTCTGCATAGGTCGGCTGATAGGTGGCATTAGACCATTTGCCATGGAAACTATCGGGCGATACCCGAGTATAGAGTGAGCCAGACTGTAGCGCGGCCCAGCGTTGTTCAAAAAGTTGAGGCCCACTAACTGGTTTTGGCCCAGTAACGGCAACTGGTTGACGACGGGCAACTTCCACTGCCCGAGGTGTAGTTGCAAAAGCAGTGGGCTCAGGACGACGGGCCGTTTGCTGCAGACGCAAGAGTTTCTGCCGCTGTCGTGCAGCAACCTCTCTAGAAAATTCGGGTGTGAGTGCCATGTCTCCTTGAATCGCTGGTTGAGGCACCGCCTGTTCAAGCTGACTAACCGCATCAACCGCAGCCTTGGCCATGGGTGCAATGTCAACGTCCGGATTCGGTCCATTGAGTGGTTCTGGAGCGGTCAGTTGTGCCATCAACATCAGTAGATCTGACATAAGCCCGAATTTTCCTCTTCCATGAAGAACACGATTCAAATACTTAAGACGACATATGTTGTAGAAAATCAGGATGAAACTGTGCAGAGGCTTATATATCAAAAACTGTAAAGAGTTTCGGAAATTTAAAAAGGATAGTGGGGCATGGCCCAAATTTCCCGTTTTCTAAAAAATCCCTTGACAGCACTCACCCAAATTAACGATGATGAATCTCTGTGCAAAAATCTGCTCGGATCAGGTTTGAAGCAATTTTGCTACCTGTACGGCAAGGGAGAATCAATGGCATACGCAATTATTGAAGCGAGTGGCACTCAGCTACGTGTCGAGCCCGGTCGCTTTTACGACGTTAATCGTCTAGCCGTAGACGAAGAGGCCAGCATTACTATAGATAAGGTATTGCTAGTCAACGATGGTGATGACACTAGCATTGGCCAGCCACTGGTAGATGGTGCAAGCGTCAGTGGTACCGTAGTCCGTCACTTACGGGGTAAGAAGGTCATCGTTTACAAGATGAAGCCTAAGAAAAAGACACGCAAAAAGCGCGGTCATCGTCAGGAGCTAACCCGCCTAATGATCGATTCGATCAATATCGGTGGTAAGACAATTACTGCGGAAGACGCCTCTGCTGCTGCTAGTGAAGAAGAATAAGGTGCTCAGTTTAACGGTTTATAGTTTTTAGGTAAGCACGGAGATTTAAGTCATGGCTCATAAGAAAGGTACGGGTAGTACGCGGAACGGCCGCGATTCTAATTCGAAGCGCCTAGGCGTCAAGAAGTATGGCGGCGAAGCCGTTACGGCAGGTAATATTATCATCCGTCAGCGGGGTACTAAGTATCATCCTGGAGAGAATGTTGGTCGTGGTGGTGATGACACTTTGTTTGCTTTGATTGAAGGCGTAGTTACGTTTGAGCGTAAGGGTAAGAGCCGTAAGAAAGTGAGTGTTTACCCCGTCACAGCTTAGTTTGCCAATAGAAACTACTTTGGTTTATTAGGCTTTCTACTGTTAAGTATTAAAAAAGCGCTTCTACTATAGTAGAAGCGCTTTTTTAATAGCTATTGTTTTCAAATACGGGCATTTTAGGGCATTTGCGATTACTCAATTTGGTGGACTTTTAAGAGTACCCAGGGGGGTGATGGCGTCAATTAACCAAAGTCGCATGATGTAACTGTGCTGAGGATACAAAAACAATTCAATCTCTAACAAAAGAGGTTGATTGTGTTAGTTACTCAGCCTAAAAATACATATGAGGTTAAAACAATGACTGCTCAATCTATGGCTGAATATTCTGCAACTGAAACCTACTCCAAGAATATTCTTGGTCCTGCTTTTTTTGAAATGAACGGTTTAACAGTTGCCGGTACTAGTGATGCCACTAAAATTGGTTTAGATGTTGCACCCGCTAATTCTCCTTATATCGTTGCTGATAGTGAACAGTTCTCTGTTAGCTTGACCGTCAAGTTCAACAAGAGTCCTCTGACTTCTCTACTCATGTGCTTGGGTACTGAAGTTCATGTCCGTTTTGCGTTTGAAGGTATTGGTGGTGCGGCAGCTGAGGAAGATGTAGAGGTTTACATCACTACTGTCAAAGACACCTACGAGTATGAGCTCAAGTGGACAGGTACGCCTAACAATGCTCAGCTAACTCCTGGTCTATATGGTGTTGCTGCAGTGGCTCAAGTAGGTCCTGTTAAGCATGAGTGCAGTCAGCCCATCATCGGCTATGGTTACCTAGCTGGTCGTCTACTACAGGTTTATCCTGCCTAAGTAGCAACTTCACAACGTCACTAACTTGAACCTTAACTCTAGTTAGTGGCGTTAGCAACCCAATCCCATAGTGACAATGCTGACGGATATTTTCGTCAGCTTTTTTGATGTATAAATTAGTTTGAATTTGATTTTATTTGGCTGATTTTCTCTATTTTAATTTGACTTTGTTTTTCACTTTTAACCCTTATTTATTTGCTTTTTGTGTTGATTGATCTTTGCTTATTTAATAAAGTACCCTTATGGGTAATGACTACTTTGAAAGTATTGATCATGATGTAAATGTACTGATTACTTAAGTCGAATAAAGTCTAAAAATAATTTATTTGCTAGTAGCTAATCAGTCAATAAAAATCATGAGGAAAATCCTATGACTGCTCAACCGACTAAGCAATTTTCTAGTACTGAGACCTATTCTAAGAATATTCTGGGTCCCTCCTTTTTCTCTATGCGCAATTTGGTAATTGCTAGTGCTGGTGATGAAACCAAAGATGATTTTATCGTTGCACCTGCGAATTCGCCCTATATTGTTGCTGACACCGAAGAGTTGTCTGTTAGTTTGACTGTCGAATTTAACAAGAGCCCTCTGACATCTTTGCTAATGTGTCTTGGCACTGAAGTACATGTTCGTTTTGCCTTTGAAGGTATCGGTGGTGCAGCAGCTGAGAAAGATGTGGAAGTTATGCTCACTACTGTCAAAGACAAGTATGTATATGAGCTGACGTGGACAGGTACACCTAACGGTGCTCAGCTCACTGCTGGCTTATACGGTGTCGCTGCAGTTTCTCAAGTAGGTCCTGTCAAGCATGAGTGCAGCCAGCCTATTATTGGCTACGGTTATCTAGCTGGTAAGCTGCTGCAGGTTTACCCCGCATAACTCTATAGTCTTATCCGTAATGTTGTCTGGCAGACAGCAATAGCTCATGGCGTTTGGGCTGGTGAATTTATTTCACCAGCCTTTCTTGCTTTCAAGAAATAATATTAGGGATGTTTATGTCGATATTGCTAAGCCTAGAATAGCGATTCTGCGGTTATAGAGTGCTTAATGCGCTATTCTCCGTACTATTTCTGATATCTCCCTAGAGGTTCTTTGGGCAATCTGAGAAAGAAGTTGATAAAAGAAAAATAAAGGGACGTATACTGCACAACAATTCATGATCGTCTTTAACTTTTCTCAAGATTTAGCCATGGCTTCTCAGTGTCTTTTCTACCCGTTACGCAGCGTGATCCGATGTGTAGCTAAAGCTCATCTAACGGTTGCCCCAGAGGCTTACGAGGCTGATTTGGTATGGGATGAAGCTCTTTTTGCTGAATTGACTACCACATTTTTGCAGCCCTCTGTGCAGCCCTTATTAGCGTCGTCCTATGAGTCCCGTGATGAGGCGGCTGTGGTAGAAGGTCAGCTGGCAAAATCCTTGGTCAATACGTATTGCCGGATCATGCGACAACGTCAGGATGCACGAGTTCAGCAGCTGAATGCTCTTTTATAGCTCTCTTAGAAGAGCTAAGGCTAACGGTTATGAGATGCTGGGTGGCATAATCTTTGAGGCATAACCCGTCTTCTGTTAGTAAATTGTCTAGTTCCATATCTTGATTGGCTTCCATCCGTAGATCTGGGAAGAGAGTCTTGCTGGTGTATTGGACTTAATGACTTACTTTGTCTAGAGAGCTGTAGGTAACTTGCTCTCTCAGCTTTGAACGCAAGCTATGGCTGGCTGCACTATATTTTCATGCATTAATGTAAGCAATTCTCAGAATTAGCTGAATGGCTGCGAGCCATGATTAAGCCCGACGGTTTGGCAAACCGTCGGGCTTGTCAGTAAAGCTCCTTATATGTACGGCTTTCCCACCTCCCTGGCCGAGGCTCAGGTGCATTAACGTTTCTAATATGCAGCTTTATATAAATTCATTAATGAGGCCGTCATGGCAATCACATTGCATACCTTGCATCTAAGGGATTTTTTATCTACGTTTCAGCCTTTTCCCCGTTCTGCTTTGTAATTTGGAAGGTAGCAGCAGACTTTCGCATTGTCTTCCCCATCACTTGTCATTTTGAAGCATTCACCTCGTATTGCCGATAACCCACTGAGCATTTAATCCTATGTTTGACCTTTTTAATGACCAGGCAATTGCAACCATTATGATTGCCCAACAGGAGGCAAGTCGGTTAAACCAGCAATATGTTGGCACTGAGCTGTTAGTAGTTGGGATTATTGCTCAAGGTGACAGTCTGGTATCACCGATCGTAAAGGAGGCTGGCCTGAGTCTACAGGCTGTGCAAACTGAGGTGGAGAGCCTGCTAAAGCTAGATCACGAAAAAACCTTCGGTGAAATTCCCTTCACCCCCAGTGCTAAGCACTTGCTAGAGCAGTCTGTCCAAGAAGCGCAACAGCTAGGCCAACGCTATGTAGGACCAGAGCATTTGCTATTGGCTGTCACAAGTAATGATGACAGTTCTGCTGCCAAAATATTGCAAACCTTAGGCGTTGACCTAGTCAAGTTACGGATCGCAATTATTCGTGCTGTTGGTGAGCGTTTACCGGTGTCAACTGTCGATCGACAGAATACTCACAAGGTCACAGGTAAAGCCTTGGAGGAATTTGTCACTGATCTGACACAATTAGCTATCGACGGCAAAATTGACCCGGTTGTTGGCCGAGGACAGGAGATTGAACGTGTGGTTCAAATTCTGGGTCGTCGTAACAAAAATAATCCCGTACTTATTGGTGAGCCTGGTGTCGGTAAAACAGCCATTGCGGAAGGTCTGGCCCAGCGGATTGTTGAACAAAATGTACCTGAGCTACTTTTGGATCAAAGGGTATTGAGCCTAGACATTAATACATTGATCGCTGGATCTCGTTTTCGTGGAGAGTTTGAAGAGCGACTTAAGCAGATTATTGCCGCAGTCAACAATGCTGGCAATATCATTCTGCTAATTGATGAGATCCATACTCTGGTTGGGGCCGGTGCTATTCAGGGCAGCATGGATGCCGCCAATATGCTCAAGCCTGCCTTGGCCCGAGGTGAATTACAAGTTATTGGTGCCACCACCCTTGATGAGTATCGTCAACATATTGAGAAAGATGCCGCATTAGAGCGACGTTTTCAGCCTGTGATAGTGAATCCCCCTAGTGTCGAAGAGGCCCTTGAGATTCTCCAGGGTGTTCGAGGCAGCTATGAACAATACCACAATCTAACAATTTCTGATGAGGCCCTAGTCGCTGCGGCTAAACTGTCAGATCGTTACATTGTCGACCGGTACTTGCCGGACAAGGCTATTGACTTGATTGATGAAGCTGGTTCATGTGTCCATTTGCGCCATTCTCAAAAATCTCCCGTGAAGGAACTCAAACAGTCTCTGCGCAAACTTATTGAGAAAAAAGATGCGGCAGTAAAATCTCAGAATTTTGATCTGGCCAGTGAACTACGGGATCAAGAACTGGAGCTGGAGGCCAAGCTCCAAGGGGGTAATGAGAATAGAACGACAGCAATGCGACCTGTGGTGACCGTGGAAGATATTGCCCAAGTGGTGACCTCATGGACTGGCATTCCCGCTAACCAGATTACTCAGTCTGAGTCTGCCATGTTGATGAAGCTAGAAGAAACGCTGCACCAGCGCATCATTGGACAAGAGAATGTGGTGAATGCTGTTGCTAAAGCTATTCGCCGGGCGAGGGTCGGCTTGAGAAGCTCTCAGCGCCCCATTGCCAGCTTTATCTTTTGTGGTCCTACCGGGGTAGGTAAAACTGAGCTGACTAAGGCTCTGGCTCATAGCGTGTTTGGCTCTGAGGAGGCGATTATCCGGTTGGATATGTCGGAATATATGGAGCCCCAGTCTGTTTCCAAAATGATTGGCTCACCTCCAGGCTATGTGGGGTATGGCGATGGTGGTCAGCTAACAGAAGCCGTTCGACGCAAGCCTTATACGGTGGTGCTCTTTGATGAGATTGAAAAAGCTCATCCGGATGTGTTTAATCTTCTGCTACAACTGCTAGATGATGGTCGATTGACTGACTCTCAAGGTCGTGGAGTGGACTTTACAAATACCGTGATCATTATGACCTCTAATATTGGCGCTCGGGCCATTGAACAACAAGGCAATGGTATTGGATTTGACATGATCGATGAGGATGTTAACACTGCTAACTATAATCGGACCCGTGAGCGCGTCAATGATGCGCTAAAAGTCTCTTTTCGGCCTGAATTTCTCAATCGTCTAGATGAGATTATTGTCTTCCATCAGCTTACTCGCAATGAGGTTAAGCAGATTGCCGATATCCTGTTGCAAGATGTTGCCAAACGACTAGCTGATCAGGACATTCATATTGAAGTGACTGAAGCCTTTAAAGAGAAGTTGGTGATTGAAGGCTATGATCCACGCTATGGTGCTCGTCCGTTGAGAAGAGCCATTACTCGCTTGGTTGAGGATAACCTGGCAGAAGTGATGCTAGTAGGGCAAGTCCAAGCTGGAGAGACTGCTGTTTTGGATGTGGATGAAGATGGTCAAGTGTCTATTGTAAAAAAACAAGCTTTGGCTCTAACTGGGGTTGGTGTGTCCTAAAAATCGCTGTGAGCCCAAATTATCTTATTACATGGGAATATATCCCCAGCTTATCCCGATAAGCAGTTGATCACTGGAACTCAAGAAATCCTTGCTCATGAAAGTCGTTTATGACCCAGATAAAGACATCCTACAGATTTCTCTCGTTACGACTGTGGTTGAAGAAACTACGCAGATCGCACCTGGTTTGGTGCTTGATTACGACGCAGATGGACAAGTGATTGGCTTAGAAATCAGAAAGGCGTCCACTAAGGTAGACAGCCCCTATGCCATTTCCTTCGATGTGGGCAAAGCCAATCTTAATAAGCCTCTGCCAAGTGTCAAAGAGTAAGCATTACGACTATTCCAGGCTTTTTATCGACTGTGTCGATCATAATTAGGTTATAGATGGAGGACGTTGAGGCCTTGTCCAATAACTTGCCCTGCCGTCAAGATGTTCACTTGAGTTGACCATGTCAGAGCCTGTGCGAATTTTGATGTGTGCTCCGCAGCACTACGACGTTGATTATGTAATCAATCCATGGATGGAGGGGAATATTCATCGCTCGTCGCCGGATCTTGCTCAAGACCAATGGAATCGGCTCTATAACATTCTCAAGGAGCATGCGACAGTAGAGCTGGTGAAGCCTCAGCCTGGATGGCCAGATATGGTGTTCACGGCCAATGCTGGATTAGTTCTTGGTGACACTGTTGTGCTCAGTCGCTTTTTCCATCCCGAACGGCAGGGGGAAGCACCCCATTTTCAACAGTGGTTTGTAGACCAGGGTTATACCGTACAGATATTGCCCAAAGGTCTTCCTTTTGAAGGGGCTGGAGATGCCCTCCTGGATCGTGTTGAGGAGTGCTTGTGGGCTGGGTATGGGTTTCGCTCTGAGCTGAACTCCCATGCCTATTTAGCTCAGTGGCTAGACGTTGAGGTTCTTTCTCTACGACTGATTGACCGTCGGTTTTATCACCTTGATACTTGCTTCTGTCCACTCAATAATGGTGACCTACTCTACTACCCTCCCGCCTTTGATACCTATTCCAATCACTTGATCGAGCGCCGCATCTGTTCGGAAAAACGTATTCCAGTGGATGACGTAGATGCGGTGAACTTTGCCTGTAATGCGGTGAATGTTGGTCAGATCATTGTCATGAATAGCGCCAGTGATAGTCTCAAACAGACCTTAGCAGCGCGTGGGTTTACTGTGATTGAAACCCCTCTCACCGAATTTTTGAAGGCAGGCGGTGCCGCTAAGTGTTTGACATTGAGGCTGACAGAGTTGTACCGAGACTCTCCTCGATTCTCCTCGATTCAAAGCTGTGTGATTCAGTTAGAAGGTCATTTGCTGGACTCCGGCTTAGTGAATCGAGCTTTGGATACGATTGTGTCTGGTGGCGGTAGTTTTCAAGTTTTGCGCTTTGACCTTGGTGAACAGCGCCAGGATATATCAACAGCGGAGGTTAAGGTTTCAGCTCCAGATGTGGCAGTGATTGAAAACATTCTGGGACAGCTTGTGGATTTGGGGGCCGTGGTGACCTCGGATGATGTTATCGACGCTCAGCTCGAAGCAGTAGAACAGACAGGTGTGGCACCGGATGATTTTTATGTGACTGCAATCTACCCGACGGAGGTTTCTGTGGGTGGACGGTGGATTAAGGTACAGAGTCAGCGGATGGATGGTGCCATCGCCATCACTCAAACAGCCAATGGTCCGGTAGCCTGCTGTAAGTTATTGCGGGATTTACAGCAGGGGGAATCGGTTGTTGTCGGTAGCAAAGGCATTCGCACTAAGCGCACTCCTACTACCCTCAAGCAAACGTCCACGGAGGAGTTTAGTTTTATGGGGGCTGGCGTCTCCAGTGAACGACGCGTCGAGCTCGTGGTGGAGCAAATTGCTTGGGAGTTGCGCCGCATCCGTGACCAGGGGGGCAAGGTGGTGGTCACGGCAGGACCGGTGGTGATCCATACTGGGGGGAGTGAACATCTACAACATTTGATTCGCGAAGGCTATGTGCATGGGCTGCTGGGGGGAAATGCGATCGCAGTCCACGACATTGAGCAGGCGCTGATGGGCACCTCCCTCGGCATGGATATGAAACGAGGAGTTTCGGTCCATGGTGGGCATCGCCATCATCTCAAAGCCATTAACACTATTTGTCGCTGCGGCAGTATTACCCATGCCGTGGAGCAAGGGATTTTACAAAGCGGAGTAATGTACGAATGTGTCAAAAACAAGGTACCTTTTTCTCTGGCTGGGTCGATTCGTGATGATGGCCCCCTCCCAGATACCCAAATGGATTTGCTTCAGGCTCAGGCGGATTATGCCCGCTTGATTGAAGGGGCAGATCTGATTTTGATGCTTTCGACCATGCTGCACTCCATTGGTGTGGGGAACATGACCCCGGCTGGGGTGAAAATGGTTTGTGTGGATATTAATCCAGCGGTAGTGACCAAATTGAGCGATCGTGGATCCCTGGAATCTATTGGGGTAGTGACTGATGTGGGACTGTTTTTGAGTTTGTTAGTGAACCAACTCAACAAGCTCACTGGAGAATATGCTCGAGTTTAAATGCCAGTATCTTGCTGTGGTCATAAATTTGACAATCAATAAGTCTCTAAAAAATGAGATTGTCCGCGTAGCAAGCTGCTATTCAGAAAGACACTGCCTCACTATAATAAAAAACTTAAATAACTGTTAAATTCTTTCCTAGTCTATGCCTGAGCATGGGGTCCCCAACGGAATATCGCAGCTACCTACAATTCGACCGATTGGTGTCTATGCCCTTTCAGGCCTGGCAGCAGATGATAATTGCCTCTTTTCCATTGATACGGTGAGGGGGTATCTCGTTTCTGTTAATCCCCACACCAACAACACCGTTATTCTCAACCCGCATCAGCTGGAAGATAAGGAGTGGATGGATGTAGTGGGCCTATCTCTCTGGCAGGATACCTTTTGGTTTGCTCGGGACGAAGAGGTATTTTGGTGCGATCGCACCGCCCTAAAGCCCACCTTTTTTACAAAACTCCCCTACCCCGTAGCGGGCGTAGCTGTTTGGGAAAACACCGTCTACATCAGCTGCCAGAAATCTGGCTATATCCATCTTTTTGATCGCAATACAGGCGATCTTTTAGGAAAATTCCCACAACCCGGCGTGGGTGAAGAAACCTTAGCAACCAATGAAGATGGGTTATGGGTATGTGACAAGACAGAGCAAACGGTTTATTGCCTGGACAGAACCACGGGCGATATTCAACTAAGCGCCCTGACTCCCTACAGTTCACCCACTGGTATCGCGTTCTACCAGCCTGATGCTAATCAAGAAGCTATCTGCTACATCGTCTATGCCGATGAGGAACCCTATATTCGCGATAATCCTAATGCGGAATCGCCCTATGAGCTGACATTTCGCGATCGCACCTTCATCCATCCCCTGTATCTCCAAACTAACCAGGCCGAGCACTACACCCTCTCCAACGGCTATCTGGTAGAGATGTCCTATGTGGAAGAACTGCTGCCCCTGGATGCGATTACCCTCAACAATGTGGAGTGGCGGATTGCTTTACCTGCCAGTAACCTGCGTCAGCGCATCCGCCATGTGGAACCCATTGGTCGCCCATTCACCATTGAAGAACAGAATGGGCAACAGGTAGCCGTCTTTCGATTTGACCAAATTCAGCCTTTTCAGGGAGGTCTCATCGGCTGGAAAGCTACAGTCGAAATGTACAGCCTCAAATACTGCCTTACCCCTGACGACATTGATGGAGACAAGCCCCTACCCACTGAGCTAGAGGGTTATCTTGTTGATGACGACGATCTAGCCATGGATACGGACATTATCCAACAGGCGGCTAGTGAGGGCGCAGGTACCGAAACGAATGTATTGCGGAAGATGTTGCGGATTCGCAATTACGTTTATGATCGTCTCGCCTACGGTATCCAACCCAAAATCGATACCCCTGATGTGGCTCTGGAGCGGGGCACGGGTTCCTGTGGGGAATATGTGGGTGTGCTGCTGGCTCTGGCCCGTCTAAACGGCATTGCCTGCCGTACCATTGGCCGCTATAAGTGTCCGCCCCAGCCCGAATATCGCCACCTGCCCCTGGAACCTGACTTTAACCATGTCTGGCTAGAGTTTTATGGTCCTGGTGTTGGCTGGCTACCCATGGAATCCAATGTGGACGATGTGATTGAGCGGGGTCCTTACCCGCAGAGATTTTTTATGGGGTTGGCCTGGTACCACATGGAAATTGGCAAAGGGATTCCCTTTACCAATATGACTGCCGACGACAAACCGGAAGAGTTCTCATTGCGGGATTTGGCCATCAACCACATTCGCTTTCGCATTCTCGATGAGTTGAATCCAGGGCTAGAATAATACAAGTGAACTAAGATAGAATGGCTTCTACGGGAGTCCGATTTCATAAGCATTCTAGTTAGCCTAGTGTCATGGTCCAAGTAATTGCTGCCCATAGCCTTATTTCGACAAGGGAATGAGATGTATAACGTAACAGCAATTCTGCAGCACTTGGGGAAGCTAATGATGGAAGGAGATTGGAAAAGCCAAAAAGCTGGCTAATAGTAGAGTTGTTTAATGACACGGTCTTTTTATCGGAAACTCGGTATTTCAACTACCAATTGCGAGGAGTAAAGTCGGATGTATTACTAATCTCTACGCTGTCGCCTGATTGCTGGATAACGAACAATCCTTGATTGTATGCATAGGTATCCACATCTTTGTCAATCTCAATGGCAGCAACTGCTCCATAGAGTCGATAGCCAGCATAGTGGGGAAACGCTAACTTAAATTGCTCCAGGCTACGTAGAACTTGGCGGATACTGTCTTGGGTTAATCGGGATTTGACTTCAATAACTACCGCTACATCATCGTCAACTACTAAAATATCGATTTCTAGATTGAGGTTTCCTCGAGCTGAGCGGACTCGCTGATAGACTTCTTGCACAGCCATACCCTGAGATTGAAACAGGCGCAACGCGGCAGGGGCGACTATATTTTCTACAAATCGTCCCCAACGACTACTCAGGCTATTGACGGCTTGATTGGCTTGAGTTGCGATCGCTTCAGCTTTAGCTAATCGTTTGTCAGCTTCGGCTTTGGACTCAGTCATACGCCGGTCAAACTCAGCTCTGGATTCTGCCATGCTGCGCTCAAACTCAGCTCTGGATTCTGCCACGCTGCGCTCAAACTCAGCTTTGGACTCAGCAGCTCGCTGATCGGCCTTGGCAAAGCGCCGATCAGCTTCTTCTTGCGAGCGTTGGAATAGAGCGTAGATGTCTTCGATGGTGACTGGGTCGGACATGGGTAAAGTTCAGGCAAAACCAGTGTTGGTTTCATTTTAGCTTGGCGGACATAAGCGCTGAGGCTGTTTGGGATTGCACTACGCTGGCACGGCCTTGGCAGCAATAGATTGCTTTTTCAGTTGATTAGGCATAATCGTTCTAATTTGTACTTTTTGAACTGAGTTCAAGCGCACTGCAAAAGCTATTGAGATTGCTCAGCAGGGCATTGTAGTACGGATAGGCATCGTCTCGTGTGGCTTGAAGCTGGACGTACAAAGTGAGTTCTGGCTCTGGAACCAAATGATCTGTGGGAAACTCTAGCCCTGTCTCGGGTAGGCGTATGGATGCGATAGCAGCAGCGCCCCAATTGTATTGGTCTTGCCGTTATGCCAATCCTCTAGCCCAGGGAGAATCAACTCTGCCCCTGGTAATTCTTCTAGACTCACGATCTTCCTCATTTATGTTGGGTTAAGCCTTGTTTTCCAGCAATTCTTGAATGATACGGCGGGATATGCGGAAGTTTGTTGTTTGTAATCGAGCAATAACATCTGAGAGATCGATCACCCCTTGGTTAGCAGCCTCATCTAAAATTCCAAGCGTGCCGATAATAGGAATTCCCCGCTCCATTGCTATACGTCGTCCTAAGCGCTCATCAATAATCAGTAAGTCAGCTGAAATGGTTTGAGCCAGAGTAATAGCTGCTTGTTCTCCCGGATCGAGAGCATTGAGTGTTTCATCGATCTTGGATACCGTTTGAACTGTCAACCAGGTAGGAGGATCAGCTATCCATGCCTGAACTACTAGTGGTGCATCTGGAACTAGCATTTCATCTCGCACAGCCTCAGGGATAACGAGCTGTCCAAATAAGCGGGGAAGCAATTCGATCTGGTCAATGAGCAAGAGATAGTTGATCGGCGAGGTGTCGGAAACGACGATCATGAGTTGCTATATGAATGATTTTTCCGGAGTTGGCGAAGCGTTTCACGATCGCTCTCTAAATCTGCCTCATCGTAATGCAAATAAGCGTTATGCTCCTTTAGGAAAGCATCCACGGCCCAGCGAGACGGTAAATTCAGGATACGCCCCACTTCAGCACTGGTAATTTTTTCTACTTGGTAAGATTGCACTACCAGGGCTTCTACAATTTCACGAGCCAGGTACTCAAGGTTGAAATGCTTAACTAATTCGTCAGGGAGGTTGAGGGTGACTTGCATGATTCAGGTTCCTTAGGCTTCTTCTTGTGAGCGTTGAAACAGGGCGTAGATGTCTTCGAGGGTGACCGGATCGGGCATGGGTTAAAGTTCAGCTAGAATCAGCATTGCTCCAATTTTAGCTTGGAGGGCATGAACACCGGGGCTGTTTGGGATTGCACTACGCTGGCACAGCCTTGGCAGCAATAGATTGCTTTTTCAGTTGATTAGGCGTAATCGTTCTAATTTGTACTTTTTGAACTGAGTTCAAGCGCACTGCAAAAGCTGTTGAGACTGCTCAGCAGGGCATTGTAATACGGGTAGGCATCGTCTCGTGTGGCTTGGAGATGGGCATATAAGGCTAGTTAGGATTCTGTAACCCACATTCCGCCATTAAATTGGCACATCCGATAATTAATGACGAAGCCAATGGATCACAGCCTCTAAAGAGGCATGAATTCTCAATAGTACCTAGCTATTGAGAATAGCTTTAAAATAGTTCAAGAGAACTATTAAGGCATTCAAAGTCTCTATGGAAAAGGCTTTCAGACTTAATACCTGATTGTGACAGTTGGGAGTGCGGAATGTCGGCTGTAACCAAATGGTCTTTTGGAAACTCTAGCCCTGCTGCAGTTAGGCGCATGGATGAGATCGCAATCAGCAGTGCTCCAATTGTATTAGTTTGACCTTTATGCAAATCTTCCAATCCAGGCAGAATCAACTCTTTCCCTGGTAATTCCGCCAGACTCACAATTACTTTTCCATTGATGCTTGACTACTCTCATTCTCTAATAATATCTGAATGATGCGACGAGATATACGGAAGTTCGTTGTTTGCAATCGAGCAATGGCATCTGAGAGATCGATCAACCCTTGGTTAGCAGCCTCATCTAAAATTCCAAGCGTACCAATAATGGGAATTCCTCGCTCTGCTGCTGCTCACCGTCCTAATCGCCCATCAATAATCAGTAAGTCTGCTGAAATAGTTTGAGCCAGGGTAATGACTACTTGTTCACCTGGAACAAGCGTACTCAGGGTTTGATCAATTTTGGGTACAGTTTAGACTGTTAAACCGAGCAGGCGGATCAGCTATCCATACCTGCAGTGCTGGTGGTGCATCTGGAACCAGCATTTCATCTCGCATAACCTCAGGAATGACGATTTGCCGAAACAAGCGGGGAAGAAGTTCAAGTTGGTCAATGAGAAAGAGATAATTGATCGGCGAGGTATCGGAAACGACAATCATGAGTTGTTGTGTGCATGCTTGTCCCTGAGCTGGCGAAACGTTGTGGCTTCCGGAAATTATGGCCGCGAAACGAGGGGGTAATTCCGGAAATTATGGCCATTCTCTCATTGAACAAACAGGTG